>NZ_JBFAQM010000035.1:0-13780 GCF_040677315.1 Actinoplanes sp. NPDC049316 | reverse complement strand
CCAGAAGGCCGGCCCAGCAGGCTCGGCGTCAGCTGCAGGTCTGGAGAGCTCGCTGGGCGGGGGCGGCCTGCGGGTGCAGGGCTCGCCACAACTCGACCGGGGCGGGCTTGCCGGGGACCGACACCGGCGGCATCTCCTGGTACGCGACCGCGGCGTCCGACGCGCTCTGCGTGGCGGCGCAGACGACGACCGTGTCGTGGGGGGCGTACGCCTGCAGCCGCGCCGCGGTCGCGACGACGCTGCCGCTGACCATGCCGTAGCCGCCGTCGCGGGCCGCGTCGAGGTCCACGATCGCGTCGCCTGTGGCGAGTCCCACCCGGGTGCGGACCGGGAAGCGGCCGGCCAGGAGACGCCCCCGCAGCGCCTCCTGGATCAGCAGCCCGGCCCGCACCGCGGCGGCGGCCGCCCGGCACGTCTCGTCGGGTAGTCCGGCCCGCGGGCTGCTCGCGCCGAAGACCGCCATGACGGCGTCGCCGATGAACTTCTCGACCAGGCCGCCGGCTGCCCGGACCACCGCGGACACGGTTTCGAAGTAGTCGACCTGCAGGTCACGGACGTCGGCGCAGTCAAGATCGTCGATCAGGCTGGTGAAGCCGACGATGTCGACGAACAGCACTGTGACGGTCTGTCGCCGGCACCGCAGGCCGACCGAGGTTCTGTTCACGTCCCACGCCCCTTCGTTCGCGTTGGCGAAGGAAACGGTGCCAGCCCGGAACAAGACAGCGGATCCGCAGAATGACGTATCTGTGACAGCGGCCGCCGCGTCGGTTGTTCTGTGACGCAGAACAGTCCGAACCGACGAGAACGTCATAGCTCGATTCCCATTAGGCTGCCACGCATGGCCAGCCAGGGGGACGACGCGCCACTTGTCGGACGTTCCGACATCTTGCCGTCGATCCAGGCCGATCTGCTCGCCACCGGCCCGGGCGGCACCTCGGCCGTGTTCGTCACCGGCGAGAGCGGCGTCGGCAAGAGCCGGCTGCTGCGCGAGACCGCCGACGCGATGCGGGCGGGCGGGGCGGCCGTGCTGTTCGGCGCCTGCCTCGACATCGGCGACGCCTCCCCGCTGCACCCGGTCCTGCAGGCGCTGCGCCAGGCCGGCGCGCACCCCGCGGCGGGACCCGCCGACGGCCCGGACGGCGCGGGCGCCCTGCTCGAGCGGGTCTCGCAGGAGCTGCGCGCGCTGGCCCGCGGACGCCGGCTGCTGCTGGTCCTCGACGACCTGCAGTGGGCCGACCGCAGCACCCGCCAGCTGCTGCTCTACCTGCTGGCCGGCCTGGGCGAGCTGAACCTGTCGGTGCTGGCGGCGGTGCGTTCCGAGTCGCTGCACGGCTCGCACCCGCTGCGGCGGGTGCTGGCGGAGCTGCGCCGGCTGCGGTCCGTACGCGTGCTGGATCTGGCTCCGCTCGACCAGGACGCCATCGCGGAGCTGGTCACCGCCATCGCGGGCAAGGACGTCGCGCCGGAGGACGCCGACCGGGTCTTCAAGCGCAGCGGGGGCAACCCGTTCGTCGCCGAGGAGCTGGCCCGCGACCTGCGCGACGGCCGGGTGGAGCTGTCCGACACGCTGCGCGAGATCTTCCTGTCCCGCGTCGACGAGCTGCCGCCGCACGCACACGAGGTGGTGCACGCCGTGGCCGCCGGGGTGGAGCCGGTCGAGCACGGCCTGCTGGCCCGGGTGCTGCCGCTGCCCGAGCACGAGCTGATCGAGGCCGTCCGGGACGCCGTCGCGCACCGGTTCGTGACGAGCGCGCCGGACGGTTACCGGCTGCGTCACCAGGTCGTGGCCGAGGTGCTCGAGCACGAGGTCCTGCCGGCCGAGCACGCCGCCCGGCACCGCCGCTACGCCGAGGCGATCGAGGCCGCGCCCGGCGAGCCCGACCACGCCCGGCTCGCCCACCACTGGCAGCAGGCCGGCGAGCCCACCCGAGCCCTGCCGTCGGTCGTGGCCGCCGCCCGCGCCGCCGAGCAGCTGTACGGCTTCGCGGAGGCGTACCGCCACTGGGCGCTCGCGCTGGAGCTGACCCCGCACTTCGACCCGGGGCGTACGGAGCTGCTCGCGCACGCGGCCGAGTCCGCCCACCGCTGCGGTGAGCATCAGCGTGCCCTGACGACCCTGGAGCAGCTCGCCGAGCGCGGCGACGGCCCGGGCACCTGCGCGCTGCACCTGCGCCGGGCCCGCTACCTGGCCGCCGCCGGCCGCACCGCGACCGCCGAGATCGAGTACGAACGCGCGCTCGCCGCCCACGAGTGCACAGCGTCGGAGAAGGCCAGCGCCGCCGCCCATCTGGCCGAGCTGCTCGTGCACCTCGGCCGGTACGCCGACGCCGGCGTCCGCGCCCGCGATGCCCTCGACCTGGCCGAACGCTCCGACGGCTCGACCGCGGACCTGGTCCGGGCCAGCGCGGCGCTCGGGTTCAGCCTGGCCTTCCGCGAGGACCCGGACGCGGGGCTCGCGGTCATCCGGCAGGCGGTGGAGATCGCCGAGCGCTCCGGGCATCCCGACGACATCGGGTGTGCGTACCTGCACCTGGCCGAGCTGCTGACGAACCCGCTCAACAACATCGAGGAGGGTGTGCTCGTCGCCCGGCGCGGCGCCGAGAAGCTGGCCTCGATCGGCCAGGGGCGCACATACCAGACGCGGCTGCTCGCGATCGCCGCGAACGGGCTGTTCCGGGTGGGCCAGTGGGCGGAGGCCGAGCAGGTGCTGGCCGACGCCATGCGGCACCGGCCGTCCGGCGCGGACGCGGTCGAGATCCTGCTCGCCCGCTGCCGGCTCTGGGTCGGCTTCGGCGACGTGGAGGCGGCCGACCGCGACCTCGACGCGGCCGCCACCATCCTCGCCGGCGGCGGTGCGCGGCACGTCATGCCGATGCTCACGCTGCGCGCCGGCCTGGCGATGTGGCAGGGCCGGCACGCCGAGGCCCGCTCGGCGGTGCAGCGCGGGCTCACCGAGACCCGCTCCGACGACCTCGTGCTGCTGGGTGTGCTGGCCTGGCACGGGCTGCGCGCCGAGGCGGAGGCGCAGGCCGGCGGCACGGTGCCGGTGGACCCCCAGGCGGTGCGGCGCCTGCAGGTGGTGGTGGAGCGGGTCGCCCGCAATGCCGGGAACGCCGCTGCACCCGTACGCGCGGTCGTCGACGGTTATCTGGACCTGTGCGCCGCGGAGCTGAGCCGGATCGAGGAGCGCAACGATCCCGACCTGTGGGTCAAAGCGGCCGCCGCGTGGGACCGGCGCAAGCAGCCGTACCCGGCGGCGTACTCGCGGCTGCGGCAGGCCGAGGCGTCGTTCGCGCGGCGGACCCGCCGGGCCGCGGCGACCACCGCGATCCGGGAGGCGTACGCGACGGCTCAGGCCATGGGCGCCAAGCCGTTCGCCGCGGAGATCACCCAGGTCGCCGGGCGGGCCCGGGTCGCGCTGACCGGGGACGAGGAGGCCGTGGCGCCCGCGCCGGCCCAGCAGGGCGACGAGCTGAGCATGCTGACCGACCGCGAGCGGGAGGTGCTCGCCGCGGTCGCCGAGGGGCTGACGAACCGGGAGATCGGCCAGAAGCTGTTCATCAGTGAGCGGACCGTCGGCGTGCACATCGGGCACATCTTCGACAAGCTCCAGGTCCGCACGCGGGTCCAGGCCAGCCGGGTCTTCCTCCGCGCGGCGTGACCATTCCGTTATCTACGTACCGGAGATACGTCGTTCTACCGATCCCTGCGTAGGTCGCCGGTGAAAGGCTGAGTCTCGTTCGGGGGAGCACCGCCCGGCGGCTCGCTCGCCGGGCGGTGCTGGAGGGCCTCCGCGCATGCGACGTCAGTGGAGGATCGGATGATCAGGGAGTCGGTCTGGGGGCCGGTGCAGCGGGAGATGGCCGACGTGCTGGCCACGCACCCCGACGACGTGCCCGCCGTGGTCGATCAGCTCACCAAGCTCCAGGACGTCCTCGACCGCGTGCCGCCGCTGATGGGCGGCAACCCGCTCGCCGACTTCAACAAGCTCTACCTGACGATCACGACGTGCGTCCTGGAACGGCTGTACGCGGGCCGCTTCGCCGACCCGGCGTTCCTGGCCCGGCTCGACGTCGAGTTCGCCGCCCGGTATTTCGACGCGCTGCGGCAGTGGTCCGACATGAGCGCCGGCTGCCCCAAGGCGTGGGCCGTGCTGTTCCACCGGATCCCCGGGCCCGACGCCCGGCCGCTGCCCTCGGCGGCCGCGGGTGTCAACGCGCACATCAACTTCGACCTGCCGTTCGCGCTGGTCACCACGTTCGACCACCAGGGCTGCGACCCGGTGGACGACAGCGACCAGCACCACGACTACCTGCAGATCAACGACATCTTCGCGGAGCAGATCCCGGGCCTGCGCCGCGGCTACCTCGAGCGCTGGCAGCTGCTCATCGACATGATGAACGGCGACCTCGACGACTGGTGGCAGGGCGGCGTCGTGGAGTACACCCGCAACGTCGCCTGGCGCAACGCCCAGCGGCTCTGGACCGTACGCCACGATCTGCAGGCCCTGGGCCGCGAACGCGGCCGGCTGGACCACACGGCGGAAGCCGTCGGCAAGCTGCTGCTGTCGCCGATGGGCGCCATCCTGCAGTGATTCTTTGTTGAGGGGGCGGGGCAGGGCCCGCGCTCGAACGGCAACGAGCGCGGGCCCTAACCCATGCGGCCCTATCCGATGACGATCAGGCGCGCGACGGTCGCGTCCCCGTCCTTGCGGCCGGCCACCCCGACCGTCGCGCCGGTCTTCACCGCGTCCGCGGCGACCTTCTTCTTGTCCTGCACGACCCGCAGCTTGTCGCCGAGCGTCCAGGTCTGAGCGAAGCCGTCGGAGGACTTGACGCTCACGGACTTGCCGTCGGCGGCCGTGACGGTGCCGCGCTGCACGACGATCGTCCGTACGCCGTCCTTGCCCTGCACGGTGACCTCGCCGTGCAGGGTGTTCTTGCGCAGCAGACGCCGCACGCCGGGCCGGTGCGCACCGGGCTCCCCCGGCGAGGCACTGGGCCCGGTCTGCATGGCGACGGTCTGCAACGCGGTCGTCTCGTCGGCCACGTCCGCGGCCGGGGCCGTCCCCGGCGCGCCACATCCGGTGAGGGTCAGCAGGCCGGCGAGGCCCGCCGTGGTGAGGGTCAGCGCGATGCGGTTTCGAGTCATGGGGCGAGCCTGCCGCCGCGGTGCGTGGGGTGCGTCAGCGTCATGTTCGGGTTGTGTAAGGCAGCGTCGTGGTGAACCGCGCGCCGCCCTCCGGGGCGTGCCCCGCCTCGATCGTGCCGCCGAGCCGCGCGACGAGCCGGGCGGCCAGGGCCAGCCCCAAGCCGCTGCCGGTCTTGCGGACGTGCCGGTACCGCTGCTGCAGCGCACCCCGCTGGAACGCCACCGCGAGGTCCTCGTCGGTGAGCCCCGGACCGCCGTCGCGGACCTCCAGCACACCGCCGCGCTCGTCCGCCCGTACGGCCAGCACCAGCGGCGCTCCCGCGGGAACGATCCGCAGCGCGTTCTCGCACAACCCGTCGAGCACCTGCCGGATGCGTCCGGGATCGGTGTCGACCACGACCGGGACCTCCGGCGCCTGCACCGAGACCCGGGGACCGTCCGGTGTGCACCGCGCCGCCCACGCCTCGCCCGCCGAGCGCACCAGCTCGGCCAGGTCCACCGCGACGATGTCCACCGGCAGGTCCGCCGCCTCCAGCCGGGACAGCACCAGCAGGTCCGAGATGAGCCGGTCCAGCCGGTCCGCCTCGGCGACCATCGTGGCGCCCGCCTTCGCCGCGCCGTCATCCGTCACGACGCCGTCGGCCAGCGCCTCGGCGTACCCGCGGATCGTGGCCAGCGGCGTGCGCAGCTCGTGCGAGACCGACAGCAGGAACTCACGCTCGCGGCCCTCGCTGATCTGCAGGGCCGCGCCCAGCTCGTTGAGGGCGACGGCCAGCTCGGCGGCCTCCGCGGGCGGGCGTACGGCCAGGCGCACCGACCGGTCCCCCGCCGACAACCGCCCGGCCGCCAGCGCCGCCTGCCGCAACGGCCGCGCGATGAAATGCGCGAGCAGCGCGCCCGCGCCGACCCCGCCGAGCAGCCCGGCCAGCAGCGCCACCCAGACACCGCCCAGCACCCGGGCCGCCGTTCCCGACACGACCTCCCGCGTCAGCACCACCCCGCTGTCGACCCCCCGCAGCGGCCGCCCGGCGATCAGCACGACCTGGCCGTCCACGATGCCCCGGGTGTCGACCACCGCGCCCGACGCGACCTGCGTGACCACCCGTTCCGGCAGACCGGGCCGGTCGACGACGCCCCGGCGCACGAGATAGACGTCGATGCCGTCGGCCCGCAGCCGGCTCACGATCCGTTCCCGGACGACGGCCCGCTCGCTGGTCAGCAGCTCGACGGCCACCGCGGCCTTCTCGGCCAGGTCGGCCCGCGCGGCGCTGTTGGCCGACCGCACCGCGATCGGCAACGCGACCATCGCGGTGATGATGACGGCGACGACCGCGGTGGCGGCCGTGACCAGGACCGTCCGGCCGGCGAGGGTCGCGAAGAACCTACGCATCGGCGGTGTAGCCGACGCCGCGCACGGTGCGGATCACCCCGGCGGCGGCGCCCAGCTTGGCGCGGACCTGGGCGACATGGACGTCGACCGTACGGGTGCCCGCGTGCGACGCGTACCCCCACACGCTCGCCAGCAGCTCCTCCCGGGTGAACACCCGCCCCGGCCGGCCGAGCAGATGCCCGAGCAGATCGAACTCGGTCGGCGTCAGCGACAACGGTGAACCGTCCACGGTGACGAGCCGCCGCCCCGGGTCCAGGCTCACCGGCCCCAGCGTCCGGACCCGGCCCCCGTCCGGCGGCCCCGCGGCCCGGCGCAGCAGGGCCCGCACCCGGGCGACCAGCTCCCGCGGGCTGAACGGCTTCGTCAGGTAGTCGTCGCCGCCCAGCTCCAGACCGAGGATCCGGTCGACCTCGTCGTCGCGCGCGGTCAGGAACACCACCGGCGTCCAGTCGCCGTCCTCCCGCATCCGCCGGCAGATCTCCGTGCCCTCCATCCCGGGCAACGCGATGTCCAGCACGCAGGCGACCGGCCGCATCCGCCGCACGGCGGCCAGCCCGGCGGACCCGTCGTGCTCGACGTGGACGCCGAAGCCGTCCCGGGTCAGGTACAGCCGCACGAGATCGGCGATGGGCCGCTCGTCCTCCACGACCAGGACCAGGCCCTTGGCGGGTACGTCGCTCACCCGCCCATTCTGCCCGGGCGCAGCGCCGGTTGATGTTCGGATGACGTACGGGTTCCCGGCCGGGCCCGGTGCCGTGATCGACCGACGGGCCGGGGTGATCGCGCAGCGCCCCGGGCCGGGTGTTGGATAGGGACGTGACCCGACCCGTGATGCTGCTGGACGTCGACGGGGTGCTCAACCCGTTCGGCGCCTCCACCTGCCCCGACGGCTACCTGGAGCACGAGTTCTACCCGGGCGAGGGCCCGGAGCGGTACTGCCCCGGCCACGGCGCCTGGATCGCCGAGCTGACCGCGGCCGGTGACGTGCACTGGGCCAGCGCGTGGGGCGAGGACGCGAACACGCTCCTGATCCCCCTGCTGGGCATCGACCCGCTGCCGGTGGTCCCGTTCCCGCCGCTGCCGTTCAAGCCCGAGGACAAGGTCCCGGCGATCGCCGCGGCGGCCGGGGACCGGCCGGCCGCCTGGATCGACGACAACCACACCGACGCGGGCCGCCGGTGGGCCGCCGGACGCGCGGCGCCGACGCTGCTGGTCAGCATCGACTCGGCGATCGGCTGGACCCGCGACGACGTGGACCGGGTGCTGGCCTGGGCCCGCGAGCTCTGACCGGCGGCCGCCACGACGGGACGCAAGCGCACCGCGCGGTCGGCCGGGTGTGGTCAGGCGTTCTGCCAGAGGCCGATGAGGTTGCCCTCGGTGTCGCGTACGTACGCCGAGAAGCCCATCTCCCCCACGGCCTGCCGCCCGATCTCCACCTTGCCGCCCAGCTTCTCGATGCGCCGGAGCGACTCGTCCAGGTCCTCGACGCCGATCGTGATGACCGGCGCGGTGATCGGGCCCTGGCGGGCGAGCATGCCGCCGTTGATGCCGCCCGTCTCGCCCGGCCGCCCGGACTCGTCGGTCGGGGTCGTGGTGACCAGGCTGTAGCCCATGCCGGGCATGGACTGCAGCTGCCAGCCGAAGGCCTCGCGGTAGAAGCCGTGGGCCCGGTCGGCGTCGTCGAACGGAACCTCGAAGTGGACCACCTTGTCCATCGTTTCCCCCTCGTAGCCGGGATCCTCTTCGCAGACGCTAGACCGGGCCACCGACAAAAGACACCGTGCGTGCGGCGGGGTTCAGCTCCGGTACACCCCGAACTCCCAGAGCGAATAGCCGTACGTCGTGCCCCGGGTGGTGCCGTTGACCCGCACGTACCGGCCGGAGCCCGTCACCGCCAGGTCGTCGAAGCCGCCGTTGCCCGAGCTGGTCGAATACACGGTGGTCCACGACGAGCCGTCGTTCGAGACCTGGATCGTGTACGCCTTCGCGTACGCGTCCTCCCAGGCGAGCAGCAGGCGGTTGAACGACTGCACCGATCCGAGGTCGATCTGGAGCCACGCGGTGTCGACCCACTCGCTGGCCCAGCGGGTGCCGTAGTCGCCGTCCACCGCGTACGCGGGCAGCTGCGGCCCGTTGCTGCCGGTCGGCTGGTACGTCGACGCGGTCGCCGGCCGGCCCTTCGAGAGGTTGGTGCCGGGGACCGTCGGCGGGACCACGCGGAACGAGCGCTGCTCGATGCCCACGTTGCCCTGGCCGTCGTACGCGTACACGTAGACCTTCCAGACGCCGAGTTTCTCCGGAGCGCGGGCGGTGAACGTGCCGTTGCCGTTGTCGGTGAAGGTGACGTGCCGCAGGCCGGTGTTCCCGGTGATGTGCTTGTCGGAGTACATGAGGTTGTAGCGGATGAGGTCGCCGTTGGGGTCGGTGGCCGATGCGGTGACGGTGAACGTGCCCCCGGCCGGAACCGCCGTCTGGTTGCTCACCGACATGGCGGTGATCTCCGGCGGGGTGTCGGCCGAGGCTTGGCCGGTGTACGCCTGCCGCAGCGCGTGGTAGCCGAGCCGCCGCCAGCCGCCGGTGAAGGTGTTGAGCCAGACGCCGCCGAAGTCGTTCTCGAGTCCGTAGTGGAATTCCGTCGCGCCCAGCGCCACGCCGGGGTGTGCCTTGATGGCGTTCCAACTGGCCGTGTAGCCGGCGCGCTTCTGCAGGTCGGTCGGTTCGGTCGGGACGCCGTTGACGTCCGCGGGCACCTCCCACTCGCCGGCCGGGCCGCCCTCGGTGACGATGTACGGCTTGGTGTAGCCGCCGTTGATCCAGTCCTGCTTGACGTTGCCGATCGCGCCGTACGAGTTGACGGCGAGCAGGTCGAGGTCCGGCGCGTACTGCTTGTAGTACGGCCAGGCGCCCGTGTACGCGTCCGTCGAGGTGACCGGGTGGTTGGGGTCGGCCGCGTGGATAGCCTGCGCAACCTCGTTGACGAACTTCGCGTACCCGACGCGCCGCGCCTCCACCTCGGCGGCGGACAGGCCGTGGTCCTGCATGGTGAGGATGACCTCGTTGCCGACGTCCCACATCAGCACGCCCTGGCGGTTCTTGAGCGCGTTGACGCGGGCCACGATCTCGGCCTTCACGGAGTTCTTGTAGGCCGTGTCGTTGACGTAGTCGGCCCCTTGGTTGAGCCAGTGCCCGACGATCACCTTGATGCCCTGCTGCGCCGCGCGGTCGAGCAGCGTCGGTGTGTTCGCGTCGTCCACGCCCCAGATGCGGATCGTGTTGACGCCCATGGACTTCAGGTCGCGCATGTAGCCGTCGGCGGCCGCCTGCGGCGGTCCGTAGGTCAACCCCTTGATCTCGTACGGCGAGCCGTTGACGGTCAGCTGCCAGTTTCCTTGCGTACCCGTCACCCGCACGGTCGACGGGCCCGCGGGCGTCGCCGGGTCCGTCATCGCCGCCGGCGTGCTGCCCGTGGCGCGGGCGACCGTGACCGAGTCGACCGAGAGCACGCCGCCCGAGGTGGTCTCCGGCGTGGGCGTGGTGAAGCCGGCGATCGCGTTCGGCAGGGAGCCGCCGATCGCGAGGTCGAAGCGCAGGAAGAAGCCGTGGTGCACGGCGGCGTTCCACGCGGTGACGCCGACCTGCGACTCGCGGACCACCCAGGTCTGCCGGCCGTCGAGGTAGAAGCGGATCTCCTCGTCGGTCTTCGTGCGGTCGATGACCTGCGTGTAGTCGTGGTAGCCGGTCTGGCATCCGGTGCACGAGGCGAACCCGCCGGCGCGGCCGTCGTACTCGTTGCACGGTCCGCCGGGCGCGGTGCCGCAGTGCAGGGTCTGGGACAGCTGGTTGCGGCCGTTGACGTCGGTCATGATGTCGGTCTCGCCGACCCCGGGCCAGTTGGTGTAGTTCCCGCGGTACGCCGAGCCGGTCGCGCGGAAGCCGGGCCAGTAGCCGAGGCCGTTGGCGACGTCGGGCTGCTTGAGGACGGCGGTGAACTTGAGCTGCTCGCCTGCGCGCGGATCGAAGTCGGTGCGCTGCGTCTCGATGCGCCCGGAGGTCCAGTTACCGGAGCCGTCGCGGATCGCCTTGATGGCGAGCTTGCCGTTGCCGTCGAGGAAGACGTTGGCGGTGGAGTTGCTGGCGGTCTCGACCTCGCCGGTGCCCCAGTCGGCCGCGCCGCCGGGGTACTGGGTTCCGGTGCGCAGCAGCCAGTTGCCCGCGCTCGGCGAGGTGTTCGCGGGCCCGGTGAAGTCGTCGGTCCAGACGGTGGTCCAGGTGCCCGGGATCGTGGTCGGCGGGGTGGTGGGCGGCGTCGTGGTGCCGGTGGTGCCGTAGACCTTGAACTCCCACAGCGAGTAGCCGTACCCCGTGCCGCGGCCGGTGCCGTACATCCGGACGTAGCGGCCGGTGCCGCTGACGGTGAGCGTCTCGGTGCCTCCGGCACCGGTGGCGGTGCTGTAGATGTCGGTCCAGGCGGTGCCGTCCGGCGAGGTCTGGATCTTGTACGCCTTGCCGTACGCGGTCTCCCACTGCAGGACGACCTGGGTGACCGTGGCGGTGGCGCCGAGGTCGACGCTGAGCCACTGGGGGTCGGCGAACTGGCTGGACCAGCGCGTGCCCGCGTTGCGTTCGACGGCGTTGGCGGGGGTGACGTCCGCGCCCTCCTGCGACGAGGCGGTGACGGGCTTGCCCTGGGAGAGCAAGGTGTCCGCGGCGTGCGCGGTGAACTGCACGGCGCCGACGTACGCGGCCACCACCGCCAGCGCCGCGATCGGGGACAGCAGGCGCCGGCGGCGACGGGCCGGGGGGCCGCCGGCGGAGGGCGGTGCCTGAGGAGAAGCCGGGTGCACGGGGGACTCCTGACGGTCGGGGACTTGAGGCGCGGAGTCGGGGAACTCCGGAGAATCGATGGAGAGCGCTCTCCATCAGTGCTGGGCGCAGTGTTACGCCCGCATTTCCTTCATGTCAATAGCTGTTGTGTGAACCGCGGGACGGAATTGACACCCGGGGTCGCCGGAGTCAAGACTCGCATTCGTGAATCGGTATCCCCCAGCGCACCGATATCCCCCCGCACACCGTCGCGTCGTGACGGCCGTCTGCGTTCTCGCCGCCGCCCTCGGGCCGGCCGCCTGCGCCGCCGGCAGCGACCCGGCCGCCACGCCGGCCACCACCGCGGCCCCCTCCCCCTCGCCCGGCAGCCCCGGCTTCTTCGGCGGCACCGACATCGCCTGGGTCGAGATCACCATCGCGATGGACGAGGAGCTGCTGCCGCTGCTCGCGCTCGTACCGGCCAACGGCTCCGACTCCGGCCTCAAAGCCCTGTCCGCCGAGGTCACGAGCGCGCACGAGCGCGAGCTGACCACCCTGCGCGGCCTGCACGACCAGGCGCGGCTGCCGGCCGAGAACCCGCACAAGGGCATGCCCATGCCCGGCATGGTGACGCCCGAGCAGGTGACGACGGCGGCGGCCACCCGCGGGAAGGCGTTCGACGACCTCGTCCGCGGGCACATCGAGGCGCACCTGCGGCAGGGACTGCGGCTCGCCGAGAGCGAACGGAAGTCCGGCGTCGAGCCGCAGACCCGCTCCCTCGCCGACGAGGTGCTCCGCAGCCGGAAGACGTATCTGACGCGGCTCGGAAAAGGCACGTGAATTTCGGTTATCGGGGTACGGGGAAATCGTCCGGGGCCCACGACCCGGACAATTTCCCCGTACGGGATCAGGGAAGTTGGTAGTTCTCGTTCAGGGCCGCTCCGCGGTCCGGCTTGTACTGGTCGAAACCGCGCGGGTCGCACTGGAGCCCGCCGTTGATGCAGTGGGTGACGAGCGCGTTGAGCGTCGGGGCGTCCCATGCGTTGTAGAAGTCGTAGTGGAACGAGTAGCCCCGGCCGCTCGCCAGCCGCACGTTCGCCATGTTCCCGCTCACCGGGAACGCCATCTTGAACTCGATCATCGGGACGGCGACCGGGTGGCTCGCCGGGCACACCCCGACCACCGGGTACGCCATGTGGCTCTTGTGGTCCGGCGTGTCCAGGTGGATGCCGTCCCAGCAGCTCGGCGCCTGGTAGCGGATGTTGAGCTGGCTGCCCGCCACACAATTCGCCGGGAAGTCCCAGTTCCGTACGCTGTCGCCGCACTCCCAGCCCTCGACCGCGCCCGGCGAGTTCTTGAACTCGTCGAGGGTGGCGGCCGGGCTGCCCACGACGTACCGGAGGCCGGGCGGGGACGGGCGCACGCTGCGGTAGTCGATGACACCGCTCTTGTAGTAGATGACCTGCCGCCCCACCGGCTGCACGGCGGTGTCACCGTTGAGCAGCGTCGGCATCCAGTAGCCGGTCTTGTCCCCCGGCGTGATGCACGACGTCTGCCCGGCCTGCAGGCTCGCCAGCGTCGTCGCGGCGTTCGTGGTCGTGTTGCCCATGAACGTGTGCGAGTGCGAGGCGCCCGGCATGTTCGGGAAGACGATCGGGTCGTCGGGCAGGTTCGACCGGCTCACCGAGCAGTTCGCCTGGAACTCGTGGTGCGTGGTCGGCGGGTTCGTCGCCGGCGGGACGGCCGTGGACGGGACCACCCCGGTGACGGGCGGGTTCGCGTACACGTAGCCGTCGCCGTTGGGGGGCGTGGTGGTCGAGGACGTGCCGTAGACCTGGAACTCGTACAGCGAGTAGCCGTAGCCGGTGCCGCGCTGGGTGCCGTACATGCGCACGTACCGGCCGCTGCCGTTGACCGTCAGCGACTGCGTGCCGCCCGTACCGCTCGCAGTGCTGTAGATGCTCGTCCAGCTGGCGCCGTCCGGGCTGGTCTGGATCTGGAAGGACTTCGCGTACGCGGCCTCCCACTGCAGGACGACGCGCGTGACGGTGGCCGTGCCGCCGAGGTCGACGCGCAGCCACTGGGGGTCGGCCCACTGGCTGCCCCAGCGGGTCTCGGCGCGCCCGTCGACCGCGGCGGCGGCCGGGGACTCGCCGTTCTCCAGCGAGGACGCGAGCGCGGGACGGCCCTGCGACAACAGGGTGTCGGCCGCGTTCGCCTGCTGGACGCCGACCGCGAGCAGCGAGCCCGCCAGCGCGGCGGCGCCGAGCGGGGCGAGCAGCCGCCTGAGCTTTCTTCTCATGGGATCTCCAGGGGGATGGGGACGGGGACGGGGTTCGCCGCCGCGAGGGGCCGTGCCGCGGCAGTGGTCGGCGACGTGGATCCAGTCGCGGACCTGGCCGCCGTCGCCGTAGAGGGGGACCGGGCGGCCTTCCA
>NZ_JBFAQM010000034.1:0-94214 GCF_040677315.1 Actinoplanes sp. NPDC049316 | reverse complement strand
GTTCGAGGGGTTGTCTGTCGACCGCGTCGCCGAGGCCGACGATGATGATCTGGACCGGGCGGTCCTGGGTGCGCAGACCCTGGAGCTGGCGGAGCCGACGAGGTCCTCCGGCGTACCGACCTGGACCAGCGCCCCGTCGCGCATCACCGCGATGCGGTCGCCCAGCGACAGCGCCTCGGCGAGGTCGTGGGTGATGAACACCAGCGTCTTGCCGACCTCGGCGTGCAGCCGGCGCACCTCCGCCTG
The DNA here is from genome assembly GCF_040677315.1 of Actinoplanes sp. NPDC049316. NCBI lineage: Bacteria > Bacillati > Actinomycetota > Actinomycetes > Micromonosporales > Micromonosporaceae > Actinoplanes > Actinoplanes sp. NPDC049316. The sequence goes on along the minus strand of NZ_JBFAQM010000034.1, from coordinate 93,968 downwards.
CATGTCGCGGCGGATCAACGGGTCGAGGGCGCTGAACGGCTCGTCGAACAGCAGCACCGCCGGATCGCCGGCCAGCGCCCGGGCCAGACCGACGCGCTGCTGCATGCCGCCGGAGAGCTGATCGGGGTAGTCGTGCTCGTGACCTTCGAGGCCGACCAGGTCGAGCATCCGCCGGGCCCGCGCGTGCCGCTCGGCCCGGTGCACGCCCTGGATCTCCAGCCCGTAGGCGACGTTGTCGACGACCTGCCGGTGCGGCAGCAGACCGAAGTGCTGGAAGACCATGGCCACGCCGTGCCGGCGTAGCTCCCGCAGCTGGCGGGGGCTCATCGCGCGGACCGGCTCACCGTCGATGCGCACCTCGCCGGCGGTCGGCTCGATCAGCCGGGTCAGGCACCGCACGAGGGTGGACTTGCCGCTGCCGGACAGGCCCATCACCACGAACACCTCGCCGGGGCGGACGTCGAAGCTGACGTCGCGGACCGCGGCCACGCATCCGGTACGGGCACGCAACTCGGCGCGGGACAGGTCGGCGAGCGGGGTGCCGACGATGCGGCCGGCGCGGGGTCCGAACACCTTCCAGAGCTGCTCGACGGCGATGGTGGGCGGTGGCGGGGCGCTCGTGGCCGGCATGGGCATCCTCGAGGTCGCGGTCGTCGGTGGGCGGTGGCGGGGTCACCCGGCCGGCAGGGACGCGGCCACCAGATCGGCGGCCCGCTCGCCGACCAGCAGCACGGCGACCATGGGGTTGACGGAGGTCATGGTGGGGAACACGGACGCGTCCGCGATCCGTACGTTGGCGAAGCCGCGCAGCCGCAACTCGGGGTCGACCACGGCGAGCGCGTCGGTGGTGGCGCCCATCCGGCAGGTGCCGGCCGGGTGGTAGACGGTGTGATGCACCGCCCGGCCGTACGCGGACAGCTCCGCATCGGTGCGCACGTCCGGCCCCGGCGCGATCTCGCGGGCGATCCACGACCGGAACGGTTCGGTGGCGGCCACCTCGCGGGCGATCTTCAGGCCGTCCACGATCGTCTTCTCGTCGTAGCCGTCCGGGTCGGTGAAGTAGCCGAAGTCCAGGGCCGGCTTGGTGCGCGGATCCGCGTCGGCCAGCCACAGCCGGCCGACGCTGTGCGGGCGCGGGACGTTGGGGGTCATGCCGAAGCCGTGCTCGGGCACGTCGTAGCCGAGCCGGGCGGTGTGCAGCGTGAACGGGATCTGGTACAGGTGGAACATCAGGTCCGGGCGGTCAGCCGCCGGGTCGCGGCGCACGAACAGCCCGGCGTCGGAGTCCATGGCCGACTGCGGCGGGACCGGCCGGCTCGCCTCCCACAGGATCAGCGACTCCGGGTGGTCCAGCAGGTGCTCGCCGACGCCGGGCAGGTCCTGGGCCACCTCGATCCCGAGCTTGCGCAGGTCCGCCGCGGGGCCGATGCCGGAGAGCAGCAGCAGCCGTGGGGTGTCGATGGCGCCGGCGCTGAGCACGTATTCCGCGGTGGCCCGCAGGGTCAGGTCCTCGCCGCCGGCGGTGCGCACGCGCACGCCCGTCACCCGGTCGCCGTCGGTGTCCAGGTGGTGGGCCCACGTCTCGGTGAGCACGGTCAGGTTGGGCCGGTCGAGGTACGGGTGCAGATACGCCACCGAGGCCGACGAGCGGATGCCGGTGCCGGGGTGGTAGCCGACCGGGAAGAACCCGGTGCCCTCGGCGAACGGCGCGGCGTTGAAGTCCTCGTGCACCGGCACCCCGAGCGCGGTGTGGCAGGCGGCGACGAAGTCGGCGGTGAGCGGGTTGCGATCGGTCTCGGCGACCGGTTCGATGTGCACGGCGAGCCGGTGCCAGTACGGCAGCATCCGCTCGTACGACCAGCCGTTCGCGCCGGCCGCCTCCCAGCCGGCGAAGTCCCCGGGCGGCGGCAGAAAACTGATCATCGTGTTGTGCGAGGAGCAGCCGCCGAGCACCCTGGCGCGGGAATGCCGGATGTGGGAGTTGCCACGCGGCTGGGGCACGGTCGGGTAGTCGTAGTCCAGCTCGGATTCGAGCAGGTTGAGCCAGTTGCGCAGCTTCAGGACGCGCTCGTCGCCCACGTCGGACGGTCCGCCCTCCACCAGGCAGACCCGCACCGCGGGATCGGCGGACAACCGGGAGGCCACCACCGAGCCGGCCGTGCCACCGCCGACGATGACCACGTCGTATTCGTGTGTTGCGGAGCTGTTCAGCGTCATGCTTCCTCTGACTCGCCGGATCGGACGGCCGGGCACACGGCTTCCGGCGTCGCCGGCGTGACCGCTCCGCGACGCTCGCCATAGGTTGGCGCGGTGCACCACAGTGGTCAATGCCGGCGGCAGAGTTTTACCAGAGCGCAATGCGCAACGGCGACCGGCGCGGGTCAGCCGGAATGGCCGAGACCGCGGCCGATCTCCGCGGCCGCGGCCTTGAGCTGCGCGGCCAGCTCGGCGAACGCCGAGACCGGCAGCCGGTAGGAGGGACCGGAGACGCTGATCGCCGCCACCACCCGCCCGCCCGCGCCGCGGATCGGTGCGGCCACCGCGTGCAGACCGATCTCGAGCTCCTCGGCGGTCGAGGCCCACCCCGCCCGCTCCGCCTCGGCCAGCTGCCGCCGCAGCACGACCGGATCGGTGATCGTGTACGGCGTGTACGCGTCGAGCGGCCGAGCCAGAGCTGCCCGGCGCGCGTCGGCGCCGGCGTACGCGAGCAGCACCTTGCCGCTGGACGTGGCGTGCGACGGGGTCTGCCGCCCGACCCAGTTGTAGCTGCTCACGGCGGCCCGCCCGAGCGCCTGGCTGATGTTGACGCTGCGGTCGCCGTCGAGCACGGCGACGTTGACGGTCTCACCGAGCTCCTCGGCGACCCGGGCACAGACCGGTCCGGCCGCCTCCGGCAGATCGATGCGGGCGGCGGCGGCTCCGGCCAGCCGGACCATGCCCAGCCCGAGCCGGTACTTGCCGCGGCCGGAGACCTGCTCGACGAGCCCGCGCGATTCCAGCGCGCCGACCAGCCGCGACGCGGTCGACTTGTGGACGCCGAGCTCGACGGCGATCTCCGTCACGCCGGCGTCGCCGCGGCGCGCCAGGATCTCCAGCACGGTGACCGCCCGGTCCACCGACTGCACGAGGGCGGGCGATCGCTCCGTCCGCCCGTTGCTCATAGCGCAACTGTAGTGGACCTCCGCCTGCACGCCTGTCGGCGCTGCCCGGCCCCGTCCACCTCGCCTTCGTGATGGTTCCCGTCCGGTCGTGCTGACCGCCGACTTCGGCGAGAGCGGAGCGGAGGGACAGGGGCGGTCACCCCGCGCGGCTGATCTGCTCGAGCTCCCGTACGCCATCCGCTATGCGGCGCGCCTGTGTGGCTGATTCGGAGACGTTGCCCGACACCGTGGCCACCGTGGCGGACTGCTCCTCGATCGCCGCGGCGAGGGTCTGGTTCTGGGCGCCCAGCTCCCCCATGCTGGCCGTGATCTCGGCTACCCGGGTGACGGCGGCGTCGACCTGGGCCTGGACCTCGTCCAGGGTCCGGGTGATGGCATCGGCGTTCTCGCCGGACTGACGTGCGAGGTCCTTCACTTCCCCGGCCACCACGGCGAAGCCCTTGCCGAGGTCGCCGGCTCTCGCGGCCTCGATGGTGGCGTTGAGCGCGAGGAGGTTGGTCTGCGCCGCGATGCCCTGAATGACGTCGCTGGCAGCCATGATCTGCTTGCTCGACCCCGCCAGGGCCGCCATGACGTCGCTGGCCTGCTGGGCCCGGTCGGCCACGATCCCGGCGATGCGATCGGAGGCGTGGGCGGTCTCGGACAACTCGCGCAGTGCCCGGGACATCTCGCTGACCGCCTGTGCCGCCGCCCCGGCCTGGTCGCTCACCGTCGCGGCCGCGCCGGCCAGGCTGGTGGCCTCGGTCGAGACCTTGTCCTGCAGGGCCGTGCGCTCGGCGAGCTCGGCCGCCGCCGAGGCCGCTCGGACCCGTTCCGACTCCTCCCGTTCGCGCTGCTGGGCCAGCATGGCGGCGGCCGCGTCGGCCTGGGCCTGGACTCCACGGGCCTGTGCGGCGTCCAGCTGGCGACGCAGCCAGTGCATGGCGCCCCCGATGGCCGTCACCACGATCACCGCCACCACCGTCTGCCGTACCACCGTGGCGGGGCCGGTGTGCAGGGCCAGGGGAAGGGCGACGGTGGGTATGGCGCCGACGGCCAGGCCGACCAGATCGACGAGGTCGAGGGCGACGCCGCCCCACATGAGGGCCATCGCGACCGACATGGTCGTCACCGGGACGGCGTCGGGACAACCGAGGCCGACGGCGCAGAGCATGACCAGCGCGATGTACGGCATGGCCCGGGCCAGCCCGCGCGGCACCCGCGACCAGTCCAGCGCGAACCCGATCCCCGCGATGACCGTCGCCGCCGAGCCACCGACGATCACCCACCCGTGGCCCTCGGAGCGGGTGGTCAGGCCGTAGAGGACCATGCTCACCCCGGACGCGCCGTACAGAGGCCCCACCAGCCGCCCGGAGATCGAGACGTCGTCCGACGGCCGGCGCCGTGCGGGCTGGTCGCCCAGGACCGTGGCGTCCGTGCCCCCCGTGGTGTCGCTCATGCAGATCCTCGCCCCTCATGCAGCCGTCGCAGTAGAACAAGTATCGGCTCGACGGCCGCCGACATGAGGGGGCGTTGCGGGAACTGGGTCATCACTGCCGGAGCGGCGCGGGCATGATCCTTCGAAATCGCCCACGGGTCCGCAATGAGCCGGGACGCGGCGCGGGTGATCGAGGAGCGGCTCCGCCCGGCGCCGCTCGCCTCAGCGGTCGATCGGGATGCTGCGGGCGAGCTGCCCGGACAGCCAGTCCAGCGCCGGGCTCTCCATTCGCCGCCACAGCGCGTGACTGTGCCCACCGCTCGGCAGTTCGACCGCCGTCACGCGCAGCGGCGGCCGGGCCAGGCGTACGACGGCACGTGAGCCGTCGCGTGATTCCCGGTCGTCGGCGGCCCACGCCACGTAGAACGACAGGGGCGGCTGGGGCAGGTGCTGCAGACGCCAGGCGACGTTGTTGGTCGTGTTCTCGCTCCCGTCACCGACCGCGATGCCGGGGCCCGCATCCCCGGACAGCGAGGCTGCCGCCGCGTACCGGTGGGGGTGGCGCAGGGCGAGGTTCATGGCGCAGAAGCCACCGGCCGAGTAGCCGATGAGGCCCCAGCCGGCGCTGTCGGTCCGTACCCGGTAGTGGTCGGCGGCGTAGGCCGCGACGTCCTCGGTGAGGAACGTCTCGGTCTGCGGGCCGTCGGCCAGGTTGGTGCATTCGGTGTCCAGCAGCCTCTTCGGAGTCTGGTACGGCAGCAGCACCACGGCCGGCGCCATCCGGCCCGCGATGATCTCCTCGTCGAGGTGCTGGACGACCTTGAGCCGGCGTACCCACGTGCTCGGCGATCCCGGGTAGCCGTGCAGCATCTCGATGACCGGGAACCGCCGACCCGCCCCCTCCGGCGTGTCGTACGCGGCCGGCAGATAGACGCCCATCGTCAGCGTCAGCCCGCTGGCCCGGCCCGGCACCGTGACGGTCAGCAGCCGGCCGCCCCCGGGGCGGGTACGCAGCCCGGACGACAGCGCCACCTCCCGCGAGGGCCCGCCGACCAGCGCGGACCACGTCGGGTACGCCACCGTCAGACGGTTCAGCTGCAGCGCGCACGTGACACTCAGCAGCAGGACGACGAGGAAGGTGAGCAGGGTCCTGCCGACGGCGCGGGCCCGATCCCACAGGCAGGCGGCGATCAGGGTGGCGGAGACGGCCAGAACGGCGCCGAGCACGACGGTGGCCGTGGCGTCGATGCTCATGGCTGCAGGGGTGCCGCCAGCGGCGGCGGGAGCGTGCCGGCGGCGGCCGCGAGCGTTGCCGGCCACCCGGTGCCGGTGGTGGTCACCGGCGCACCGATCCGATCAGCCAGGCCCCGGTGGGATCGGTCGGTCACCACGGCGAAGCCGTGGTCGCTGATGCGGACGCTGCGGCGCACCTCGGTGAGCACAGCCTGGACATCGGCCGGTGAGGTCGCGGCGGCCGGGGTGATGGCAACGCAAACCACGTCCGGGGTACGCGTCGCCGCGGCGCGTACGGCCTGCTCGTCCGCGGCCGTGTGCAGCACGAGCAGCAGCGGGAAGGCGACGCCGGTCCGAGCGGTGTAGTCCGGTGGCACCGACACCTCGGGCGCCTGGGCGAGGTGCCACCGCCCGGCGGCGGAACCGAAGTCGGGCAGCTCCTGGCCGGCCATGCGCGGACTTGCGGCGATCGGCTGCTTCGCGTCGGAGCCGGTCAGCGCCTGCCACGAGGGATAGAAGCTCTGATAGCGGTTGACCACGAGCCCGATCGTGAGGACCACCAGAACCTCGGCGCAGACGCAGGCCACGGTGCGGATCAGCGGCCGCCACCGCCCACCCCGCGACCACATCCGTACGGTCGACACCAGGGCGGCGACAGCCGCGGCGCCGCACAGCAGAATGAGCGGGAAGCCGGTCAGTCGCACTGCGGCGACTCCTCGCTCGGGTGGCGCGCGGAGGGCAGGAACGCCTCGGCGCTGAGTGCGGCCACCGCGATGCGGGGCAGGTCGCGCGCCGACGGGAAGCACAGGAACCGGGGCTGCCACTGGGGTTGATACTTGGCGTTGGCCCGGTACAACGACTCGATCTGCCACCAGCCCGACAGGGCACGCAGGATCCGTGCCCAGAGCCGGATCACCGGACCGGCGCCGAGTTGCTCGGCCCGGGCCAGCACCGAGCGCAGCATCGCGAAGTTGAGCGAGATGCGCTCGATCCCCGACGCGGCAGCGGCCTCCACAGCGCTGGTGATCATCAGTTCGGTGACGCCGTTCTCGGCGCTGCGGTCGCCGCGCATCAGGTCCAGTGACAGCCCCGACGTACCCCAGGGCACGAACTGCAGGAGCCCGCGGACCCGGCCCTCGGCGTCGCGGCAGAGCACGACGAGGCAGTCGCCGTCGCCTGTCTCACCGAAACGGGACAGCGCCATCGAGTAGCCACGCTCCACCGAGCTGTGCCGGAACGCCTTGGCACACGTACGGGCCTCGTCCAGCACAGCCTCGTCGAGGTCGCGCAGCCGGGCCACCTCGACGGTGTAGCCGGCGCGGCGCGTACGGGCGACCGCCTGCCGGACCGTCCGCATCGGACGGCCCTGCAGCGAGAAGCCGGGCACATCCAGCACGGCTTCGTCCCCCAGCTCGATGACATCGAGACCGAGCCGGCGGTACGCCGTTCCGCCGGCCGTACTGCAGGCCAGCACCGCCGGGGTCCAGCCGTGCGCGTCGCAGTCGGACAGCCACGCCGCTATGGCTTCGGGCCAGGCGCTGGGGTTGCCCAGCGGATCGCCGGAGGCCAGGCTGACGCCGTTGACGACCCGGTATGCCACCGCCGCCCGCCGGGACGGCGCCCAGATGAACGACTTGTCGCGCCGCAACGCGAAGTATCCGAGCGAGTCCGTCTCGCCGTGGCAGGACAGCAGGTCGCGAACCCGGGCCTCCTCGCCGTCGGCCCAGCCGGCGCGCCGGGTGCCGGGCCGCAGCAGCAGCACGGCACCGGCGCCGAATCCGAGCAGCCCGAATGCCCCGGTGGTGAGGTCGACCGCGGTTGCCGTGGCCGCGTGATCGAAGCGCAGCGGCCCGGTGACGCCGACCATGCCGAGCGCCACGTGCTGAGCCCACTGCAGCGGGCCGGCCGCCCCGGCGATCTGACCGGCCCGCAGCGCGACCTCCACGAAGCCGAGCAGGAAACCCGTACCGATGAAGCCCGCGCACACGCCGAGCGCGCGCCACCGGCTGCCCACGTCTCCGCGCGCCCGGAATCGGTGCCGTTCCACGGTCAGGACCAGCAACAGCACGGCCGCGACCACCGCGGGAGCCGGGGACACCTTGGCCAGGTGCAGCCCGACGCTCAGCCCGCAGAGCAGGGTGGCCAGCTGCCACGCCCGCCGCTTGCCGCGGCGCAGGCCGGCGCCCAGATACACCAGCAGGACACCCACCACGGCCGTCGCCGTGCGGGCCGTCACCATCCCGGCGGTCGGCATCAGGTGCGCCATCGGCGCCATCCGATGATGCCAGGACGGTACGACCGCGCACACGGCGTCGATCGCGCCCACGACTTGCACGCACCGCGCCACGACTGCACGCGACGGCGGCGGCCGCCACGGCGCCACAGCGGTGGCCCGCGATCGAGCCGCCTCCGGCCGCTCGGCGACGGCGGTGACTCCCCCGGGTCTGCCGGACATGGACATCCTCCTCGTCTGGTGGCGCACATCTTGCCCACGCTGCGGGCCGGCCGGCTTCGGCCCGTGGTCGGGACCTCGGCGACTGCCCTACGACTTTTGACGGAGGAGGTGCCCCTATCGGTTTTCCGGATGCCCCGTGCCTATTTCATGACGGCCGATCCGGCGACCGGGAACGTCACGCCGGTGAGGGCCTCGGAGACGGACCACAGTCGCTGCTGGACGGCCACCTCGTACGACGCGGGGCTGGAGGTGACCAGCCGGGGGTGACCCTTGACCTCGAGGCGGCCGCCAGGACCGTAGTACTGGCCGCCGAGTGCCGCGGGGTCGGTGGCGGCGCGCAGGGTGGGCAGCGCGCCCATCGCCGCCGTCTGGGTGGTCCGGGCGAGCCAGGTGAGCGGAAGCCGGAGCGCCGCGGGGGTGTAGCGCACGAGTTCGGTGCTGGAGACGCCGGGGTGCGCGGCCATCGCGGCGGTGGTGCCGTGCGCGGCGAGCCGGCGCTGCAGCTCGTACGTGAACATCAGGTTGGCCAGCTTGGACTGACCGTACGCGGCGACCCGGTTGTACGACCGCTCCCACTGCAGGTCGTCGAAGTGGATCGCGGCCCGGATGCGGTGGCCGGCGCTGCTGACCGTCACCACGCGGGAGCCGGGCACCGGCAGCATCCGGTCCAGCAGCAGCCCGGTGAGCGCGAAGTGGCCGAGGTGGTTGGTGCCGAACTGCATCTCGAAGCCGTCCCGGGTGGTCTGCTTCGGGGTGTACATCACGCCGGCGTTGTTGATCAGCAGGTCGATCCGGTCGAACCGGTCCCGCAGCTCCGCCGACGCCGCCCCGATCGCATCGAGCGAGGTCAGGTCCAGCGCCTGGACGGTCACGTCACCGGTCATGCGCGCCGCGGCCTGCCGCCCCTTCTCGACGTTGCGCACCGCGAGCACCACGGACGCCCCGCGCTCGGCGAGCGCCTTGGCGGTCTCGTACCCCAGTCCGGTGTTGGCGCCGGTAACCACGGCCACTCGCCCGCGCTGGTCCGGGATGTTCGCCGTCGTCCACTTCTCGCTCATGCCAGGCTCCCCACTAACGTACCGAAGGTATCTTGTCCCGGACGACGTTAAGATACTTTCGGTACGTTGTCAACGTACCGCTGGTATCTAAGCTAGGCTGACGATCGTGACTTTCCAGCGGGCGCGAACCGAGGAGCAACGGGAGATCCGCCGGCGGGCGATCCTCGACATGGCGTCGGCGATGCTCGACGAGATGCCCGTGGCCGCGGTGACCCTGAACGAGCTCAGCCGCCGGGTGGGCCTGGCGAAGCCGAACGTGCTGCGCTACTTCGAGTCCCGTGAGGCGGTGCTGCTGGAGCTGCTGGACCGCTTCCTGCAGGAGTGGCTGGTGGAGCTGGCCGGCGAGCTGGCCGCCGGCGTCGACGACGACCTACCCATGGCCGGGCGGGCGACGGCGGTGGCCGAGATCCTCAGCCGCTCCCTCGCCCGCCGGGCGGTGCTGTGCGACCTCTTCGGCGCCCAGGGCAGCGTCCTGGAGCACAACGTCTCCGTGGAGGTCGTGACGCGCTACAAGCGCGCCTCACTGGAGCGCCTGACGACCATGACCGCCCTGCTCGAGAAGCACCTGCCGGAGCTGGGCGAGAACGCCTTGCTGTTCAGCCTGCAGACCATGGTCATGGCCGGCGCGCTGTCGGCGTACAGCACACCCCCGCCCAGCCTGCAGGCGGCCTACGAGGCCGAGCCCGGTCTGGCCGGTTTCCACATGGAACTGAAGGACTCGCTGAAGCTGGCCCTGACCGCCACTCTCCTGGGCGTGCTCCCCCGCCGCTGACCTCACGGGGCCGGCGGCGCCGGCGGCTGCAGGATCCGGTGCAGTTCGGTCAGCAGCGTCTCCTTGCCGAACGGTTTGCGGATCAGCGGGGCGTCCGCGGGAAGCTCGCAGCCGCCCGGCGCCGGCCCGTTGGTGTAGCCGGACATGAACAGCACCGCCAGGCCGGGACGGTCCCGGCGCAGCTCGGCCGCGAGCTGGGTGCCGGACATGCCGGGCATGATGACGTCGGTCAACAGCACGTCGACCTGCAGGCCGTCGTCCAGGCACATCTTGAGCGCCTGCTTCGGGCTGCCGGTCTCGCGGACGTCGTAGCCGGCCTTGCCGAGGATGCGGCAGACGATGTCGCGGACGGCGTCCTCGTCCTCCACCACCAGCACGGTTCGTCCGTGGCCGGCCGGCGACTCGGGGATCGCTGCCGGCTCGGCGGGCACGACGGCGTCGTTGGAGCTGGCGGGCAGACAGACCCAGAGGGTGGTGCCCTGCCCGGGCTGCGATTCCAGCCGGATGGTGCCGCCGGCCTCGGTGACGATGCCGTACGCGGTCGCGAGCCCCAGCCCCGTGCCCTGCCCGCGGCCCTTGGTGGTGAAGAACGGTTCGAAGGCACGCGAGGCGACCTCCGGCGGCATACCCTGCCCGGTGTCGATGACGCCGAGACACACCGGCTCGGCCGCCTCCGGGCAGAGCTCCCCGCAGGTGCCGGTGACGATGGTGAGCCGGCCACCGTCCGGCATGGCGGCGCGGGCGTTGACCACGGCGTTCATGAGAACCTGCTCGAGCTTGCTGCGGTCCATGGTGATCCGGGGCAGGTCCGGGTGCAGCAACGTGGTGACGTCGACGTCCTCGCCCAGGGTGCGGCTGAAGAGTTTGTGCATCTCCATGACCACCGCGTTGAGGTCGAGGTCCTCCGGCTGCGACGGTTCGAGCCGGCTGAAGACCAGCAGCTGGCGGGTCAGCGCGCTGCCCCGCGCGGCGGCCTGCTGGATGCCCTCCAGATCGGTACGCCGCTGGTCGTCCTCGGGGAAGTCCTCGGCGAGCATGGTGGCGTAGCCGGAGATCACCGCGAGCAGATTGTTGAAGTCGTGCGCGATGCCGCCGGCGAGCTGACCGAGGGAGTCCAGGCGTTCCGCCTGGCGCAGCTGCCGCTCGAGGTCGGCCCGCTTCTGCTCCGCGAGGACCCGCTCGGTGACATCGCGCAGGATGCCCTCGACCGCGGTCACCCGGCCGGTGTCATCGGTCAGGGCCACCGCCCGCTGCTCGGTCCAGACCGTGACGTCCGCCGCCGGGTGCCAGCGCACGGTCAGCGTGCCCGGCCGCGGCGAGCGCCACGACTCCTCCAGCGTCGGGCGGTCCTGCGCGTCGAGGAGGCTGAACACCAGCTCCGGGTCGGCGTAGAAGTCATCGGGAGGCCGGCCGATCAGCGCCTCCGCGGCGGGGCTGAGGTACTCCATCATCGGCTCGGGCAGGAGCCGGTAGCGGAAGATGATGTCCTGAGCGTGTTCGGCGATCAGCCGGAAGCGTTCCTCGCTGTGGCGCAGTGCCGCCTCCGCGCGGCGCCGCTGGCGCCGTTCGGTGGCCTCGCGCAATTCCCGCTGGACGGCCGGCGCGAGGCGGGCGAGACGGTCCTTGAGGACGAAGTCCTGCGCGCCGGCGCGCATCAGGCTCGCCGCCGTCTCCTCGCCGATCTCGCCGGAGACCAGGATGAACGGGATGTCCGGGTCGCAGGCCCGGACCTGTTCCAACGCCTCCTCGGCGCGCAGCGACGGCATGGTGTAGTCGGAGATGACGACGTCCGGGACGCGCTCCGCGAGTGCCGCACGCACCCCGGCCGGTGTGTCCGCCCGGCTGTGAGCGATCCTCAGTCCCGCCCGGGTGAGATGGCGGATGATCAGGAACGCGTCGTCGTCGCTGTCGTCGATGATCAGCAGATGCACCGGACCCATTCGGCGGTCACGATCCTCGCTTGAGCGGCACCGGCTCGTTGACGAGCAGCCAGTACATGCCCAGCAGGTTGGCGGCGTTGAGGAATTCGCCGAACACGACCGGCTTGCGCACATAGCTGTTGGCGCCCAGCCGGTAGCTCTCGACGATGTCCCGCTCCTCGTTCGAGGTGGTCAGGACCACCACCGGCAGCATGGCCGTACGGTCGTCCTCGCGGATGCGGCGCAGCACCTCCAGGCCGTTGATCTTCGGCAGGTTCACGTCGAGCAGGACCAGCGCGGGGCGCAGCAGCGGCGTACCGTCCTCGGGCAGCAGCTTGTGCAGAGCCTCCTCGCCGTCGCCGGCCACGATGATCTCGTTCTTGATGTGGTTCTTCTCGAACGCGCGCAGCGTGAACATGACGTCGTCGGGATTGTCCTCCACGAGCAGGATGGGACCGGTGCTCATCGGGTCTCCCAGGATGCGGGGCCGGGAACGAGGCTGAACCGGAACGTGGCACCGTGGCCCGGCCGGCTGTCGGCCGAGATGTGTCCCCCGTGCCGGATGATGATGCGTTGCACGATGGCGAGGCCGATGCCGGTGCCCTCGTACTCGCTGGCGGAGTGCAGCCGCTGGAACGGATCGAACAGTTTGTGCGCGTACCGCATGTCGAAGCCCGCCCCGTTGTCGGCCACGACGAACACGTCGACACCCTCGTGCGTCTCGACGGCCAGACGGATGGCGGCGTCGCGCCGGTCGGCGGTGAACTTCCAGGCGTTGCCGAGCAGGTTCTGCAGCACCAGCCGGACGAGGTGCGGGTCCGCCTGTGCGACCAACCCGCCGGCGATGTCGACGTCGACGCGGCGGTCCGGGTCGCGCTGCCTGAGCTCGGCGATGATCTCGCCGGCCAGCGCGCTGATGTCGGTGGGCCGCCGGCTCAGCTCCGTACGGGTGGCCCGGGACAGGTCGAGCAGATCGTCGATCATCTGGGCCATCCGGGCGGCGTTGGCCTGGATCCGTCCCAGGTACTGCTGACCCTGCTCGTCCAGGACCTCGGCGTAGTCCTCCAGCAGGACCTGACTGAAGCCCTCCAGCGAGCGCAGGGGCGCCCGGAGGTCGTGCGACACCGAGTACGCGAAGGCGTCCAGCTCGCGGGTGGACGCCTCCAGCTCGGCGGTGCGCTCGCGCACCCGCTGCTCGAGCTCCGCGTTGAGCCGGCGGACCTGTTCCTCGGCTCGCTTGCGCTCGGTGATGTCGGTGGAGATGCCGCACACGGCGTACGGGCGGCCGTCGCCGTCGACGAGCGGGAACTTGACGGTGATGTAGGTGCGCTCGCCGTCCTCGCCGGGGGTCCGCTCCTCCATCTGCACGGGTACGCCGACGGCAAACGCCTTCAGGTCGTTGGCCCGGAAGGCGTCGGCGATGTCGACGGGGAAGAGGTCATGGTCGGTCAGCCCCATGATCTCCTCGCGCCGGACGTTGAACAGTCGTTCGTACTCGCGGTTGATCAGCAGGTACCGCCCGTCGACGTCGCGCATGTAGATGACGGCCGAGGTGTGGTCCAGCAGCGCCATCAGCTGTTCCTGCCCGACCTGGCCGGTCTCGGGCCGGGCGGGATCACCCGCGGACGTGACGACGGCCTCCGTGCCCACCACCGGCCCCCTCGCTGCATCACGACCGGCGATTCCGCCGACCCGCCCGCTTCCGGCTCTGCACAGGAAAGGCCCCGAGGTCAGGAGACCGGCAGCACCTCGACCGGTGCAGCCCTTCCCGTACGCGACCGTACACCGCCCGCTATGGTGGTGTTTGCCGTTTCCGCGCTCACGCCCCGCCGCAGGGGCGCCAGCACGTGCTCGCGCCGGGCCCGCGTCAGCCGCTCCAGGAACGTCTCGGTCATTCCGGTGGTGCCCGAACGGTTCGACACGAGCAGCCGGTCCCCGACCCCCTCCGCGTCGCGCCGCTGCTGCGGCTTGAACAGGAACTTCTTGCTGACCATCAGGTGCGCTCCGGCGGCGCGGGCGTGCGCGGCCAGCAGCGCGTACCAGTCGGCGAGCACGGGCTGCCGGCTGAGCAGTCTGCGCACCTCGGCCGGACCGGCATCCGGCAACGCGGCCAGGTCCACGCCCAGCGACGCCGCCATCTGCTGCGGCAGCGTGGGCCGCGCCATCAACGCCTCCAGCGCCGCACGCTCGTCCGACAGTAGCCCCGGAAACAGCCGGCGCACGTGCCGGTCGTAGTCGTCGATGGCGACGCCGAGCAGGAAGTCCCGCTTGAGCGCCTCGGGGTCCAGGGCGCCGCTGGGCGGGATGTCACCCGGTGTCCAGTGCACGGCGAACTGGCGGAACACGTCCATGAAGTGCTCCGCCGGCATGCTCTGCTCGGGCGGCAGCGCCGCGAAGTCGAGGAACAGCTGCCGCAGCGCCTGCAGCAGGACCGCGGCGGTCCGCACCCGTGACACGGCGTCCTCGGAGTCGAATCGGGTTCCCGGGGCGGTCAGCGGTTCGAGCAGGTCGTTGACCGCCAGCTCGATCGCCTCACCCTTCTTGACCAGGGCGAAGAAGCGTTCCTCGCCGCCGGTGCCGGTGTAGGTGCGGATCCGGCCGTCGTTGAACTCCCCGGGCAGCACCGCCAGGAGGTCCTCGCCGAGGCGGACCTCGATCGTTCCGACGTTCCACCGGACCAGCGAGGCATAGCTGTCGCGGTGGTCGTGGCCGGTGCCCGTACGGTCGGCCATCGCCGCGAAGTAGGCCCGGAAGGGGATCTCGTCCCCGCCGGCCACCAGGCCCTCGAACGCCACTCCCGGGGTCTGTTTGCCGCCCGGCGTGCGCTCCTGGTAGTGCCGTCCCACGGAGGCGCCGATGAAACCGAGGTGCACGAGCATCCGCCGCGCCTCGGCCGGCGTGAACCGGTCCGGCGCGGGCAGCCCCGGCATGACCTCGTCCCGCAACGCCTCCCGCAGCGCGTCCACCGGCAGCTCGTCCCGAAGGATCGCCGTATTCAGCCGCGGCAGTTCCTCACCCACCCACGCGCCCATCTGCTGCAGAACCATGCTCGCTACCTCTCAGACCGACACCTCGCCGGTCGGCGCAGTCGATCCTCATCTGAAGGGTTTCGCCCTTTCCGGTGCTGAGGAATTTCCCGTTCACCGGGCCGGTCACACAACGGATGAGTACCCAAGAAAGGTATTTTCAGCCCGAATACGGCACAGATGTCAGAGCGAGGCTGCCCGCTCCGCCGATCCAGCTCGTCCCGGGGACGGTGGACCCACCGGCGCGACGGCACGGCGACGACCGGCGATGCCCGGCAGATACCGGGCGAGCAGCGGCCCGGTCACGGCCAGCACCAGCACGTACGCGACGACCGGGCCGGCCAGCGCGGGCTCGGTCGCCGCGACGACGCTGACGACGACGACGGAGAACTCGCCGCGGGCGATCAGCGCTGCTCCGGCGCGCAGCCGGCCGCGTGTGTGGGAGCCGTCGCGGCCGGCGGCATACCAGCCGGTGAGGATATTCGTCACGATGCCGGCCGCCGCGAGCGCCGCCGCCGCCGGCAGTGCATCAAGGAGCACCGATGGCCGGACCGCGAGGCCGATGGACAGGAAGAACGAAGCCGCGAACAGATCCCGCAACGGCGCGAGCACGGCGCGGGCCCGGGTCGCGCCCTCCCCGGTCAACGTCAGGCCGATCAGCAAGGCGCCGATGGCCGCCGACACGTTGAGCATCTCCGCCAGCGCCGCGACCATCAGCGTGGCCCCCAGCACGCGGAGCATGAGCTGTTCCGGCTCGGGATGGGCGAGCCACCGGTTGACGTGCCGCCCCCACCGCCGGGACCCCGCGAAGGCCGCAGCGACCGCGGTCACCGCCACGGCTATGCCGATCAGCGCCTGCCACCAGGTGCCACCGGAGGCGAGCACGGCCAGCAGCGGCAGGTAGACCGCCATGGCGAAATCCTCGATGACCAGAACGGACAACACCGCCGGCGTCTCCCTATTGCCCAGTTGCCGCAGGTCGATGAGCAGCCGCGACACGATGCCCGACGACGACACCCAGGTCGCGCCGGCCAGGGCCAGCACCCCCACCCCGTCCAGCTCGAGCAGCAGGCCGGCCACGGCTCCGGGAGCGGCATTGAGCACCAGGTCGGCGACGGCGCTGGGCACGTGACGCCGCGCGCTCACCATGAGCTCCCCGGTCGAGAACTCCAGGCCCAGGGTGAGCAGGAGAAGCACCACGCCGATGGACGCGACGGTCTGCACGAACCCGCTTGCGGCCGGAACGGCGGCGACGCCGCCGTCGCCCAGCGCGAGGCCGGCGAGGAGGTAGAGCGGAATCGCGGGAACGCTCAGCCGGCTGGCGACGGAACCCAGCATGCTCAAGGCGACCAGGACGATCCCCAGCTCGAGCAACAAAGCCAGAGACGCGTGCATGGCCGGTTCAGGTTTCGACTATCCGGCGCACCCCGGCGATACCGGCCTCCGTGCCGACCACCACCAGGACGTCACCCGCCTCGATGACGTCCCCGGGTCCGGGCGAGACGAGCACGGCATCACCTCGGACGATCGCCACGATGGAAGCCCCGGTCCGGGTGCGGGCCCGGGTCTCACCGAGCCGGCGCCCGGCGTACCGGCACCCCGCCGGGATCTGGACCTGCCCGGCGTCGAGCCCGGGGACGGCCCGGCTGAGGTCGGCGAACCGCTCGGCGATGCGCGGGGCACCGAAAATCTCCGCGACCGCTTCCGCCTCCGCGGTGGTCAGGCGGAACAACGGCTCGCACTCGTCAGGGTCGCTCGCGTCGTAGCGGACGACCTCCACATAGCCGTCCCGGCGAGCGACGAAGCCGAGATGATCTCCGTCATGGCTGGTGAACTCGTACCGCAACCCGACACCGGGGAGCATCACCTCGCTCATGTGCAACGCGCTTCGTTCCTCGGCTCCGTCGGGCAGCGCCATCATCGGCCTTCTCTCTGACGCGGCGGGTGCCACCGCAACCGCCGAGCCGGACAAGACGCCCGGTGCGCCGCCTGGTCTCGGCAGCACCAGCGTCACCCGCCGAGCCGCCGTCGTGCCACCGCCTCTGCGCCCACCCGGGCAGGCCCTTCGTCCCGGGGAACCAGCAACCCGTCCAGGACGAGGATCCCCTTGTCGTACGCGGCAGGCGCGGTGGTCGATTCCGGCACAAGGTCGGCCGGGTGAAGTCCTGTGGCGGCGACCCGGGCGTCCTGAGCCGGCCGGCCCCTCCCGGCAAGCCGCCGTACCCGGTCCCGGCCGCAACCTGCACCGATAGGGCGTTCGCCTCTGTCCGAGCGGTCCTCCGCGAGATGAGCTGGATGTGGCGTGGGTCCGGCCGCATCCGCCGGGAAGACTCGCGCCCTCGTACAGGACAGTCGACGTCTTCTTTCCGGAGGTGGGCCCGATGGCGGCAGGCAGGCAGGATCGCGAGCGTCGTTCGTTCCGGCGCTGGTTCCACGACACTTTCGACGATCTCGGGTTCCGCGCGCTGATCGGGCCGGCGCAGACCCGTGGCGCCATACAGGGTTGCGACCAGCCGGCGCGCGAGCAATGGAAGCATGACCTGGAGAACCGCCGGCGTTACAGCCGTGAGCAGCGCGAACGCAGGCGGACGGGCCACCAGGAGCAGCAGTCACGATGAACGGCGGCACCCGATGAGCAGCCTGAACAGCATGGAGTGGGATCAGCGGTACTCGGCCAAGGACCTCGTCTGGGGCGCCGGGCCCAACCACTTCGTGGTGCGGGAATTCACCGGCATGCCGCCCGGCCGGGCCCTCGACCTCGCCGCCGGCGAGGGACGCAACGCCTTGTGGCTGGCCGAACAGGGCTGGCAGGTGCTCGCCCTGGACTTCTCCCGGGTCGCCGTCGAGCGGGGCCGCCGGCTCGCGGCCGAGCGGGGCGTCGACGTGAACTGGGTGGTAGCCGACGTGCTGTCGGCCCACCTGCCCGACGGCGGCTTCGACGGCGTGCTGGTGGCGTACCTGCACCTGCCCGCACCACGCCGGGCGGCGGTGCTGGCCAGGGCGGCGGCCGCCTTGGCGCCCGGTGGCACGCTGCTGGTCGTAGGCCATGATCGCAGCAATCTCGGCGACGGCGTCGGCGGCCCGCAGGACCCGGATGTCCTGTACACGCCGGACGAGATCGTGGCCGCGCTGCCCGGACTGACCATCCGGCGTGCCGAGACCGCGCTGCGGCCGGTGGACGGCAGTGCGGTGCCCGCACGCGACACCGTCGTGGTCGCCACCCGGTCCTGAGCTTCCTGCACGCCTGCTGCACACCAACCTGGTCGCGGCGTCTCAGCAGCACATGACCGCCTTCACCGGGTGGGCGACCCGGCCCCGGACGGGGCGGTTCGGCGCTCAGCCGCCGAGCTGGTCCAGGGCGGCGCGCAGCCGGGTGGCGGCGTCGTCGGCGACCGCCTTGAGCTCGGGCCGGCCGGTGACCTGGACCATGGTCTGCGGGTCCAGCGCCTGCACGAGCGTGGCGCCGGTCCCGTCGGCGCGAACGACGACGTTGCAGGGCAGCAGAAGCCCGATCTCCCGGTCGATGTCCAGGGCGCGGTGCGCCAGCGGCGGGTTGCACGCCCCGAGGATCACGTAGTCCTCCATGGCCGCGCCGAGCTTCGCCTGCAGCGTCGCCTGAATGTCGATCTCCGTGAGTACGCCGAAACCCTGATCCTTGAGCGCGGCGCGGACCCGGTCCACGACGGCGGCGGAGAACGGCTGCGGCAGACGGGCGGTGTACGCGTACGACATGGAGAGGCCTCCTCGGCTCGGTTGGTAGAGCACCCGCAGGTGCTCACGGTCGCGCTGCAGCGCCAGGCGGCGGTGCAGCACGTGGTTGTGCAGGGATTGGCTCCGGTGGGCGGCGATCGCCCGGCGCTGGCGGGTGCGGGACACGGTGAGCCGCACGTCGATCTCGTCCGGCCGGCGTCCGGCGAAGGCGGCGCCGAACTCGTCGTTGAGCCGCTCGGCGATGTCCTGCGGCAGAGCCCAGGCCAGCACGGCACGGCCGGTGGCGCGGGCTGCCGCGAGCGCGGCCCGGGTGGCCTGCTGATGGTCGGGGTGAGCGGTGACCCCGCCGGTGTCGAACACGAGCAGGTGGCTGGGGCGCTGTGCGGCGATCAGCCGGCGCACATGCCCGGCCAGATCATCCAGCGGGTGCCGGTCGAGTCGGCCGTCGGGGTAGTCGAGCAGTTCCACGGGCTCGACGCCGAGGACGGCCGCCGCCGAGCGCAGCTCCGTGTCGCGCAGCGTGGCCAGATCACCGGCGCGGCCGTGCAGCGTCGACGCCTCACCGTGGGTGAAGCACAGAAGCGAGACAGGAACCCCGCGGGCGACGAGACCGTCCAGCACAGCGCCCAGCGCGAACGACTCGTCGTCCGGATGCGCGACCACAGCGAGGACACGCTCCACGTCGCCGGTCAGCTCGAAGCCCTGGCCGGACCGGCGGTCGGCCGGATTCGTCGGACCACTTCCCACCCGCCCCACGATACCCCTCCGGGTATCGCCGAGAACCCCGACGGCGGCTACTGGGGGCGAACGGCCCGGCAGCCCGGGCCCGGCGTCCCTGCCGGAAATACCCCTGCCGGTATCTGATGGAAGGCGTTCTGCCCACCGAGGAATGACCGAGGTTGCGGAGATGACACCGTCAGGAGGACGTCCGGAGACCGGGACCGGCGCGGCGTTGATCGAGCGGATCCGGGCGGGGATCATCGGCGAGGGGCAGATCCTCGACGGCCCGTACGGGCCACGCCGGATCACCTACGCGGACTACGTCGCCTCCGGCCGGTCGCTGGACTTCATCGAGGACGCCATCCGGGACGACGTGCTGCCCCGGTACGCCAACACCCACACCGAATCCTCCGGCACCGGCCTGGCAACCGGCCACCTCCGCGAGGACGCTCGGCGCATCATCCACGACGCCGTCGGCGGCACCGACGACCATGTGGTGATCTTCTGCGGCTCGGGCGCCACCGCCGCGATCAACAAACTGATCGGCATCCTGGAGCTGCGGCTGCCCGACGGCCCCGCCCGCCGGTTCAACCTGGAGGACCGGATCCCGGCCGAGCAGCGGCCGGTGGTGTTCGTCGGCCCGTACGAACACCACTCCAACGAACTGCCGTGGCGGGAGACCTACGCCGACGTCGTCGAGATCGGCGCCGATCCGGACGGCCACCTCGACCTGGCCGACCTCGCCGCCCACCTCGAGCGGTACGCCGAGCGGCCGCTGCGCATCGGCAGCTTCTCGGCCGCCTCCAACGTCACCGGCATCCTGACCGACACCGACCCGATCGCGGCGCTGCTGCACAGGCACGGGGCGCTGTCGTTCTGGGACTACGCCGCCGCGGCACCGTACGTACGCATCCGCATGGCCGAGTCCGCGCCGGGCGCCCGGGACGGCAAAGACGCGGTGTTCCTGTCGCCGCACAAGTTCGTCGGCGGCCCGCAGACACCCGGCGTCCTGGTCGTCCGGCGCGACCTGGTCCGCAACCGCGTACCCACCGTCCCCGGCGGCGGCACGGTCGCGTTCGTCGACCCGATCGGGCACCGCTACCTCGACGACCCGGTCGCCCGGGAGGAGGGAGGCACGCCCGCCATCGTCGAGTCCATCCGCGCCGGCCTCGTCGTCGCCCTCCAGCAGGCCGTCGGCACCGACGTCATCCAGCACCGGGAGGAACGGCTGTGGCGGCGGGCGCTGCACCGCTGGGCGGCCGACCCGCACATCGAGGTGCTCGGCGACCGGCGCGCACGCCGGCTGTCGATCGTGTCGCTGCGGCTGCGCCACGGCGAGAAGTACCTGCACCACAACTATGTGGTCGCGCTGCTCAACGACCTGTTCGGCATCCAGGCCCGCGGCGGCTGCTCCTGCGCCGGCCCGTACGGCCACCGGCTCCTCGGCATCGGCCCGCAGCAGTCCCAGGCCCTCCGCGACGAGATCGGCCACGGGTGCGAAGGCATCAAACCCGGCTGGGTCCGGATCAACTTCAACTACTTCATCTCCGACACCGTCGCCGACTTCCTCATCGACGCCGTGGACCTCATCGCCACCGGCGGGCACCGGCTGCTCGCCGACTACCGCTTCGACCCGCGCACCGGCCTCTGGCGGCATCGTCACCCCGCGGCCGTCCCACCGGTACGCCTGATCGACCTGCTCCGCACCGACGACACCGACGTCGGCCCTGCCCGGCAGACCCGTGCCGGGGAAGAGGTCCTCGGCGCGTATCTGCATGACGCCGCCGAGGTGATCAGCGACCACCCCGACGACGTCGACGACGGCCCCACCGGGCTCCCGCCGGACTTCGAGACACTGCGCTGGTTCCACCTGCCGCCGAGCTGCCTCGCCGAGGCCGAGCCTGCCGCCCCGGCATGAACCGGGGAACGCGCCCCGCCGCAGCGCCCACCGTGAGATCCGCCGGTGGCATGCTGGTCGCATGGCCGTACGGGACGAGTCCGCCCGCGACGCCGCCGGGCTGCGTCCGGCGCCCCGGTGGGTGGCGCCGGTGTTCGCCACGCTCGGAGCGGCGACCGTGCCGTGGACGGTGTACCTGGCGGTGTCGCTCCCCGAGCGGGCCAGCGCCCAGCATTACCGGGTCGCGTGGGTGGGTTTCGATCTGCTGCTGGTCGCCCTGCTGCTGGCGACGGCCCTGCTGGCGTGGCGGGGCTCGAGGCTGGTCGGGTTCCTGGCGGTGTCCACCGCGACCGTGCTGATCGTCGACGCCTGGTTCGACGTGACCACGTCCCGGCCCGCCGACGTGCCGTCGGCCGTCCTGTCCGCCGTTCTGCTCGAGGTTCCCCTCGCCGTCGTCTGCGGCTGGATCGCCCTGCACGTCGACCAGGTCGTCGAACGCCGCCTGCAGCTGCTCGCCCGGCGGGCCGCTCGCACGCAGGCGGCGACGATTGCCGGCGCCGCCACCGCCGACCGGCACGCCCCGCCGGGCGGGCGCCGGTCCCGTGCGCTACGGACGGATCACCGCCGCGAATAGCACCTGATGGTAGGTCCCCCCAGACGGTGGCTTCGACGAGACGGCCCACGCGGCGTAGAAGCGGCCGTGGCTGACGGCCGTACCGATGTAGTCGCCGGGGAACGCTCCGCCGGCCTGCGCGGCGTACCGCAGATCGGAGCGTGGGCCCAGTGACAAGCGTGCGGTGAACGACCCGCCCCGGTTGTGGCAGATCCCGGCCCGCTGCCGCACATAGCGGCCGTCGGCCGCGGCGGCGTCGCGGACGCCGTAAGAAACCACAACCGTGCCGGAGTACGCCACGAATACCCCAGTCCCGACCCTTCCACCCGGCCGGCGACGGGGCAGGCCCGCATCGTGTATAAATCGACGAACGTCTTTCCCCATCCCTGGAGGTCGTTTCGTGAATCTGTTTCACAAGGTCGGTGCCATCGCCACCGCGATGACGCTCGCCACCCTCACGCTCGCCGCCCCCGCACAGGCCGCCACCGTCACCTACGGCCAGGACGTCTCGAGCCATCAGGGCAGCGTGAACTGGCAGGCACAATGGAATGCCGGATCGCGGTTCGCGTACATCAAGGCGACGGAAGGCACCTATTACACGAACCCGTCGTTCGCGCAGCAGTACAACGGCTCCTACAACATCGGCATGATCCGCGGCGCTTACCACTTCGCCATTCCGAACGGGGGCAGCGGCGCCGCCCAGGCCGATTACTTCGTCAACCACGGCGGCGGCTGGTCGAAAGACGGCCGCACCCTCCCCGGCGCGCTGGACATCGAATACAACCCGTACGGCGCCACCTGCTACGGCCTGTCGCAGGCCGCCATGCGCTCGTGGATCGCCGATTTCCTGAACCGGTACCAGGCCCGGACCGGGCGCTGGGCGACCATTTACACGACAACCGACTGGTGGCGTACGTGCACCGGTGACTACAGCGGCTTCTGGGCCAATTCGCCGTTGTGGCTGGCGCGCTACAGCAGCACCCCGGGCACCCTCCCGGCCGGCGCGCCGACGTGGTCGTTCTGGCAGTACTCGAGCAGCGGGCCGTTCGCCGGCGACTCGAACCAGTGGAACGGCACGCTGGACCGCCTGCGCGTGCTCGCCTGCAACGGCCCCTGCTGATCGGCCCGTCCGGTCGTCCCGCGGGCGCCTGCCCGTCCTGTCGGCGGGACGACCGGACGGGGTGAGGAAGACGAGCGGCGTCCGTCCCGGCCGGGACCTTCGGCTCTGCCCACCGCTCGGATCCCGTTCGTAGGCTTGGCGGCATCTTCCGCGGAGGTGCGCCATGTCGGTGATCCGCATTGCAGACCTGCAGAACCTCGCCCGGCTGCGCGACCCGCTCGGGGTGCTGTCCGTGTACGTCACCATCGATCCGCACCAGGACAGTCCCGGCCCGCCGCCCCGGCAGGTGCTTCTGCCACACGTGATGGACGCGCTGCGCCGCGGGATCTCCGACACCGCCGGTCACCGCCGTGCGACCCGCCTGCGGCAGCGGCTCGACGCGCTGGAACCATCCGTGAGCCGGCTGCTCGACCCGGCTGCCCACGGCCGGGGCCGCGCCCTGTTCGCCCGGCTGGACCACGGCGACACCCGGACTTTCGCGGTGCAGATGCCGCTCGGGGAGACCGCCCGGCTCTCGGACACCGCCTACCTGTGGCCGCTCGCGGCGGCCTACAGCGCTGAAGCGCCGGCCGGGATCGTCGCGGTGTCCGGCGCCGGCGTACGCGTCCTCGACCACCGGCTGGGCCACGCCGCCGAGATCGCCGCCGCGGCGTACGAACCGGCCGTCGAAACCCGCGAGCTGGTCGGCCCCGGGCAGGCGGGGCCCCGGCAAGGCCCGCGCAGCGCCGCCCAGCGCGACCTGCACGACCGCCGGATGACCGCCCACCTGCAACGATTCCTGACCGACACCGGCGGCCGGCTCAGCGCACTCACCGCCTGGTCCGACTGGGAGCAGGTGCTGGTCACCGGCGACACCGACCTGGTCACGGCGTTCACCGCGGGCCTGCCACCGGCGATGCGCGCCGACCTGCTCATCGCGGCCCACACGATCCCCACGGCCCTGCCACCCGCCCAGGTCGCCGCCTTGGTGACGGCCGAGCTCCGCGCCGCCCGCCGGCGTGCCCACATCCGTCTGGCCGAGCAGGTCCGCGACGCCGCGTTCGCCGGCGAGGCCGCCTGCTACGGGCCGGCCGACACCGCCCGCGCGGCCGCACACGGCCGGGTGCGGCACCTGCTGCTCGACAATTCCAGGCCGCGGGCCGGCGACACTGCCACCGACGACTCCGGCCGGGGTGAACTGCTGGTCGAGCAGACGTACCGCGCCGGCGGCCTTGTCACCTTCGTCGACGCCGAAGCCGCGGAGCCGCTGGCCGGCGCCGAAGGCGTTGCGGCGTTGCTGCAGCCGTAACAGGCTGTCAGCCGCTCCTCATCGGCCGACGGCGACACTGCGCGATACCGCTCGCATCCTGGTTCGGCTCATCCGCGCCCTGCCGCAGCGAGCGACACGCAGCGCCGCCGGTGTCAGCTGCCGGCTGACCGGGCGACGCGGAATCCCACGTCGTCGATGCGCAGGCTCGGGTGACTTCGCCGCCGCACGGACGCCCGGCAACTCCACTGCTCGTCGAACCAGCCGCCGCCGCGCAGCACCCGGTAGCCGCCGTAGACCTCGGCGTCGTAGATGTCCCAGCACCAGTTCCAGACGTTGCCGAGCATGTCGTGCAGGCCCCACGGATTGGGCAGCTTGGCCCCGACCTCGTGCAGGCGTTCGCCGGAGTTGCCGCGATACCAGGCGATGTCCTCGAGCGGGCCGTACCGCGGGCCGGTGGTTCCGGCGCGGCACGCGTACTCCCACTCCGCCTCGGTGGGCAACCGGTAGCCGTCGGCCGCGGCGTCCCAGCGGGCCCGCTCGTCGTCCTCGCTCAGCTCGTACGCGGGGGTGAGGCCGGCGCGTGCGGACAGGGCGTTGCAGAAAGCGGCGGCGTCCCACCAGCACACGCTCTCGACGGGCAGCGGGTCCCCGGTGGTGAGGCTCGGCCGCCGGCCGGTGACCTCGGCGTAGAGCCGCTGGGTCACCGGGTAGGCGCCGATCTCGTACGCCGCGAGGCCGACCTGCCAGCTGCGCTGGGTCCGGCGGTCCGACAGCGTGACCCGCCCGGCGGGAATGCGGACCATCTCGGTGAACGGTACGTCATGCATGGCCGGACGAATCGTACATCTATCCGGGTTGGGCGGCGGCCTCGCTGCGCAGCGTACGCGGGGACATCCCCCGCACCCGCTTGAACGCGGCGCTGAGCGCGAGGAGTGGGGTGCCGGTTCCCGCGGTCACGATCAAGCCCAGCCCGGTCGGCGACCTGCGCCACGCCGCAGCCCACGTCGACTCTCCGCTGAGGACGATCATTTCAAGCTGGAAACGTACGTCGAAAAGCTTCGCTCTCGAGGTTGTCGTCCCCGCCGGGGCGACCGCCACGGTTCATGTGCCCGCCCGCCGGGAGCGACCTTCATCGGCATGAACGGCGCCTACGCCACTTTCACGGTCCCGTCAGCACTGCGGTCACGGGATGAGGACCACCTTGCCGATGTTCTTGCCGTTCTCCAGCAGCGACAACGCCTCGGCCGCGTCGGCGAGCGGCAGGCTTGTGATGCGACGGTTCCACCGCGGTGGGCCCGCCTCGTCCGCGGCCGTGCCGGTGGCCGCCTGCGGGCGACCACCGGCACTGGCCCGTCAGAGCGACTTGTAGGACAGCAGGAAGCCCTCCGGCCAGCTGTGGAACGAGTCGACATAGAAGCGCGGCTCGCCGCTGCAGTCGGCAGTGGTGTAGCCGCCGACACCGCGGGGGAACGCGTTGTTCCAGTCGATCGCCCAGGTCGCACGAGCCGGAATCGGGCGGCACACGTCGTCCGGGGCCGGCTGCCGGCCGACCACCTCGAGCGGGTTGGAGGAGTAGAACACCAGGCCCTGATCGGGGTTCGGGACCGGCCCGCCGGCCAGCGCGGGTGACCCCGGCAGCGCGACGGCCATGGTGGTGGCCAGCGCGGCGGCGAGACCGGCAGCGATTCGCTTGGTGGTGGTCCGCATCATCGTCCTTTCGAGGCGTCGAATGATCCGTATCGATGCCAGCGTCACTCAAATAGGTTGAACTGTCAACTAAGAGTTTGACCCGTCAATCAAGGCGGCGACACACCGTTATATCTTCGCAGCCGATATATTGACCGGATGGAAACACCGTTACGCGAACCAACCTTCTTGATCCTCACGGCGCTGGTCGCGGAGCCGCTGCACGGCTACGGACTGATCACCGAGGTGGCCCGGCTGTCCGACGGCCGCGTATCCCTGCGTCCCGGCACGCTCTACGGTGCCCTCGACCGGTTGCTCGACGCGGGCTTGGTGACCGTCGAGCGGGAGGAAGTGGTGGACAGCCGGCTGCGCCGCTACTACCGGCTCACCGAGCACGGCGGCGACCTGCTCGCCAACGAGACGGAACGGATGCGCCGCAACGTTGAGGCGGCGACCGCCCGATTGACCGCCCGTACCCGTCGGGGCACACCCCGCCTCAATGGAGGGATCGCATGAGCGACCTGGAACGCCGCTACCAGCGATTGATCCGGATCTGGTATCCGGCTGCCTACCGCGACCTGCGCGGAAGCGAAATCGCGGGTACGTATCTTGCGCTGTCCTCGCCGGACCAGCGGTGGCCGTCGACCGCCGACGTGATCGACCTGGCCGGCGGTGGGATACGCCAGCGCCTGCGCGCGTTCGGCGCTACCGGAATCGGAGCGGGTTCGCAGCTCGCCGCGACGCTGGCGTTGGTGACTGCAACGGCTCTCGCCGGCGCCTGGACCATGCTCGAGCTCAATCCGTGGACGACGCCGTGGTTCGGCTTCGACCAGCACGGCTCGTACGTCTCCCTGGGTCTTGGCGTGTGGGCGGCATGGCTGCTCGCCGGGGTGGTGCACGTGGCAGCACCCGGCCGGTGGACACGCCTGACGATCGGTCTCGCCCTCTTCCTCACCGTCGCCGTCGTGCCGCTTGCTGCCGCCGTCGATCGGTTCCGGCCGCCGCTGTTCGTCCTCCTCGCCCAGGCCTGCCTCGGACTCGTTGCGCTCGGCGTTCCCGGGCGGCTGACCCTCTGGCTGCGACTCCTCCCGCTCGCCGGCGCAGCCGCGGCGCTGCCCGCAGCGGCAATGGCGGCCCATGACGGCGGCGACGCCTTCCACGGGCACTACGGCTGGCCCGCCGAGCAGATTCTCCCCGACGCCGGGATAGCGCTCCTCCTGGTGGCGTTGCTCGTCGGCGCGGGGCGGGCGGTGCGCAGCGACTTCCGTGGTGCTTGGGCATTGCTGGTGCTGCTAGGCCCGATCGGCATGCTGTGGCTGCATCCGCTCGCGGAAGAACTCGCCGTCGGCCTGTACGGTGGCGGACCGAACGCGGACTGGACCACCCTGGCCATCGCGGCAGTCATCGTGTCGACGGCTGCCGCGGCAATGATCGTGTCAACCACGTCGATCGCTCGGCGACGGACCGCCTTCCCCCGTGTTCATGCCGCCGCCGAACGTTGCGCGGCGGGCGACTCGCTCCCCAGCAACAGAGCGAAGCGTTAGCAGTCCGGCCGGCGGCGGCATCCGCACGGGTCCTCCCTGTGGGGGGCCCGGGGAGCCGGCCGGCCCCCGCAAGAACTCGACGTGCCGGACGCACCTCCGGTCGGGACCTGCGACCCTGGCATCGGTGCAGAACCAGGCGGAATATGACGGTAACGCCCACCGGCGCAGAGGTGAGACACCTCGGTGGCGGCCCGGAGCGTGCGGCCCGCCGTCCGGCGAGCCACCGCCCCGATGAGGAGCACCGCCATCGGGCAGCCGGCAAGCCCGCCGGTGGGTGATGGCCGCGCCTGGGGGTGAACGGATGGATCGGCAACCGGCCGCGACAGCCGACGTGGAGGTGATCACCTCCGGGCGGATTCCCATCGGCATGGTGGACTATGCCCGTACGAAGGTTCTTCATGCGTGCCGCCACACCCGCGAGCCGATCGCGCACGTACGCGTGAAGTTGTCCGTCTCGGCCGACCCGGGCGTGCCGCGCCCGGCGCGGGCACAGGCCAACCTGGACGTCGACGGGCGCCTCCTGCGTGGCGACGTCGCCGCGCCCACGCTGCGCGAAGCCATCGACCTGCTGCACGACCGGCTCGAGCACCGGCTGACTCGCATGGCGCTGCATTGGGAGGCGCGCCGCGGCGGCACACCGGCGCCCGGCCCGCACGAGTGGCGGCACACCACCGACGGCCCGCACCGGCCGCACTACTTCCCCCGGCCCGCCGAGGAACGCCGGATCATCCGGCACAAGGCGTACGAACTCGCCCGCGCGACACCGGACGAGGCGATTTTCGACATGGAGCAACTCGACTACGACGTGCACCTGTTCACGGACGAGCGCACCGGCCGGGACGCCATCGTCTACCGTGCCGGACCCACCGGCTACCGCCTCACCCGCCTGCGCCCGCTCGAGCAGCCGGAGACCGGCGTCACCGCGCCCCTCACCATCAGCAACCAGCCCGCCCCCCGGCTCACCCCCGCCGAGGCGATAGAGCGGCTGAACCTCACCGGGCAGCCGTTCCTGTTCTACGCCGACGCCGCCGACGGCCGCGGCCGGCTGCTCTACCACCGCTACGACGGCCACTACGGCCTCATCACGCCCGCCGGCTGAGCACCGTCGAGGCACGACTCGGACGGCTGGAGGCTCAGCCGGCGCCACTGCATGAGGCGACCGGCATCCTCACCCACGGCCTGCGGCAGCTGCCGACGGAGGAGCCGGACGCCATGCGCGCCGGTCAGGCCGCACGCCGCGCCTACGAGATGTTGATGAGCGAGCAGTATGGATCCGATGAAGCCACTTGTGCAGCATCCAGCCCGCGTACCGCCGGACTACCCGCGTGAGTACGAGCGCGACTTACAGCTCTCGGACGGGCGCCGGGCATTCATTCGTCCTATCGTTCCCGAGGACAGCGCCCACCTCGCGCAGGCGATCCGGACCGCCGATCCCGACACCCTGTACCGCCGTTTCCTCGGTTCGCCACCGCGCATCACGCCGGCACTGCTGGCGCGCCTCTGCACAGTGGACTACCAGAAGCGGTTCGCCCTGGTCGCCGGCGACCCGCGAACCGGAGACGGCATCGCCATCACCCGGTATGAGCAGAGCGCCGACGGTGTCGCGGAGATCGCCGTCGCGGTGGACCCGGCATGGCGGCGGGCCGGGCTGGCCACCGCGCTGGTGGAGTTGCTGGCCGAAGCCGCTCTCGACCGCGGGATCCAGACCTTCAGCGCCCTTTACCTGGCGGAGAACCGGCCGGTGACGGCCCTGCTGGAGCTGGTGGGCAGCGCCAGCAGGGAAACCATCAGGCAGGGGTTCGCCGAGGCCGCGGTTGCTCTGGACCGCGACGATGTGGCGGCCGCCGTGCAACAACTCGGCGATCTCGGCCAGAACCGGTGAATCAGACGCCACCCCGCGACGACGCCACGGTGAGGCAGCCGTCCGGGCCGAGGCCGATCGACACGTCGAAGTGGCGGCTCGCCCGCTGCAGTGTGCTCTGCAGCCACCGGGTGTCGGCAGTGGAGGCCCGTCGTAGCCGCATCCGGTGGGCCTGCAACGGCGTCATCCGCAGCTGCACGAGCCGGCCGCTGCCCGCATCCACCAGCGCGACATAGAGCAGACGGAGATCGTTGCGGAACTCATCGTGACCGGCGATGCCCTCATAGTCGTCGATCAGGTCGCCGCAGCCGTAGAGCACCAGCCGGCCCCGATAGATCTCGATGGGCCTCGGGTGGTGGCTCGAATGCCCGTGCACGACGTCGACGCCGCCGTCGACCAGGGCGTGGGCGAGGGCGATCTGATCCGCTGCTATCTCGTAACCCCAGTTCGAACCCCAGTGGATCGAGGCGACAACGACATCGCCCGGCCGCTTCACCCGGCCGACCTCGTCAAGGGTCTCGGTGAGCGGCGGGTCCAGGTTGACGCCCGGCCGCGCCGCGGAGGCGGCCCAGCCCGCGGGGATGCCACTCGACGCGGTCCCGATGGACAGAACCACCACGCGGCGCCCGCCACCGAGCGGGACGATCGCCGGGCGGCGCGCCGCGGCGAGGTCGGACCCCGCCCCGGCGGTCGGCAACCCGGCCTCCGCCAGGACTTCCAGCGTCTGCGCCAGACCTGCCCGGCCGAAATCCAGGACATGGTTGTTCGCCAGTACGCAGACGTCCGGCCGCGCCACCGTCAGGCAGCCGATGTTGGCTGGGTGCATCCGGTAGTGCACGCCCTTGCCCGGTGCGAAGTCGTCGCTGGTGGTGATGCTGGTCTCGAGATTGATAATCCGCACCTCGGGCGCGGCTCGATCGAGCAACGCCAACGCGTCCCCCCACGGCCACGACACATCCACCGGCCGCCGGATCCGGCCGTTGACCGCCTCCGCGAGCCCGACGTAGGTACGGGCGTCACGCACCAGCGACTCGCGCAGCGCCGGAGCACCGGGACACGGCAGAATCTGATCGATGCCGCGTCCGAGCATGACGTCCCCGCAGAGGAACAGGGACGTCGAACCGCCGTACGCGGCTGCACATGCCACAGGGAGACGGTCACCGTCACGACGCTTCGCCGGAAGGGCCGAAAGCCCTGGGTCTCATCTCACCCACTCGGGGTGACGGGCATGCGGCGTCGACGAGCGCTCGGGCCGCCGCCTTCGCGGCGGCGGGGATGGCTGGGTCCGCGTCGAGCACGCCGCCTGCCAAGCCGCCGTCGAGCAGGGTCGTGAGCTGGCGTCCGAGCAGCTGGGCGTCGGCCGCACCGGCGCGCCGGGCGAGATCGGTCACCCAGGCGCGGACGACCGCCTTGTGTTCGACGGTACGGCGATGCACGGCGCTGCCGGGTTCGGATTCGGCGGCGGTGTTGATGAACGCGCAGCCGTGGTAGCCCTCGCGCCGGCAGGCCGAGCCGAGCGCGTCGAACATGCCGACCAGTTGCTCCCGAGGATCGTCCCCGGCGGCGCGGGCAGCCGCGCGCAGGCTCCCGAACCAGGTGTGGTCCACCTCGTCCAGGTAGGCGAGGACGAGGTCGTCCTTGCGCGGGAAGTACTTGTAGAGCGTCGTCTTGGCGACCCCGGACTCGGCGACGACGGTGTCGATGCCGGCGCCGCGAGGGCCGCGTTCGTAGAACAGCCGGAAGGCCGTTTCCAGAATCTTGTCGCGCGCGGTGGGCCGGCGATCGGACGGGCTCATGACGGTCCTCCTCTGCTTCCGGTCAAGGATACAGACCTGTAGGCACCTCAGCCGAGGTGACCGTCACATGTTCGCCGCTGTGCAGCTGTTGCTGGGTGTACGGACCTGTACGTACCCTCGGTGCAGATGCCCGATCTCCGGGCGCAACCGAGACACCCGCCAAGGAGCACCATCGTGAAGATCGCAGTGCTGGGAACCGGCATGGTCGGACAGGCTCTGGCCGCAAGACTCGCCGAACTGGGCCACGACGTCACCGTCGGCACCCGCGACGTCGAGGTCACGCTGGCCAAGAAAGACCCCGACACCATGGGCAACCCGCCGTACGCCACCTGGGCGCACGCCCATCCGCAGGTCCACCTGGCGACCTACGCGGAGGCCGCCGCCGACGCCCAACTGCTCGTCAACGCCACCTCCGGCAATGTGTCCCTCGCCGCGTTGCAGGCGGCCGGCACGGAGAACCTGGCCGGCAAGATCCTGATCGACATCGCGAACCCGCTCGACTTCTCCGCCGGATTCCCGCCGAGCCTGTTCGTCAAGGACACCGACTCGCTCGGCGAGCAGATCCAGGCCGCGTTCCCGCGGCTGAAAGTCGTCAAGGCGCTCAACACGCTGACCGCCGCGCTCATGGTCAACCCGCGCAACCTGGCCGACGGCGACCACACCGTCTTCGTGTCCGGCAACGACGCCGACGCGAAGAAGACCGTCATCGGCCTGCTGGAGTCGTTCGGCCACACCGACGTCATCGACCTCGGTGACATCACCACGGCGCGGGGAAGCGAGATGCTGCTACCTATCTGGCTGCGTCTCATGGGGGTGCTGAACACCCCGACCTTCAACATCAAGGTCGTGCGCTGACGGCGCGGGCGAGACCGCCCGGCGTCGCTGATCGGGACGCGCCTGAGGCCCGGCGGGGTGACCCGCCGGGCCGCGGCCGGCGCTCCCGCGGCGCGACTTCCGCCACTGGCCCGCAACCAGCACGATCCCCAAAGGTGCGGGAGCAGAGAGCCGAATGGCAAAACGTCCGGAGTGGTCCCAGCCGCCGAGGTGAAAGAGGACCACCCCGACGACGTCCACTACGGATCCGCCGGCCTCCCGCCGGGCTTCGAAGCCCTGCGCTGGTTCCACCTTCCACCGAGCTGCGTGACCCCGGTGCGACCTGTCGCCCCGGCGCAGAGACGCTCGACGGTGACCGTGGTTCCATCAACCCACGGCGCGGCACGCCGACTGGCTGGAGGACATCAACTTCCTGGCGTACGGGCTCGCGCGCAGCGGCCGCCACGCCGACGCCGCACCGGTCTTCTCGGCGATCGGCAAGTACCTCACCGTCGTGCCGTGGAGTTAGTGGGGAGGGATCCGCGGGGACGTGGCGTTCGTCCAGGCCCGCCATCGCGCCCGCCGAACCGCCTGATCAACCTTGAGCCTTTCCTCGTCCATGAGCTCCGATCCTGCGGGACACCTCCACCGTCTGGGAACGCGTGAGCGATAATGGCTCCATGATCAGCGAGTTGACCTTGTTCGCCGACTACCACCAGATCCATCTGTTCGATGAAGGGTCGAGCACGGATCTCGGGGATGCCTGGACCGGAGGCGCGGTGGATGATCAGCTTGCGGCAGCTGACGATGCCATGGCAGTGGGGACGGCGGCGAACATGGACGTCTCGGTCACCGTCGACGTCAGGGATCAACCACCAGCCGACGACGTCACCGGCTTCGACCATGTCGTCGAGGGCAGCTTGCGGGCGAGCTCCGGCCGCGTGGTCGTCATGGGATGCACCGATTTCGAGCCCGATGCAGCCCGCTTCTCCGTAGCACCGGGCTGGGTGCGCATAAGGGTGGCCAAGTCCAACTTGGCAGCGGCCTACGACGCCGACAACGAATCCGACGACGACCCCGCGACCATGGAGCGACTCACGATACAGATATGGCCGGCGGCGCACGCGCCTGTGGCCGTACTGAAGCGATGGACGCGGCAGGGATCCTGACGGGCGGCGGAATCCAGCGGCATCGCGCGCCACGACCAACGATTCCTCCACGCCAGACATAGCGCCCCCCTGCGCACACGCCCCGACACGGACTACTCGAGCTGGATGCGGATCTGTGCACCGTCCGGAAGATCCTTGATACGTGTATAAACCTCGGCCCGGAATTCGGCGAGCTCGACGTCGGGCTTGGCGCGCAGCGCCTCGGTGTTGTATTCGCCACCCAGCACGAAGGGCAGCGCAGGGGCTAGCCGGTAGCCCGGCGCGAGGGCGCCGTGCCGGACTTGCCACTCATGGGCGAGCTGATATCCGGTGAGCATGTCGGAATCGTCAAGGATAGCGCCCGCCCATTCTTCCGCGGTGCCGCCCACGAATTCAAGTTCCGCCGTTTCCGGGTCGAACGAATGGAATCCCGAATCACTCACCGCGAATGGGAATCCGAAAACATCCTCCGCGAAGAAAAGAAGGTTATCGGGTAGGTCAGGATAAGCGTTTCGCCACGTCAGCTCATGGTTCCACCATGCGACGTTTCCCGCTCCGCTGCCGGACTGCCGAACCAGCAGCGCTGACTCGAAAGCGTAGAACCCGTTCTTGGCCTGCAACAGCGGCAGTAGCGAGGCATGAAGCCGACGGTCGGCCCGAAGGTCCCCGCCGAGCGGCGGGGAACCTATGCCCACGAGGCGACGTATTGCATCCACAGTCATCAGTCAACCACCGTTATCTTCACGCGGGTTCCGTCGGGATAGCCTCGGAGCAGGTTACCGATGCGTGCGCCCGCTCCGCCGTTGTCGCCAGGATCGATCGCTCGCACGCTTGCACCTTTCCCGCCCTCCTCGAACATCGCCGGCGGATACTCGTCGAGCTGCTTACCGGCAACCTTGGGGTGGCCTCGCAGAGACTCTCTGCGGTTCGCCTTGGCTCCCGGCCGGTTGATCGTAACGATGTCCGGGTGACCCGCGGCCTGGGCATCCTCAATATGCTGCGCCGACTGCGGGTGAGTCGCCCTGCTGATCGGCACCTCACAGGCGTGTGCCGCATTATTGTGTACCAGTACCGGCGAATCGCCGACGAACACGTAGTACGTGGGGACGGCGTCGACAGTGAGGTCGTGCATGACCCTGGCGCCTGGGTATGTCGTGGTTGCCTTGACCTGGATCGTCGATCCGTCGGTCGTCAGCAGCTTCTCGTCCAGCCGCAGATCCGCAGCCTCGATCCAGTCATGCCGATCGACGCTCCAGAAGGGGTGGTTGGCCGTCGCCTGGAGCGACACCCGCTCATCGCCCTTGCCCACGGCCACGTCGGTGAAGACACCGTCCAGGTTGATGTGGGTGGCCACGACCTTTTGCGGTTTGCTCTTGCCGGACACCGGGTCGGTGGCGAGGACTTTCTCTCCCGGCTTCAGCTTCTGGATCGGCTTCTTGCTGCCGTCGGCCATCAGCACCAGCGTGCCGGGGGCGAAACTGTGGCACCCCTTCGCTATTTTGAAGAAGTCCTTCACGCCGTCGATCAGGTCACCGAGCAGACCCTTGCTGCGCGACACCAGGTTGGCGAGCCGTTTCCACTTCCAGGGTGCGCCGTAGCGGGCGGCCAGTTTGCCGATGGCGCCGCCCACCACGGATGACAAAACGTTGACCGCGGTGTTGATGCACCCGCCCATGTCGCCCTTGGTGAAGCAGTCCAGGGCGTCCGTGATGCCCAGCTCGTCGGCGAGAATCTTGCCGAGGGCCTTCGCCGCGTTGAGGATCTTCGCCTTGGCTCGCGCGATGCGGGCCTGCCGCTCCTTCTCCGCCGCCGCCGCGGCCGCTGCCGCCCGGGCCTGCGGCGAGGCCTTCGGGTTGTTGAACTCGTTGACGCCCGGCACGGTCGGGTCGTACGCGCCCGAGGCGCCGCCGCGGCCGTCGTTGTGGCCGGCCACCTCGTGGTACTTGCCGGTCGAGTCGACGTAGTCCGCCCCCGGGCCGCAGACGTCGTCCGAGCAGAACTTCAGGCCGTCGGGGTCCGAGAAGGAGATCGGGTTGTTGTTGGCGTACGCGTACCCGTTCATCTGCTGCGGGTCGTTGACGTCGATGACCGGGTCGATGGAGATGAACCGGCCGGTGACGGTGTCGTACTCGCGGGCGCCGATGTTGACCAGCCCGGTGGTGGAGTCCTGGTTGCCCCCGACGAAGCCCTTCTCCGTCGGCCAGGCTCCCTGCACCGGTTGCGGACCGCGGGCCTCACCGTACGGGGTGGTGCGCCGGTGTGTGATCGTTCCGGCGGCGTCAACGGTGGCGGTGCCCGTGCCGTGGTGGTCGTTGACGACGTAGTGCAGGCCGTCCTTCTTGCGAACCAGGGAGGAGCCGCCGGGAAGCCCGTAGTAGCGCGTCGCCTCCGTGGCCCGGGTCTTGTGGTCCAGCCGGATCTCCATGCCCGGCAGGTAGAGCGTCGTCTGGTCCGGTTCCTTGCGCAGCATGCGGGAGCCGTCGACGTCGTACAGGAAGGTGGTCTTCTTGCCGGCCGCGTCGGTGACCGACTCGAGGTTGCCCTCGGCGTCCCAGGCCAGCGTCTGCCCCTCGCCCGCCTTGCCGCGGCTGATGGTGTTGCCGGCGGCGTCGTAGTCGTACTCGTGGAGCTGCTCGCCCGACGACGTCTTCTCCGTCATCGTGTCCAGCGTGTGCGGCTGGGCAGCGCCGGGGGCGGGGTAGCTGTAGCTGCGCTCGATCAGGGAGGTGCCGTCGGTCGCGTACTGCTTCTCGGTCTTGCGGTTGCCGACCGCGTCGAAGGTGTACTCGTGGTGGTACGGGGCCACGCCGCCCACGCCGGTGGCCGACGGGCCGCCCGCGCACGGGTTGTCCGCGGTGCTCGCCGACGTCCACGCCTTCTCCATGCGGCGCAGATAGTCGTACGTGAAGCACTGCACGTCGCGGGTCCCCGACGGGTTGTCTGCGATGCGCAGGATGTTGCCGGAGTCGTCGTAGGTGTACCGAGCGTCCACGTCGACGACCGGCGCCATCTCCCGGTCGAGGCGCTGGCGGGCGAGGCGCTTGGAGCCCTCCTCGTACTCGTACGTCGACCAGACCTTCTTGCCGCCGACCAGGGTCTCGGTCTGGCGCACCTCGCCGGTGCTGTCGTAGTCCACGTCGGTCAGGTACGCCTGGTCGCCCGTGGTGCCGATCAGCCGCTCGAGCGGGTCGTACTTGTAGACGACCGTCTCGTAGCCGAGGCCGCCGCCCTCGGACATGTCGAGCGACTGGACCGTGCCGTCGGGGTTGTACTCGGCGCCGAAGGTGTAGGTCCCCGCGAGCTCGGCGCCGGCGTGGTCCGGCACCTGGTAGGTGGTGAGGTGCGGCCGGTAGAACTCGTCGTAGACCGTGGAGTACGTGGCGTACTCGGCGCCGTCGATCCAGCGCGATGCCGAGGTGACGTAGCCCAGCATCTCCTGGTCGTAGGTCCAGCTGCTCAGCAGCTCGCCGGTCAGGGCCGCGCCCTTGTAGACGCCGGTCCGGCGGCCGATCTCGTCATAGGTCGTGCTGATGGTGGTGTGCAGGCTGGTGGTGGTGCTGGTGAGCCGATCCAGGTTGTCGTAGGTCATCGTCGACGTGCCGGAGTCCGGGTCGATCGACTTGATCTTGCGGCCGAGCTGGTCGTACTCGTTCTTCCAGATGTTGCCGGCCGGATCCTTGACCGTGTAGAGCTGCCCGTTGGGGGTGTAGGTGTACTCGGTCTTGTCGTAGGCGCCGGACGGGCCTGCGCCCTTGTACTGCAGCAGCTGGGTGACCTGGCCGAGCGCGTTGGTGATGGTCGTGGTGGGCGTGCCGCCGGTGGGTGGGTCGACGGAGATCCGGTCGCCGCCGTACGTGGTGGTGGTGCGCCACTTCTCGGTGCCGGCGACCGCGAAGATCTCGGCCTTGACCCGGTCGGCACCGTCGTAGACGTAGAGCTTCTGGCCGTCGACGTCGCCGTTGACCGCGGGGTAGATCTCGTCGCCGGGTGCACCCTCCACGGTGTAGGTGGCGTACGTCTTGGCCATCTTGCCGGTGGCCGTGTAGAAGGTGTCGGCGATGTTGCGGTTGCCGTCGGGGCCCTCGGACTGGATCTGCCGCGGCCGCAGGTGCCCGTCGTACAGCGTGTACTGCACGCTGTACGAGCCGTCGTTCTGCCGCCGCTCCGTCTTGGTCGCGACCGGCTTTTCGGTGCGCATCAGGTAGGCGTACTTGATGCTCGGATCCACCCGCGGCAGGCCCGACCGGTCGGGCAACCACACCTTGGTGAGCCGGCCCAGCGCGTCGTACTCGAGCTCGCTCAGAAGATTGTTCGGGTCGACCTGGCTGACCGGGCTGCCCCAGGCGGGTGCGTACTTGGTGGTGGTGACGAACCCGAGCGGGTTGGTCTCCTTGACCTGGGTGGTGAGCCCGTTGGTCTCGGTGTAGACGTTCGTGGTGACATGGCCTTCCGCGTCCATCGCGGTCAGCGGCCGGCCGTACGCGTCGAAGGTGCCCTCGGACGCCCGGATGTACGTCGCCGTGGTGCCGTCGTGGCTCGCCAGCCGCTCCGATCGGGTCGGGTTGCCCAGCGTGGGCGCCACCCCGAAGGCCTTGCCGTCGAAGAGCGTGCGCTCGTCGGAGATGACCTGCGTCTTGCGGTCGGGGGTGACCGAGCACTTCACCGACACCGACTCGACCCGCGACACGAGACCGTAGAGGTAGAGGCCGGGGTTGTCGGCGTACGTGGTGCGGGTGCAGGACTCGTCGCCGCTGACGTCGACGTCGCCCTCGCTCTCGCTGCGGATGACGCGGCCGAAGGTGGTCTCGTACGCCGAGGTCTGCGCGGTCTCCCGCCATCCGCCGGAGGCGAGGGCGACCAGGCTGCGGGAGCGGGCCGTGTTGACGAACCAGGCCTTCTTGGTGCCCCAGCTGTGCGTCTCGGTCGCGGTGTTGTGCCGCCACGGCGTGGCGATCTTCTTGCTGACGATCTCGGAACCGGCGTAGACGATGCTCTCCAGCTCGTGGCCGGCCACCTCGTCGAGGTCGGTGTGGGTGCCGCCGGTCGAGTCCGTGACGGTCACCGTCCGGGTGCCGCCGTCGGGATCCTTGTCGCCGTGCATGCCGCGCAGGTAGCGGTACTCGGTCTTGGTGGTCTGGGTCTGGCCGTCGCCGGCCGTGACGACGACCTTGCCGTATCCCCGCCAGTCGCTCCAGGTGTCGTCCTTCGGGTCGCCGATGCCGTCCGGCTCGGCGTGCCGCCACGCTGCCCCGTCGAGGTATTGATACTTGGTGACCATGT
This sequence comes from Actinoplanes sp. NPDC049316, assembly GCF_040677315.1. Classification (NCBI taxonomy): domain Bacteria; kingdom Bacillati; phylum Actinomycetota; class Actinomycetes; order Micromonosporales; family Micromonosporaceae; genus Actinoplanes; species Actinoplanes sp. NPDC049316. The sequence continues at coordinate 55,489 of NZ_JBFAQM010000034.1, read as the reverse complement.
CCGGTGCGCCGCCCGTACGGTCGGTCTCGACGACCAGCTCGACGACGTACTTGTGGAACCAGTCGGTGATCGGGTCGCCGGAGCCGAGCGGCGCCCACTTGACCGGGTAGCAGCGCCGGGTGCTGCGGCCGGGGGTGGGCAGGTTGCCCTGGTTGCAGTCTGGCTCGGCGTAGTTCACGTCGATCTGGCCGCCGGTGTCGGTGTACACGGTGGCGAGGCGGAAGCGGACCAGCGGGGCGATGAAGTCGCCGTCACGATCGATGCGGTTAGGCAGTTGCAGGCCGCCGAGCGTCACCGCGGGCTGCTGGATGCTGCCGCCGACGAGGCCGCGGTGGGTGATCTTGTGGAGCCAGAGGGTACGCGAGCCGTCACCGTTGTCGGTGAACAGGTGCTCCAGCTTCCACTCGTCCACAGGCGTCCAGGCGCCGGCGCCGCGGATCTCGGTGATGACGGCGTTCAGCCGCGCGCGGGTCCAGAACGTCGGCATGATCTGGTCGGCCTTGCACTTGACGTTCGCGGCGCAGTTGCGGTCGAACGGCACATCCGGCCAACGGGACGCGGTCGCGGACGTCAGATCCTCGGGATCGCAGTCCGCGCTGTCGGCCGGCAGGCACCGCTCCTTGACGTCGAAGCGGACCCGGGCCGGGGCGTTGGTGGTGTAGACCGCGTTGTGCCGCTGTCCGTAGTCGATGCGCTTGAGCCAGCCGCCGCGTACGTACGGGACGCCGTTGACGTCGGTCTTCTTGCCGCGGGCGTAGTAGTTGATCTCCTGGTGGTAGTAGTAGGAACTGACGTTGCCGTAGCGGTCCTTGACGTAGTCGAGGTTCCAGCGCCAGCCCTGGTCGCAGTAGGCGGACGTGAACGTGGCGTTGTAGCAGGGCTCCCCGGAGTCATCACCGTAGATCGGCACGGTCCAGGCCGACTTGGTCTCCTCCTTGTTGGAGCTCCAGCCGGGCAGGCGGTTGAGCCCGAAGTAGTACTCGGTGCCGTTCGGCGTGGTGACCTTCCAGTACTCGCCGTCGTTGTCGCCGTTGGCCTTGGTGGTGTCGGTCACCCGCTCCACCTTCGACCCGTCGTCGTCGGCGAGCTTCCAGGTGCTGCCGGACTTGACCAGCTCGGTGGACTTGCCGTTGAGCATGACGGTGGCGTTGTCGTACGCCCAGCACTGGTCGGCGTACTGGTCGTGCCCGTCGTCCGAGCAGGCCTTGTACCGGCGCTCGATGTACCCGGGCTCGTAGCCGAAGCCCTCGCCGATCCAGGAGCCCTGGTTGTTGGTGGTGGCGGTGCGGCCGTCCACGGACTGCGACGAGTAGCCGAGGGTGATGCCCGGCGCTCCCCCACCCGGCACCGGCGGTGTGCGCAGCGGGTACGACCAGGAGAAGCCGCCGGTGGACGGGGCCACCGACCACTTCGACGAGGGCGAGAGCTGCGTCGCGCCGTAGCTGCCCTGCGACGAGGAGTCCCCCGCCGCCAGGGCGAACAGGCTCCCGGTCTCGGCCGGCGCCGAGATGGTCCGGGCGGCGGTGTCGTTCGTGCCGGGAACCGGCGTACCGGCGCACTCCGGCTTCGCCGGGGTGGTCAGGGCGCACTCAGGCAGCTTGACCAGCCGCAGGCGGGCGCCGAAGTCGCCGCCGTACGCGTTGGCGATGCCGCTGTAGCCGACCCCGAGCCGGACGGTGCCGCGGACGGTCGCGCCGTCGGCGCGGCTCAGGCGCAGCACTGGACCGTCGACCTTCGCCTGCTCGCTGGCGCGGCGCTCGAGGACCTGCACCTTCACCTTGCCGGGCGTGCCTGCCGCGGAGCCACGGGCGCCCGAGGCCGCCGCCGCGGACGAGACGGCGGAGACCGTCACGGGAAGGCCGCCGGCCTTCGCGGAGGCACCCTTCGCGGCGGACCGGGCGGCACCGGTCTTCCCGGACGGGACCGTGAGCTCGACTGTGCCGGCCGCCGGCCAGGTCACCGGCGCGGAGGAGACCGCGGCGGCCACGGCCGGATCGGGCTTGCGCGACTTGACCGGCAGCGGCTTGCGCTGCGGCAGCGGCTTGCCCGAGCTGGTGCCGGGCCGAGGCTTCCCGGCGGCCTGGGTCGGGGCGACGACCGTGGCCTGCAGGAAGCCGGCGCCGAGGACACCGGCCATCACCCACGACAGCGGCCTGACGACCCGGCGTTCGTACGCGCCGGCTCGGGTGAAGAAGCGGGAGAACATGGCCCCTCCGGGGTCGGGAGTTCGGGGCGGGGCCGCCGCACGCGTCGGCGGCCCCGTACAGGTCCGGCGGATCAGAGAGACAGCTGCTCGCGAGTCTGGATACTGATCTTCTGGATGAGGTCCGGGTCGGCGGCGCCGTTGTAGACGCGGACGTCGTCGATGGCGCCGGAGAGGTGCTCGCCGTAGGCGTCGTCGAGGAACGCCCGCCCGAGCTGCACGCCGCCGGTCGCGACGAACGGCGTCGCCAGCTCGATCGAATCGACCCACTGACCGTTGACGTACAGCGACATCTCCCGCAGGTAGCCGTTGTGGACGAGGGTCAGGTGGTCGCCCTTGCCGATGAGGCGCGGCCGCGCCTCGCCCCCGCGGGTCTGCCAGGCCGCATCCACCTTGTCGGTGTCGGTCGTGGCCAGCTCCCAGTACCCGTCCTCGTTGCAGCGCACGACGACCGGGCTGCTGTGCGCGCCCTTCTGTGAGAAGACGGTCATCGGCTTGCCGGCGCAGCTGCTGGTGAGCTTGACCCGGGCGCTGATCGAGAAGCTGTTGGCCAGGTCCGGGTTGACCGGCGCGGTCGCGTAGCTGGTGGCCTTGCCGGTGAGGGCGAGGTGACCGCCGCCGAGCAGGGACAGCGCCGGGTGCCGGTAGATCGTGGCGTCCGGGCCGAGCGTGAGACCCGTCCCGCCGCGCTCCTCCGGGCTGACCTTGCTCGTCTCGGCGTTCAGCCGCCAGTACGCCAGCCGGGTGGGTGCGACCTTCTTCAGGCCGTCGACCTCCTCGGCGAGGATCAGCCGGTCGAAGACGGAGACGTCGGCCATGGCGCCCTGCCAGGGATCGACGTATCCACCCTTCTCCGCTCGCCGGCCCAGCTGCAACGCGCCCCGGGAGCGGGTCAGGGAACGGCGCTGGGCGACCACCGGCGCGGCGGAGCCGACCTGCAAGGACATCTGCCGGCTGGCGGCGTTGTACGAGGCCGCGACGTACGTCCAGCCCGTGGTGGCCGCGGCGCCGGTCACCTTCCACGTGCCGAGCGAGTTCACGTCGGTCATGGGCAGCTCGAAGATCCAGGCGCCGTTCTCGAGGCCCAGGGAGAAGCCTGCCTCACCGGAGCCGTCCTGGCTGACCGCCGTCTGGACGCGTGCCGGGTCGTCGGTCTTGAACCAGCCGCTGACGGTGAAGCTCGCCGAGGTGTCGGGCAGCACGCGCTTGGCGGTGGCCAGATAGCCGTCCGCCGTACCGTCGAAGCGGGCCGCGGTGTCCGAGGTGCCGCCGGGGCCCTCCACGCCGAAGGTCACGCCGCTGCCGGCCACGGCGTCGTTCTCACCGGTCCGGTCCTCGGCGCCGGTCTCCCCGGCGACCTCGGACAGCGACCACTGCGCCGCCGGGGGCCGTTTGCCGACCCGGAACGTGCAGGACGCGATGGTGCTGCGGCGGCCGGCCCGGTCGACCGCCTCCACGTTGATCGTCCGCGGTCCCTCCTTGTCGGGGTACCAGTTCTTGAGCGTCACCGGACCACCGGCCGTGGCGGGCTTCAGCACGTTGCCCGGCTGAGGGTTGGTGTTGAAGCCGTACCGGTACTCCACGACGTCGGTCGCGGCGGAGTCGAAGGTGAAGTCGCCGGGGACGCCGATCGAGCCGTGCCAGTCGTCGTCCTCGACACACATCGGCGCGGTACCCGTACCGTTGTCCGCCGCGTCCGAGGGCAGGTAGGTGGCGGAGTCGATGTCGGGTGCGGTGGGGTTGGACTTGTCGAACAGGAATTGGCAGACGTTGCGGGAGCCCTCGGAGCTCCAGGGGCCCCAGCTGGTGCCGTCGCTGGCGTGGACCTCCCACGAGATGACGACGTTCTGCGGCAGCAGGTTCTCCGGAATGGTGTAGGAGAACTGCGACCCGCTGGCCTTGAGTGGGGTGGTGTAGTTCTTGGTGACCAGGGAACCGCCGGGCGGCGTCCACGACACCTTGAACTCGGCCTTGATCTGCTCGGTGTGCTTCGAGGAGTGGTCGGGGTCGCGCAGAACGGCGATGAGACGCGGCGGGGTGTCCACGTACGGTGCCGCGCTGCCGTAGGCGCACTGGCCGCCGGGGGACGTGGTGAGCTCGTTCTGGTTGGCGATCAGCGGCGCACGGTTGTAGCGCACCGAGAGCAGGCCGTTGTCACAGAAGCGCTTGCTGTGCGTCGAGTCGCCCTCGTTGGTCGCTTTGAGGCCGAGGATGATCGAGCTGAGCTTCTCCGAGACGACCCGGTCGAGCGCCTTCTTGACGTTCCAGGCGGCGTTCTGGTTCGTCGAGGTGCAGCTGCCCTGCGTGCTGGTCGGCGACCTCGTGTCCAGGAACGTGTTGTTGCTCCAGTCGGACCCGCCCGGCTGGTTGCTCCAGTTCGTGCCCGAATTGATCTTCGAATCGGGCGGCATCATGTACAGCGACGCGGCGCGCGCGGTGGAGTTGTACGCGTGCTGCATCGTCACGCGGAACTCGGCGCTGAGGATCGTCTTGCCGGTGTACGGCGTGGCCATCTGGTAGAACAGCCGCTTGACCTTGGACTTGTTGCACGACTCCGGGCACAGGCCGATGCGCTCGTGACGCTTGCCGTCGAACTTCCAGTACTCCTCGCTGGGGTAGCCGCTGTCCACCATGGCCCAGCCGCTGTTGGTGCTGCTCTGCCACACCGGGTCGATGTAGAGCGGGAACGTCGTGTCGGGGCCGGTGAGCAGCGACCTGTCGGGCGTCAGGGTGAGGGTGCCCTGCGAGTAGTCGAGGCCGACCGGTGCCACCTCGGAACTGTCACCCGGCCCGCGGGCGTCCGCGGGCACACTCTGCTCCGCGGTCGCGGCCATCCTGTTGCGAGTGGTGAGGGCGTTCGGCCCGGCGGCTCCCGATCCGCTGTCCCACATCGTCGGCGCATCGGCTTCCAGGACCGGGTTGCCGGTCGCCGGGTCGAGCGCGACGACCCCGCCGTCCGCGGTCTCCTGGATGCTCAGACCGTCGCCGGTCACGCCGAGCCGCAGGTTCGTCAGCTCGGGAAGCTCCGCCGCCTCCGGCGTCTTGAGCACCAGGACGTGCGAGAAGCCCTCGACGGTCACGTTCGCGACCAGGTCGACGTCCGGGAGGACGTTCTCGTACGTCGCATGGTCGCCGTCGACGACGGGCGCGGGCAGCTCACCGTACGGCCAGCTGAGCGTCATGCTCGCCCGATCGCGGGCGACCACCATCAGCGGACTGCCGGGGCCGGTGGACAACCGCATCTCGAGCACCGCGGCGGTGGGGCCCAGGGACCCGTCCTCGCGCGTCGTCAAGGTGGCGTCCGCCGGCACCCAGGCGTCGCCGCGCGTCACCCGGACCGGCTGGGCGTAGTCGTTGGCGATCAGGGTGCCGTCCGGCTGGGCGAACACGTCGCGGTACTCACTGCGCTGCGCCAGCACCTCGACCGGCTGCTGCAGCTTCCCGGCGGCGACCAGCGCCTCGGCCTCGGTGTCGCGGACCGGATCGGTCTCGACGGCGGCCGCCGGGACGGCCGGGGGCACCGGGTCGGGCCGGTGCACGAGCACTGTTGTGGTCATCAGACCTGCCAGGCCGAGCATCAGCCCCAGCGTGGACAGCCGGGCACGCCTCGGCGTACGACGCATCACCGTACGGTCCTCCCCCGTTGCACTGTTCCTCGTCATCGCTCGCCTCAGCCGATCGCCGCGCCGAAGGCGGCCGCGCCGGCGGGAATGCCGCCCTCGCCGGGCTGCCACGTCCTCGCCGGGGCGATGTCGCCGGCCGCCAGGCTCGTCCAGGAGAAGCCGTGGACCCCGGCCGCGCCGTACGGCGTGCCGACCCAGAGCTGTTTCGCCCCGGCGGTCAGCGAGGTGCCGACGAGTTCCTGGGCCTGCGGCGCACCGGACAGGCTCTTCGAGTTGCGCTCGATCAGCAGTGGGGCGGTGATCGGGTCCACCAGCGCCGGGTACACCCGGACCTGGCCGGCGTCGGGGATGTCGCCCCAGTCCCTGCCGGGAGCGCCGGCGGCAAGGAACATCGTCGTGTTGCCGCCCTCGGTGGCGGGCGCCGTGTTCACCACGGCGACGTCCTCGCCGAGGTAGTTGCCGTCTGCCGGGGTCCCGCTGATCGGAGTCAGCTCGGTGAAGGTGGCCGCCGCGGTCACGTGGAAGCGCTGCACCATGCCGCTGTCGACCGCGGACGTGTCCTCGCCGGGCACCCCGACGACCACCAACGAGTCGGCCTGCCCGGCCGGGGCTCCGGCCGGGCGGTACGGGGCGACGGCGATCGCCTTGCCGAAGGTGTCGCCGGCCTCGGCGATGTCGGCCACGTTCTCCGCGTCCTGGAACAGGTTCGCCGACAACTTCGGCAAGCCGTTCACCATCTCGTAGCTGCTGAACACGCTGACTTCCCCGGCGAACTCGGCGGTGCCGATGGCCTCACCGGGTGACCCCACGGCGAAGTGGTTGGCCGAGGCCGCCACCGCGTAGCCGTTCTGGTCGTCGCTCTCCGAGACACCCGGGATGGGCGTACCCGACTGCAGCAGCAGGTTGAGCGAGCCGCGGAAGTAGTGCACGACGCCCGCGTCGACGGCGGAGCCCAGGTCCTCACCGGGCGCCCCGACCACCAGGTACGACTGGCCGGTGGGCGTACGCGCGCCGGACACCGAGTAGCCGAAGTAGTCGTACGGCTCGCCGGCCTCCGGGGTGGAACCGGCGTCCTGGTGGAAGGTCACTGAGGCCGGTCCCCGGGCCAGCCCCGCGGGCGAGCCGAGGAGCAGATGCGCCATGCCCGCGTCGACGATGCTGCCCATGTCCTCGTACGGCACACCCACCGCGAGGTCGGTACAGCCGTCGTTGTTGGCGTCGTACGCCGAGATCGAGAAGCCGAACCGGTCACCGGCCTCCACGGCGGCGCTGAGCTGGGCGTTGCCCTCCGTGATCGTCTGCGTCCCGGCCGTGCCGCCGTACCCGATGTGGATCCGTCCCGCGGCCGGCCTGCCCTCGACGGTGGCCTCGGGGTCCGCGATGGCGATGTCCTCGACGCCGTCGCCGTTGAAGTCGGAGGCGGCTCCGCCGGCGCAGCCCGCGACCGGCGGCGCGGTGTCGTAGACCGTCAGCTCGCAGAACGAGGTCGGCACGTCGCTGCCGGCGGTGCCGTCCGAGGCCTTCACCCGCCATCGATACGAGGTGCCCTCGGTGAACGCCCCGGCCGGGACCGTCACCTGCGCGGTGGCACCCGAGGCGATCGAGGACACGGACGCCGACCCGGCCGGGCTGGTGCCGGTGAGCGTCCACCATTCGAAGGTGACCGTCATCGCGGTGCCGTCGGCGTCGGAGACGGTGGCCCGCAGCTGCGGCGTCAGCGTGTTGACGAGCGGCCGGGTACTCCCGGTGGCGCAGGTGGTCGCCGGCACCGTGGCCCGGGCGGTGACGGTCGGCCAGGCGTTGTAGGTGACCGACGCCTTGGGGTCCTCGGCGGCGCTGCCGCCCTCGCGGGAGCGGAACTGCTTGAACCCGGCCGCCACCGTCTCGTCGGTGGCACGTACGCCCATGCCCGCCCGCGTCTTGTTCGCGGTCGCCGCCCGCTGGAAGAAACTCTTGCCGTCGACGGTCGCCCATGCGTCGGCGCAGTCGGTCGAACCGTGCGTGGCGGTCGACGTGGCCTCGCGCTGGTCCCAGGTCGGCTGGCTGGTGAACCGGGTGGAATAGGTCGCCGTCCCGGTGGTCCAGATCTCCCACGGGGTCGCCGTGCACGTGTGCGACCAGAAGTTGAAGAAGGACACCGTCGCCGCGGTGATCTGCTTCCCGGCCAGTGCGGTGGTGTCCCACGTCAGGAACGAGCGGGTGAGGGTCGGCGGGGTGGTGGCCAGCAGGCCGATCTGCAGGTCGGGCTCGCCGTTCTGGTCGCTGTTCACAGTTTCCCGCACGTACGTGTCGAACGTGGTCGTCGCGGGGTTCAGGGTGGGGTCGATGGTCACGGGGAACGTGGTGGCCGGGTTCCGCAGCCATGCCGGGTCCGGAGTCAGGGTCAGCTTCCGGTCCGCCAGAGAGGTGCGCACCGGTTTGCGGACCGCCGGGCTGCCGGCCGGAGTCTTCGTCGCGTCCCACATGAGCGGTGCCGGGATCCGGAAGGATTCCCCGCCTCCCTCGCCCGACAGCACGACCGAGCCGGTGGCGTCCCGCTTCGCCGTCGCGGCGCCGGGGCCCTCGAACCCGAACTCGACCTTCGCGACCTGGGCGACCGCTGCCCGGTCCTTGACGATCAGGAGTTGCCGGAAACCACGGCGGGTCGACTCGACGACGAGGTCCACGCCCGGCCGGGCGTTCACATAGGTGGCCCGGGTGCCGTCGACCACCGGGGTGGGCAGGGCACCGTCCCAGCGCATCGCCACCCGGTCCGCACCGGCGCCGACCACGGCGAGGTCGTGCTCACCGGCGCCCTGGGGCCCGGAGATCCGGAGGTCACCGGGGTGGGCGACGGCGACGACGGAGCCGTCGGCGGCCTGCCGGAGCCTCTGGTCGGCCTTCACCCAGGTGCCGTCGCGGCGGAAGCGCTGCATTCCCGCGGCGATGTCCGCCCGCAGCTTTCCGCCGGGGAGGGCATACACCTCGGTGGTCTCCGACGTGAGCCGATCGATCCGGACGGGCTTGCCCGTCTCACGCGCTGTGCGCAGCGCCACCGCCTCGTCGCTCGCGCCCAGCGGACCGGCGGCGATGGTGTCCTCGCGCTCGTCTCTGTCGCCCGGAATCCCCAGCAGTGCGACCGTGACCACCGCCGCGACACCTGCCGCGAGGCACGTTCGTACCGTGGCTGTCATACGACGCGCCACCGGACCCTCCCCCGTGTATGGATCTGTGCGGCGCAAACTTTAAGGACTCCTTTGATCGCCCCACAACCCCGACTACAAGTCGCTTCCACGAATCGGCATTGGTCGGTACTTAATGGACCTTCAGGCTCTACAGCGTGCAATCGATACGGGTAGAGGTACGGATGCCGTCGCGCCGCTCGAGGCACCTCTCGCGGTCGCCTGCGGCGGGATCGCACTGTCAACCACGGCGGCGGCCGGGGGCGTACGCAGGCCCATGCGGTCGTGGATCGGCGACTTCCAGAACCGGAACAACGCGAACCGGCCACTAGGTACATCGATAAACTTCACTTCATGAAGGGTCTTCGCGCCGTCGTTGTCAGCACCGCAGTCCTTGTCGGCCTGGTGGCCGCCCCGCAACCGGCCCTTGCCGCCGACCCGTCATACCGGACGCTCGGGGCGGCGAACAACCCGGACTGGATGAGCTCGCTGGCGGACTCGACCGGCCTGTCCGCACTGTCGATTCCCGGCACCCACGACACCATGTCGATCCACGGCGGCTCACTCACGCAGACGCAGGAGGACTTCGGCGACAGCGGGGGCACGCTCGCACGTCAACTGGAGGCGGGCATCCGGATGGTCGACATCCGGGCGCGGGTGAACGCCGGCAACACGTTCACCATTCACCACGGCGCGACCTATCAGAACGCCAACTTCGACGACGTGCTCGGCCGACTGAGCGCCTTCCTGGCCGCACATCCGCGCGAGACCGTCGTGATGCGACTCAAGCAGGAGTGCACCGGAGAGCTCGGATCCTGCACCGACGCATCCGGCCAGCAGAGCTTCGCCGACATCTTCGACGCGTACGTGAGAAGGAATACGACCTTGTTCTGGACGCCGTCGGTGAACCGCGCGTCAGGGGCGGCGCTGCCCACGCTCGGCGCCGTACGCGGCCGGGTCGTCCTCGCCGTCATGAACGGCCCGAACGGCGGCGTGATCGACCACTACGGGCTGGCCCAGTTCGCCGGCTGGCACGACGGTTCATCCACCTACGTGCAGGACGAGTACAACGTCCCGAACGTGGGCGCCATCGCCACGAAGCGCGACCAGGTGCGCCGCTTCCTCGACGCCACGAGCGCCGGCGACCCGGCCGCCCTCTACGTCAACTTCGCCAGCGGCTCGAGCATCTTCGCGCAGCCGCAGCAGGTCGCCGGCGGGGCGTGGGGCGTGCAGGGCGTCAACCCGTTCCTGCTCGGCTACCTCAACGAGGGTTCCGAGGTGCACACACCGGTCACCCGCACCGGCGCCCTGATGCTCGACTTCCCGGGAAGCGGCCTGATCAGCAAGGTCATCTCTGTGAACCCGGGAGGTCCGGGCAGCGGCGGTTGAGCACGGCTCGGCCGCCGCGTGCCGGGCCACTACACGGCGAGGCGGAACGCCTCGATGTGCCGCTGGTGGGCGGGCACCCGCAGGGCCCGCAGGCTGCTCAGGACCGCGTCCGCCATGGGCGCCGGGCCGCACATGTACACGTCCCGCTCGGCGATGTCGGGTACCAGGCCGCGCAGGCCGGCCGCACTGAAGGGCTGGTTCTCCCGGCTGGTCCGGCCGGTCAGCAGGTGCAACCGGGCGCCGCGCCGGTGTGCGAGGTCACGCAGTTCGCCCAGCAGCACCGCCTCCCCCGGCGTCCGCGCCCGGTAGAGCACCACGATGTCTCCGGTCAGGTCCGGATCCTCCAACAGCGCACGGATCGGGGTGATGCCGATACCGCCGGCGATCAGGAGGGCGTCGCGCCGCGTCCGGCGAACGGTGGTCAGCGCGCCGTACGGCCCCTCCGCGTAGACGCGGGTGCCGACCGGTAGCTGCCGCAGCCCGGCGCTGGTGGTGCCGATCGCCTTCGCGGTCAGCCGCAGGGTGCGCCCGTCCGGCGCCGCGGACAGCGACCACGGGTTCACCTGCCACCAGGTGTTGTGGCCGGGAAAACGCCACCAGAAGAACTGGCCCGGCCGGGTGCGCAGCCGTTGCAGTCCATGACCGCCGACGTAGACGGAGACCGCCTGGTCCGTTTCAGGCACCACCGCGACGACCCGCAACTGGTGGCGGGCGTTGCGCACCAGCGGCACGACGAGCCGGTTGGTCAGCAGGGCGATGATCGCGCACGCCCAGAGCCCCCACCAGTAGAACCGGGTGAGGGTGCCGGCGTTGAAGGACGACCCTTCGTAGACCTGGTGAATCACCACCAGCAGGAGCATGACGTACACCACGAGGTGCACGGCATGCCACGCCTCGTAGGACAGACGGCGGCGGGCCGCCCGTACGGAGGTGACCGCCATGACACCGACCAGGCCGGCGGCGATCATGCCGAGCAGCACCGGTGTCTGTGCGGCCAGATCGGCGACCACGGCGAAGACGGAGGTCCGGCCGAGCTCGGCGAAGCCGAGCAGGACGAACGTCGGGTGCAGCAGCACCAGCCAGAAGACGGCGAACCCGGTCCAGCGGTGCCAGTTGGTGAGCTTGTCCATGCCGATCCGCCGCTCGAGGTACGGCAGCCGCGCGATCAGCAGGACCTGTAGCGCCATCACGAAGCCGAGATGCAGCCCGAGGAAGCGGCCGATCGATCCCAGGGTGTTGCGGGCGGGCGCCGCGGGGTGGGCGAACATCGTTTCGACGATGACGAGATTGACCAGCAGGAATGTCCAGACCAGCAGATACGCCGTCCGGGTGGAGCCGAAACGGCTCACGCGCGGCACCGTCGCGGTGTCCATTGTGTACCTTCCTGATATGAGGGTCGCCACGGCTGAGATCAGCGAGCCGGAGCGGTCACCGAGACGCCGAGCGCGGGCAGTCGCACGGCGCCGTTGACGTCGGCGTTCCATCGCCAGTGGGCGCCCGGCAGATCCCCGAGCACCACGGCCACCTGGCCGCTTCCCGGAGCGCAGACCGCGAACAGATACTCCGCCTCCTCAGCCGAGGGCGGATCGGCCACGACGATCACGGCGGTCACGGCGCAACGCCGGGACGCGAGCCGCACCATGCCGTCGTCCGTCCCGGCGGCCGCCGTGGACGGCCGCAGGTCGGCGATCGACGGCAGGCGGGTCGCATTCGCCGGAACGCCGACGGGCTCTCCGCCGAGCCCGCGAACGGACAGCACGGGAAGGTCGGGGCGGAATCGCGCGACGTCGGTGAGCAGCGTCCGCACGACGTCGGCAGCTACGCCGAGGGAACCGCCGATGGCGAGGACGCCGTCGAGCCAGGTCAGATCCACGAACAGCGAACCGGTGGCGTCCCCGCCCACCCGCACCAGGCAGGGCGGAATCCGTCCGGCGGGGGTCCGGCCGAAGGGCGCCTCGGCCGGGCGGGTCCACACTCCCTCGGACTCCGCCCGCCACGGTGCACGGGGTTCCTCGCCGGCGGTCACCCAGGCGGTGATCTCGCGGTCACCGAGCCGCAGGGCGTACGCCTCGACGCGGTCGGCGGCCAGCTCGCCGGCCGCCTGCCAGGCGGTCCGGGGGCCGCTCTGATCGCCGGCGAACCGGTGCACGAGCTCGGCACGCTCTCGCAGCCGCTGTTTGATCTCCCGGTGCAGCCGGCGGTTCTCGGCGCGTACGCGGCGGCGCTCGCGCACCCATCGGGTGATCCGGCGGCGGGCGAACACCAGAACCGTGAGCAGCGCCAGGATGACCGCGCCGGCCACCGCGAGCAGCAGCTTCCAGGTGAAGTACGGCGTGGAGCCGCCGTCCGCACCCGATCTGACCCGGCCCAGGCGCACGTCGTCACCGGTGGCGTCGCCCGGCAGCAGCAGGATCCACCCGGGCCGCAGCGGGCCGGAGCCGGTCAGCGCAGCGCCGTCGCTCTGGGGGCGGCCGAGATTCAGCCGGCGGATCTCCTCGGCCCGCGCCGGATCGCCCAGGGTGCGCTGGGCGATCTGGGCCAGCGTGTCCGCGCGCCCTCCGTTCTGCTCGGGGGATCGCACCACGGTGACCTTGACGATGTCGTCCGGCGCCGCGACGGCGGTGGACGGTGCGCAGACGACCGCCGCGAGGAGCGCGGCGACGAGCAGGACGATGCGGCGGATCATCGGGCCGCCGTCCATCCCTGCGCGGCGGCGCTGGCGACGACCGTGCCGGTGCTCTTGTCGGCGGCGTTGCGGTACAGCGGTGAACCGTCCAAGGTGACCTGTTTGGTCCCGTCCTTGCGGCGCAGCCACCAGACGCGCTCCTCGTCGATGCCGGAGACCTTCACCCTGCCGCCGTTCTTGGCCACCACCGGCTGCCACAGCGTCGCGCAGACCTCGTCGCATCGGCTGGCCGGCGGGTCGGTGCTGTCGCCGGCGTTGCGGTAGAGGGTCGCACCGTCGTCGTCGACGACGACCGGGCCGTCGGGGGTCCGCCCGGCGGCCACCGTCGCGGTGCGGTCGGGTTCCGCGGGCTTGACGACCTCGGTGCCGATCAGCTTGTTGTTCGCCGAGCCGTCCGGCTTGACGGCGAACCACGCACCGTCGACGCCCTGACCGTTGAAATCGCCGGGGACGGTGTCGCCGGCGAACCGGTACGCGGGCCGGCCGCCGAGGGTGACCTGGACACCGCCGTCCGGCCGCCGGACCGCGCCGACCTCGGCACCCTCGAGTCCGTCGACGAAGACCCGTCCGCCGGCCTGGATCAGCACCGGTGGCCAGCGGACGGCGCAGTCACCGGTGCAGTTGGTGGACGGCGGGTCCGCGGTGTCCTTGGTGAAGCTGTACAGCGTGAATCCGCGGACCTCGGTGACGGTCTCGCCGATGGCCGTCTTGTTGGCCGAGAGCTGCACCCATTTCGCCGCCGCCGGCGCGGCGGTGGGCCCGGCAGACGCCGGGGTGGAGCCGGCGGCGTTGCCGGCACGCCCGTCCCCGGTGAGTCCGAGGCTGCTGGCCGGGGCGTCCACCAGCTGGATCTGGCCGTCGGCGGCGGGCGCACCGGACCCGCCGGACGTGTCGCCGGCGCAGGCGGCCGCCGCGAGCGTCGTCGCGGCGGCGAGGGACAGAGCCAAGGCGCGGGCCGGGGTCCGGGCCACGATGACACCTCCAGGTCGGGAGAGGATCGGCAGGTACGGTCTGCACGGCCGACCGCCCGATCAGGTTCGGCGTCTGTGAGCTACATCACCGCGCTCGAACCGGAGACCGACCTGGTTCGTGGAGCCCGCATGGCCCGATCTATCGCGATTCCCGGCGACGACCTTCAGCAGGCGGCGGACTCGATGCGCCGCATCCTCCAGCACCTCACCGTGAAACCCAGCAAGGCCGACTTCACCCGGGCGGTCGGCGCCCCGGTCCGCGACGCGGCGAATCATTTCGACGACAGGTGGGACGCCGGCCGCAAACAACTGCGCCGGGAATGCGAGGACATCGTCGAGGCGATCGACATGATCCTGAGCGCGTTCGTCTCGGTCGACGACCGGTCGGGTGCCAACCTCGACGGTGGCCGATGACCGCCCCCGGCTCGTTCACCCTGCGCGTACCCGACAGCTGGCTCGACTACGACCTGGCCCGGCAGGACTTCGCCCGGCAGCAGGAAGAGATCCGGGCCGAGACGACCACCCCCGAGCAACGGCGTGCCGCGGACGACGCCCTGCGTCAGGCCCGGCGGCTGCTGCGTACCGCCCGCCGACGAGGCGCGGTCTCCGCGGCCGGCATGATCGCCCGCGACGGCGAGGGCCTGCTGATGGCGTTCGTGGCGGTGTTCGGCGTGACCGTGCCGGACGGTGTGGACCTGTCCGTCAACGAGTTGGCACAGCAGTTGTCCCGGCCGGCCGGGACCGGCGGGTACGGCGACCGGTCCGTCACCTCGGTGACCCTGCCCGAGATCGGCGCGGTGGCCCGGATCACCGGCACCGAGGTGGTCGAGCTGACCGGCGACACCTCCGCGGTGATGGTCGCCATGCACACCGTCATCCCGTTCCCCGGGCAGCCCGGGTCGTACCTCGTGGTGACCGGGATGAGCCCGAACCTGCCGCTGGCCGACGCCCTCTACGACGTGTTCGACGCGATCACCGGGACGTTCCGGTTCACCGGCGGCGACGTCACGCCGGCCGGGTAGCCCTCCGCCTGATCCGCCCGAGCCCCGGGCGGTGCCGTACCGCACCACCCGGGCTCATGACGTTCAGTCCGCCGCCGGGACCTGCACGGCGGTCAGCACGCCGTCGCCCAGGTGCAGATGGCCGCGCCCCGGCTGGGCGGCCTGCCCGACGAGCCCCCGGGGGATCCGCACCCCGATCAGCTCCCCGTCGGTGATGCTCTGCGGCGCGATCAGCAGCCCCGCGCGGTTGCGCTTGAGCTGGGTCAGCCAGCCGGCGAGGCCGAGGCTGAGCGCCTCCGCGTTGCCCGCCACCGCCAGACCCCACCCGTTGCCGGCCGCACCTCTCGCCAGGGTGTTGAGATCGCCGTCGATGTCCGACTGCGCCAGGAGTTCGGCGTCGTCGACGACCACCGCGCCGGTGTCCTCGCGCACGTTCTGCAGCATGGTACGGAAGTCCGCCGCCGTCACGCCGGCGTCCTGCACGACCGCGCAGACACCCGGCTGACCGGCCAGGTCCCGCAGCGGTGAACGCCGGGGCGCCACCACCAGGAGCCCCGTACCGCGCTCCAGCAAGGACCTGGCCACCGCGAGCAGCGCGGTACTGCGTCCCGAGCGAGGCGGCCCACCGACGGCGAACGTCGGGATGTCGACGAAGTCCGGACCCAGCGGGAGCACCTCGTCACCGCCGACACCGACCAGCGCTGTCAACGGCCGCGCGCCCGGCGGGACGAGCCGGCGAGCCTCGGCATACGTGATGAGATCCGGCAACGCGGCGAACCGGCGCGGACGGGCCCGCTCCGGCACCCCGGCATCGCGATCGGTGATCCGCCGCGCCCCTTCGGCGAGCGCGGCCGCCTGTCCCTGTCCTGACGTGTCGGGACCCAGCACAGCGATCTGCACCTCGGCGTTGTCGGCGAGACGGACAGCCCGCCCCGGACCCTGCTCCGGCGGCACGCTACGGGGGTTCAGTCCCAGCATCGAGTAGTCGGTGCGATCGTTGAGACGCAAGACCAGCTTCTCCTCGGTGGCTCCGGCGAACCGGCTCGCCCCCAGCACCTTGTCGCCGGCCGGCAGGACGTGGATGCCGGCGCCCGCGCCGTCACGCAGCAGCCGGACCAGCCGCTCCAGATAGCTGCCGTTGTCGTACGTGGCGAAGTCGCGCTCGAACACCTCGAACCGGTCGATGAGCAACACGAGGTGCGGCAGCCGCCGATCGGCCGGGGCGTTCCGGCGCTGCTCGGCGAGATCCGCCACCCCCTGCTCACCCCACATCGACTGCCGCCGGGTCAGCTCGGCGATGAACCAGGTCAGCATCCGGTCCAGCCGTTCGAGCTGGAGCCGGTCCACCGCGGCGCCGCAATGTGGCAGGCCGGCCAGCGGCAGCAACGCGCCGTTGCCGCAGTCGATGGCGTACAGGTGGACGTCGGCGCAGGAGTGCCGCGCCGCCAGGGCTGCCGCGACAGTCCGCAAGGCCTGCGAACGGCCGCTGCGGCTCGACCCGATGAAGAACACGTGACCGGTACGGTCCAGGTCGAGCAGCAGCGCCTCGCGGCTCTGCGCAGCAGGCAGATCGACGATGCCGTACGCGACCGGGCCCAGATCCCCCGGCACGGTGGGCGCCGGTGGCTGCGGCAGGTCCGCCCATTGCGTGACGTCCGCCAGGGGCGGCAGCCAAGGGCTGGGCTGGGACGGCACCCCCAGCCGGTCGGCCGCCGCGGCGATCGCCCGGACCAGCTCCTTGAGGTCGGTCGCGGCGGGGCCGTCCGAGGCCGCGCCGGACGCCGTACGGACCGGGACCGGTTCGCCCAGACGCGTCCAGTCCACCGGGGTGACCTCGACGCGAAGGACCTCGGCCCGGTCGCCGTCGACGGGGCGGCTCCCGCCGATCCGGCCCGCCTGGAACGGCAGCAACGCGGTGAACCCGAGGCGCGCGAAAGCCCGGCCGGGCGTGCCCGGTGACAGTTCGCCCGCGTCCGGCGCGTCGATGATGTCCCGGCTCTCCGCCTGGTCCGTGGTGCGCAACGCGATACGCAGGTTGGTGTTCGCCCGGATGTCGGGGGTGACGGCGCCGGACGGCCGCTGGGTCGCCAGCACCAGGTGGATGCCGAGCGATCGTCCCCGTTGCGCGATGTTGACCAGACCGGTGACGAAGTCCGGGAGCTCGCGCACCATCGAGGCGAACTCGTCGATCACCAGCACCAGCCGGGGCATCGCCGGCATGCTCGCGTCCCGGGCGCGGCGTTCCTGGTATCGCACGATGTCGGAGGCGCCGGCGTGGGCCAGCGCGTGCTCGCGGCGCCGCAGCTCGGCGCCGAGCGAGGTCAGCGCCCGCTCCACCAGGTGCGTGTCCAGGTCGGTCACCATGCCGACGGTATGCGGCAGATCGGCACACTCCGCGAACGCGCTGCCGCCCTTGTAGTCGACCAGCACGAACGTCATCTCGTCGGGCCGGTTCGCCACCGCCAGCGTGGCCACCAGCGTCTGCAGCAGCTCCGACTTGCCCGCGCCGGTCGTTCCCGCAATCAGCGCATGCGGCCCGTCCCGCACCAGGTCGATCGCGAACGCGCCGTCCAGTCCGACCCCGAGCACGGCCTTCGTGCTGCGCGGCCGGCCCGACCAGCCCGCCTCGACACCCTCCGCAGACGGCGGTTCCAGGCCCAGCACGTCCAGCAGGCGCGCCGACTGCGGCAGGACCGCCTCGTCACCCTCGCCGGTGACGCCCAGCGGCGCCAGCCCCCGGGCGACCCGCTCGTACCAGCCGGGGTCGGGCTCGTCGGCGCGGATGCCGGTGATCTGCCCGGTCCGGGCGGTGCGCACCGACGCGCCCCCGGAACCCGAGACCACCACGGCGCGGCACTCCTCCGGCAGCAGCCGCTCCTCCGCCTCCAGACAGAGGACGTGCACGCCGACCGCCGGGCCCTCGCGCAGCACCGTGACCGCCCCGGGCAACGACCGCAGGCGGCGCGCCCCGTCGAAGACAACCAGCACGTCGGGTTCGCCGGCCGCCGCGCGGTCGCCACCGGACCGGGAGGCGATCAGCCGATTCAACTCGGCGATCCTTCGCGACACCGACTCCGCGTTGGTGCCGATCAGGGCGTACGCGTCCGCGCCGTCGGCCCGTACGTGCGGCAACCAGCGCAACCACGACCACCGGCGCTCACCCGAGGAGCCGGTGAGCACCCGGATGCGCAGATCGTCGGGGCTGTGCAGGGCCGCCGCCTGGGCCACCAGCCACGGCGCGAGACGATCGAGGCGCTCCCCGGCCACCCCCACCACGCCGCTGTCGCGTACGTCCACGGTGACGGGGACCTGACCGAGGTCGGGCACCACGGTCCGCCGGTGTTCCTCCCGGGCGGGATCCTCCACCCGCACGGCCGACGGCATCGAGCTGGTGCCGACCCGAAGCGCCAGGAAGTCGTCGTCGCCGTGGCGGCGCTCCCACAGGCGCTCTCCCGGAAGGGTGGCGATACGCCCGATGAGCGCCGGATCCGGGTACGCGTAACGCCGGGCCCGCTGCTCCTCGAGAACCGCCTCGTCGATCTCCTGCCGCACCCGCAGCGACTTCTCGTCGTACGCCTGCAGTTGCTCGTCGAAGCTCTGCCGCTTGCGCCGCTTGGTGCCGAACTGGGTGAACAGGGCGGCCGCGGGCGAGACCAGGGCCAGGAACACGAACCGCCAGTTACCGGTGCTGAGGATGCCGACAAGGGCCCCGACGGCCGGCGCCAGCAGCAGGGAGGCCAGTGGGAACGAGTTCTTCTCCGGCTTGGCCGGTTCGGTAGGCAGCCGGAACTGCCCGCCCGGGATCTGCGGGAAGAACCGTGGTGGGCGGTTGAACTCCCAGGTGAAGCCGTCGGACCCCCGGGTCAGCGGCGCACGTACCGGAACGCCGACGGCCAGTTCGAGCAGGTTCGCGCCGATCGACAGTTGCCGCCCCGCGGGCCAGTCCGCCGGGCCCTCCAGGACGGCTCCATCCATCTCCACCGGGGACAGTGCGGTGACCTCGACCGTACGGTCGACGCTCACCAGCAGCCGCGCCGCCACCGCGGGAACGTCCCCCGTCAGGCGTACCCGGCAGCCTGGTGCACCGCCCACGTCGTACTCCCCGGGCGGCAGCAGCACGATGCCGCCCGCGCCGGGTCCGCCGACCAGGCGCACCTCGACGGCGCCGGCCTGCCCGGCCGGCGGACGTGCCGGCCGGTTCAGGCCGAGCTCCGCGCCAGCACCCAGCCGCGCATCGGACAGCGACATCCGCGGGTCGAGCGGGGTGGCGCCATGGAACAGCGTGCCGGGGCGCCGCCCCAGAGCGGCAGCCACCTCCGTGGTGAACGCGCTCACCGAGGTGCCCGGTTCCGCATCCACGACCAGCAGGTCGGCCGGCGACGAGGCGTCGGCCATCACGCTGACGTTCAGACGCACGGGAATTCTCCTTTCTGCACAGGGATCACGCCCGGCACCTGCGGGTGCCGGGCGTGACCGAGGGTGGGCCTGCGGCCGGTCAGCCGAGCCGGGCGCCGAGGTCCTGGTCGGTGGAGGAGAAGGCCTCACCGACGGATCGCACGTAGTTACCGATCCCCTGCAACCCCTGGTTCACCTGATCGAAGCCCCGGGCGAACTCGTCGAAGAACGGCTGGAACTTCTGCTGCGCGGCCGGGGTCCGGTAGCCCTGGGCCAGCAGGTTCTGTACCTTGCCCCGGACCTCGACCAGCTTGTCCTGAAGCTGGGAGAAGTCGTTGAGCAGGGCGGCCGAGGTCTGCGCCGTCTCGTCGCTGTTGACCGCGAAATCGGGCATCGTGGTTCTCCTTCGTCGTGCGGGTGGACACCGGCAGGCAGCCGGCGCTGTCGTGCGGGCTATCTGCGGAACTTCTGCGGGAAGCCTGTCGATCTCCGGGCGGCCGCCTCGCCGGCGCCGAGCACGGCACCGGCCTCGAGGGCGGCGCCGGCGAACTCGCCGGCCGGGTCCTGCTCACCCTCGACCGCGGCCGAGGCGGCCTGCGCGGACCCGCCGGCGAGCGCCTCCTGGGCCGCGTCCGCGGCGCGGTTGCGGAGGTCGTCCGCGGCGGACGGCGTCTCGGGCTGGACGTCGACCTCGACCTTCTCGATGCCGGGTCCGTCGTCGGCGCCCGCGATCGGGCTTGTCGCGGCAGGCGCGTCGCTCGCGGTGTCTGCGGTGGGACCACCGGCACGGGACCGGCTCTCACCGACGACCGCTTCGTGCTCCGCGGGCGCCCTGGACTCCACGTCGACCGAGACGTCCGACCCCGAGACGGTCTTGCGGAAGCCGTCGATGCCCCCGTCGACCACGGCGCCGGCAGCGGCGCCGGCGAAGATGGAGGCGGCGTTGAAGCCGTCGGCGTTCTTGTTCCCGGCCTTGTTCAAGCCGACCGTGACGACCTCTTCCGCGACGCCCCGGGCGAACTCCTTCGTGGTGGTCCTCGCGAAGCCGGCGGCGGTGTTCTGCACCTTGGCGAACCCCGTGATCAGTCGGCTGCTGCCGGCCACCTCGCCGAACAGCTTGCCGGAGCCCTGCACGGTCACGGTGATCTTGGAGGTGACCCGGCCGGCGAGCTTGACGGTGGAGCCGAACAAGACACCGGCCGGAACCAGCGACACCAGACCCACGAGCAGAGTGCCGAGTTCGAAGGTGCCGTGCGCGGCCTGGACGATCGCCGTGACGACGAGCGACACAGCCGCCAGCACGATGCCGACGACGGGGAGGATGACCCCGACCACCGCGATGAAGATGTCGACGAGCAACCGTGCGATCGGGTTGTTCCGGAAGAAGTCTCCGATGCGCTGGAAGAAATTGCGCCTCGGCGGCGGCTTGATGGCCTGCGCCGCCGCCTCGTCGAGGTCGCGGTTACAGCGGTCCGACGCGGCCGCCCGCAGCCGCCTGGCGTCCTCGGCGAGCCGCCGGGCGGCCGCCAGGCCGGCCTGGGCGTCGGCGACATCGTCGGCGAGCTTGCGCGCGGAGGCCACCTCCTCGGGTCCGGCGGTCGGACTCGGACGTGGCACCGCTGTCCGCGCGATCGACCCGACGTCAGCGGCCTGATCCATCGCGGTGTCGATCCGGGTCTGCTGGTCGCGCAGGACCCGGGCGTACGTGCGGTACGCCTGCGCAGCGGTGTCGAACGAGGTGACCGTACGCTGCAGCTTGCCGGGCAGGCTGTCGAGCATGTCGCGCAGCTTGGTCATGGAGTCACCCCGCGCGGAGGACAGCGAGCCGCCACGGCCGAGGACGCGCAGTGCCGTCTGGGCGTCGTCCCGGATCTCCTCGTAGTCGCGGGCCAGGTCGTCGATCAAGTCCGGGTCGCCCGGGGTGGGATCGCCGCTCATGCCGAGAATCTGGAATCCGGACGTGTGCCGCCTGGTCACATGGGTCCTTTCGAACAAGATGAACGAGGTTCAGGCCGCGGCGGCGAATTCGGCACGCAGCTTCCGGACCGCATAGTGAGCCCGGGACTTCACCGTTCCCGGCGGGATACCGATCGACTTCGCGGCCTCGGTCACCGTGCTGCCCCGGTAGTAGAGCTCGAAGAGCACGTGCCGGTGCTCAGCCGTGAGGCGACGGAGCGCGGGGAGCAGCATGGCGCTGGTGGCCAGCGTTTCGGCGTGGTCCGGGACGGGGCGTTGAAGGCTGTCCCACATCTCGTCCGCGACAGGGTGGGCGCGCCGGGCGCGCATCTGGTCGACCGCGACGTTGTGCGCGACCGTGAGCAGCCAGCTGCGGACCGAGCCGTCCCGGTCGGTGAGCGAGTGAAGGTGACGCCAGGCGCGCAGCAGAGTCTCCTGGACGACGTCGTCGGCCGTGCTGCGGTTACCGGTCAGCCGGCGGGCATAGGCCCGAACCGGTTCACCGTGACGCGCGACCAGCTCCGAGTAGGCATGGTGTTCGCGCTTCGTCCGTGCGCCGGCTTGCACGGCGGTGCGATGGCCCGTACTCACTCGCGGCGGCCCTTTCCTCGATCGGGTCCGCCAGCCGGACCCGATCTCAAGGGTGGCGAGGCCGGGCCGCCGAGACTTCGGGAAGATCTGAGGAACGCCTGAGGAAGCGCGAAGCCGCGCTGTGCAGGCCCCGACAGGGCTTCGCGCCTCGGAGGCGCGCACGGTTTCCTCAGAAGTCCCGCACGGTCCGGCCAAGGATGACGGCCCTCGTTCGCCGAGGCTCGACGAGATCCGGGCACACCGGCCCCGACCGGAACGAGACCGAAGGAAACGGCAGGGACCCATGAACACCCTCAATGGCAGCGCCGCGCATCCGACCGTGACCATCGGACCCGGCGGCCATGCGGCTCGCCGGCCGGCCACCGGCCAGCCCCTGACCTTCTGCGAGGCGTTCCAGCGGACAGCTTCCATCGATCCGGACGCGGTCGCCCGACGGACGGTCGGCGGCGCCGAGACCGTGACCTGGCGCGCCTACGCCGATCAGGTACGCACGACGGCCGCGGGCTTGTCCGCGCTGGGCGTACGCCGAGGGGACACCGTGGCCCTGATGATGGCCAACCGGCTTGAGTTCTACCCGATCGAGGTCGCCGCCCAGCACCTCGGCGCCACCTCGTTCTCGGTGTACAACAGCTCCTCCCCCGAACAGCTGCGCCACGTGCTCACCAACGCCGCGGCCACAGTCGTCGTGTGTGAACAGCAGTACGCCGACCGCATCCGGCGCTGCGGCGCACCCGTCGAGCACCTCGTCTGCGTCGACGGCGACGGCACGGACGCCATCACGCTTGCCGAGCTGACCGGCCTGGGTGCTCCCGACTTCGACTTCGAGAAGGCCTGGCGGGCCGTGCAGCCCGACGATGTGCTGACCCTGATCTACACCTCGGGGACGACCGGCGAACCCAAGGGCGTCGAGATGACCCACGCGAACCTGCTGTTCGAGACGTCCGCCCTCAATGACCAGTTACCGGTCGAGTTCGGCGATCCGGCCACGTCGTTCCTGCCGTCGGCCCACATCGCGGACCGGGTGGCGGCGCTCTACCTGCACGAGACGAGAGGCTCGCAGATCACCGTCGTACCCGACGCCCGCCAGATCGCCGCGGCCCTGGCGGACTGCCGGCCCGTCGTCTGGGCCTCCGTGCCGCGCGTCTGGGAGAAGCTCCGGTCGGCCGCGCTGGCGAGCGTCGCCACCGAATCCGACGCAGCCCGGCGGCAGGGGTTGGAATGGGCGCTCGGCGTCGCGGCGCGCAAGGCCGACGCCGCACTGTCCGGATTCCCGCTGCCGGCCGGCATGGCCGACGCGTACGCCAAGGCCGACGAGCTGGTGCTGTCGGCGCTGCGGGCGAAGCTGGGGCTCGACCGCCTGCGGTGGGCGGTGTCCGGTGCGGCGCCGATCCCCCCGGAGGTCCTCGCGTTCTTCACCGGGCTGGGGGTGCCGAGCGCCGAGGTCTGGGGCATGTCGGAGCTGAGCTGCGTCGCGAGCCTCGCGTCGCCGTCCGAGCACCGGCTCGGTACCGTGGGCAGGCTGATGCGCGGCATGCAGGGCCGGCTCGCAGCCGACGGGGAACTGTTGGTGCGCGGACCGCTGGTGATGAAGGGCTACCGTGGTGAGCCCGCGAAGACCGCTGAGGCGATCGACGAGGACGGCTGGCTGCACACCGGCGACGTCATGACCGCCGACGGCGACGGCTACCTGACCGTCGTCGACCGCAAGAAGGAACTCATCATCAACGCGGCCGGCAAGAACATGTCGCCGGCGCACATCGAGAACGTCATGAAGGCGGCCTGCCCGCTGATCGGCGGAATCGCCACCATCGGCGACCGGCGGCCGTACAACACCGCCCTGGCCGTGCTGGATGCCGAGACGGCGTCGGCCTACGCCGCCCGGCACGGCATCCCCGGCGCCTCCGTCGCGGAGCTCGCCGCCGACGCCGGCGTCATCGCCGAGATCCGGAGCGGCTTCGCCGAGGGCAACGCCCGGCTGTCCCGCGCCGAGCAGATCAAACGATTCACGATCCTGCCGACACTCTGGGAACCGGGTGGCGACGAACTGACGCTCACCTCGAAGCTGCGGCGCAACCCGGTGGCCCGCAAGTACGCGACGGAGATCGAGAACCTGTACGCGGAGTCCCTCGGCGCCGGCGTGCAGGAGCCGGCAGCGCGGCACTCCGCTCACGTGTGAGCAAGCCGGTCCAGCAGGTGCCCGGCGTGCCGCTTCACCAGGGCCGAATGCGCCTGGTCTGCGGTCACCGCCGCATCCGTGGCAAGAGCGCGCGCCCGGCCCGGCTCGGTCTGGGCGAGCACCTCGGCGTGGGCGAGCTGGGTACGGGCGACGAACAGCGGCGCCCGGAGTCGGCGGTTCACGGCGAGAGCCAGTTCGAAGGCAGCGGTCGCCTCGTCGAGGCGGCCCTGGGTGGCGAAGGCACGACCGAGCCCGTACGCAACCGAGCCCTCCGTCGTCGCACCGGTGCTGGCGACCAGACCCCGCCATCTGTCGAGGGTCGGCACGAGCCGGGCGGCGTGCTCGGATAGGGCGAGCGCGTGACAGACCTCGGCCCACAGCATCAGCGTCGTCGACCAGAACTGGGGCGCGCCACCGGGTGCGACGTCGAGGGAATCGGCGAGGGCCCGGGCGTCGGCCTCGCGGCCGAGCTCGCACCAGGCATAGGCGAGGCCGGCCCGGAAGACCTGCAGCCCGGGATTCTCCTCGAGGACCCGGCCGAGGGACTCGGCCACCTCGGCGAGGCGGTCCTGAGCGCGGCGGATCTGGAAGACCTGACCGGCGTAGCCGAGAAATGCCTCCGGCTGCCCCGAGGCCATGCCGAGCTCGAACGCGGCATGGGCGGCCGCCTCGGCGCCGTCCAGGTCACCGTCGAGGAAGAAGTGCATCGACCGCGTCTGCGCGTTGGTCCAGCGGGCATAGGGTTCCGGGCTCAGCTCGGCGAACGAGTCCCGGATGCGTTTCTCCCGGTCCATGGCGTCGCGGTCGCCGCGTTCGAGGGCGATCTCGTGGTGCGACATCGACAGCATGCCCCGCAACCGGGCGTCACCCGTGCGTTCGGCGGCCGCGATGCCCTCGTGCAGCAACTGCTCACGGCGTTCGAGCGCGTCCGGCGTCCGCAGCGCGCTCTCGGCCAACCGGGCGACGTGGGCGGTGATCCGGTCGTCACCGGCCTGCTGGGCGAGCAGCTGCGCCCGAGAGGCCGCCTCCTCGATCTGCTCTTTGGGCCCGCCGTCGAGCTCGATGGCCAGAATCGCCTGCAGGAGAGCGCCGTCGGCTCCGGCGGGGCGGACCGCTATGGCCTGCCGGAGGATGTGGACCCGTTCGCGGTCGATCGCGCCGAACCGGCTGACCTCGCCGCGGTTGTTGTTGAGCGCTGCCCGGACCAGGAGGTCGTCGTGGTGGAGGTCGACGGCGAGACGACCGGCTTCCAGCAGGGTTTCGCGGTGTGCGGGTTCGCCGGTCTGGCGCTGGGCGGTCCCGAGGCCGACGAGAACCTCGCACCGCTGTGTCGTGGGGCCGGCGGGGAGCAGGGCGAGGGCCTGGCGGTACCACGTGACCGCGTCATCGGGTGCCAGGTGGGTCAGCGCGTAGTCGCCGGCCCGCTGGGCGTATGCGGCTGCCTTGACCCGGTTGTACGGCGTCAGGGCGTGGATCCAGTGGTGCGCTATCTCGCCGGCGCGTTCACCCCCGTTGTCGCCGCGTCCTTCGAGCGCTATCGCGATCGCCTGGTGGCCGAAGGCCCGCACGGTGGGGCTCAGCTCCGCGTACAGGGTGTGGGCGACGATGGCGTGGTTGAACGCGAACCGCCCCGCCGTGTCGGTGAGCAGCGCGTTGTCCACGGCCGGGGCGAGGTGGCCGAACGTCCGCAGGGGGTCTTCGCCGAGCAGTTCGGACAGCAGGTCGAGCTCGAAGTCCCGGCCGATCACGGACGCGGTGTCGAGGGCTCGGCGGGTCTGCGGACCGAGCCGCTGGACGCGGCGGCGCACGACCTCCCGAACGCTGACCGGCAGCCCCTGGGACCGCAGCTGTACGGGAGCCCTCCAGCGGCCGTCGTCGCGCCGGCTGATGGCTCCGGTTTCGGTGAGGTGGCGCAGGATCTCGGTGACGAAGAACGGGTTGCCTTCCGTCTCGGCCCGCAGCAGGTCCCGCAGTTCGAGCCCGGCATGGTCCATCTGCTGGCCGGCGACCACCTCCAGCAGGCCGAGCATCTCGCTGTCGTCGAGACCGCGCAGCGCCAGGCGGACGGCGCCCGGTTCGCGATGGACCGCCCCCAACAGGGCGCCCAGCGGGTGGGCGGCGTCGATGTCGGTGTCCCGGAAGGTCGCGATCACCAGCATCGGCGTCGTCAGCGCCCGCTCGAGGACATGGCGCAGCAGAGCGAGCGTCTGCACGTCGGCCCAATGCAGGTCGTCGAGCACGACGAGCGCCGGGCGGCCGGACCGGGACACGGCCTCGAACACGGTGACGACCGCGCTGTAGAGGGCGAACCGCGCGGAATCCGATTCCAGGTCCACCGCACCCGCACCACCCAGCAGCGCAGCGAGCACCTCGTGCTGGCCGGCCACGACCTCGGGGGCCTCGTCGATGAGGCTCTGCAGGACCTCCCGCCAGGGCTGGTACGGGATCGACAGCTCCTCGTCACAACGTCCATACAGCACCGTCGCCTCGTGCCGCGCCGCCGCCGCGAACACCGAGCACAGCGTCGTCTTGCCGATTCCGGCTTCTCCGCTGAGCAGCACCACCCGGCGCTGTCCCGCGGCGGCTGCCTCCTTCCACAGGTCCGCGAGCACGGTGCGCTCCCGCTCCCGGCCCGCGAACGCCAGGCCCGAGGAGACCGCCAGCCGAGGAGGCAGCGCACCGCCCTGCGCCGGCTGCGGAGCGGCTGCGGCCGCCGTCTGCGCCACCGTCCCGATGAACTGGTAGCCGCGTCGGTGGACGGTGCGGATCAGCGACTGTTCCCTGCCGGTGTCACCGATGGCGGTGCGCGCCGCCCGCAGCACCGTGGTGACCGCCGCCTCGGTCACGAAGCGGTCGCCCCACACCGAGTCGAGGAGCTCCTCCTTGGAGACCACCCGGTCGCGATGCGTGATCAGGTAGTGCAGGACGTCGAACACGCGGGGTTCCACCGGGATCCGCTCTCCCGCGGAACGCAGTTCGTAGCGAGCCGGGTCGAGCTCGAAACCATGAAAACGGTACGAGTCCCCGGCCACGGCTCGGATGATACTCACCGGATGCCGCGGATACGGAGCATCAGCAGGCCCGCCACCACCGCGCACACGGCACCGAACACGAACAGCGACGGATAGCCACCGAACCATGTGATCAGCGCGGCAGCGACCACTCCGGCGAGCACCTGGGGCAGCCCGGTGGCCACCTGCAGAATGCCGAGGTCGCGGCCCGCACTGCCGGCGTCGGGCAGGACCAGGGACATGACCGCCAGGTCAATGGCGAAGTAGGTGCCGATCGAGGCGCCCAGACACGCCGAAAAGATCAGCATGCCGGTCCACGTGGGCACCGCGAGCGGGATCACCATCGACGCCGCGACGCCCAGAGCGCTCACACCGACGAACAGCTTGCGACGATCGGCCTTGTCGGCGATCCATCCGGCGAGACCGGCCACCACCACCCACACCCCGACGCTCAGCGTCAGCATCGTGCTCACCGCCGCCGCGACGTCGCCGCCGGGCACATTCCCCGCGCCGATGTAGTCCTGCACCGCGTAGAAGAGGTAGCCGCTGACCACGTAGTAGGACGCGAAGAGCATGAACCGGCTGGCGAAGGCCAGCTGGAAGTCACGGGTGCCGAACGCGGCGAAGAAGGCCTGCACCGACGTCCTCCAGCTCCGCCTCTCCCGCACCCCGGCAGGCAGATCGCGCGCCGAACCCTCCCGGGCGCCGAGCAGGAGCACAACGGTGGTCACCAGCAAGACCGCGGCGAGGACGGCGTACGCCGTCGACCGCTCCGTCCGGCCGGCCACCTGCACGCCGAGGACCACACCGACCGGGGTGCCCAGCCCGATCACCGCCGACGCCAGGCCACGGCGGTCACGGGGAACGCGATCGGGCAGGATCGCCGTCAGCGCGCCGGAGTAGAAGTTCGTCGCGAGCCACAGCAGAACCATGGTCACGATCAGCGCCGGCAGGCTGTCGGCTGCCCCCATCAGGATGCTCGCGACCGCCGACACAGCCGCGGCCCCGGCGATCCACGGCGTCCGCCGCCCGTAGCGGGAACGGCCGCGGTCGGAGATCGCGCCACCGGCGGGAATCGCGATCATCGTCGCGACGGCGGCGAGGGTGGTGAGCAGGGCGAGGTTGCCGACCTTCGACGCCGGGTCCGCCGCCTCGACCTGGGCCGGCAGGATGATCGTCGAGATGCCGTTGAACAGCGCGTACATCGCGGTCACGGCGGGGAAGAGCAACGCGAGCAGCCGGCCCACGGGCGTCCCCGGCGTCGGTTCACCGTCGACGGGGACGTCCTGGCGAGCGGGGTGGGCGTCTGTCACGAGGTCTCCGGGCCGGATCGATCAGAGCGTTCCGATGAATCGCTGGCCGCGATGCTACAGAGGGTGCAAAGGCCGAGACGGCGGGCGTACCGCCGCTCAGGCGGGAGCCGGACAGGCCAGCGGCTCCGGCATGCGGCCGTCCGGGACGGGGCCCTCCGCGGCCGGGTCGTCCGGGACGGCAACGTGGCGGCGGATCAGGCGCAGGCGTACCAGGATCTGCCAGGTGCGGCCGGTGTCCGCCGTGCCGAGGATCCACGCGTGGCTGCGGGCCTCGGTGAGGGTCGCCGGTTGCGCGAAGAGCTTCAGGAGCAGCCGGGTGGCGGCCGGGAGCAGGAAGATCCGGCCGTCGTCGCGACGGAACGTGAGCCGGCCGGACGGGAAGTCCTGGCGCGGGACGCCGTACAGGTCGCAGTAGCGGCTGAGCACCGCCGGGTCCGGCGTGGCGATGAACTCGCCGTTGACGACGAACGCGCCGTCCTCGTCGTCGTGCAGGTCCCGGTCGCGGTCCAGGTTGTCGCGTACCGCGGTGCCGAAGCGGTCGTGGTAGAAGAACGTGTGCGGGGTGTCCACCGCGCCCAGCCAGGGCCGGTCGTAGTGGCCGCGGTTGAGCCGTTTCTTGGCCTCGCCGACCTCCTCGTGCGCGGCCTCGGTGATCGGTTCGTCGTAGAGCAGGAACGGCGCGACGTCGCCGCCGGGCGGCCGGCGCAGGTTGCTGATGCCGAAGCGGTCGGGTTGCTTCGCCACGATCGCGCCCGGGGTGAGCACGAAGTCGCCCAGCCCACCGAAGGTCCAGAGGTCGCGGTTGTCGAGCAGGAAGTCGATGCTGTCGAGCGCCTCCTCCCGGGTCTCGGTCGGAAAGCCGGTGAAACCCATCATCTGTACGCCGATGCCCGCGTTCGTCATCGCCGTGATGGTCTGCTTCACCTGCGCCGGCCGGGTGCCCTTGTCGATGAGGTCGAGCACCCGCTGGTTGGCCGACTCGAAGCCGACCGAGATGGCGGTGCACCCGCTGCGCTTGAGCAGCGCACAGCGCTCGTCCGACCAGTATTTCTCCAGCCGGATCTCGGCTCCCCAGCGCAGGTCGATGCCGCGCTCGACGACCTGCTCGGCGAAGCGCAGGATCGTCGCGGGGGCGAGCACGTCCACCGAGAAATAGATGAACGTGGCGAACGTCGACAGCTCGGTGACATCGCGGATCATCGTGTCGACGGTGTCCTGCCGCCACGGGCTGGTCGGCCCGTCGGTGTTGAGGCCGTAGTCGCAGAACGTGCACTTGTTCCAGTAACAGCCACGGCTGGGTGAGTAGTAGACGAACCGTTCCGGGCTGAGGTACAGATCCCAGGGCAGCCCACTGAAGTCGGGCGTCGGCACGGTGGCCAGCTTCTCGTAGTGCAGCAGGGGCAGCGGGCGCATCGCACCGTACTTGGGGTGCAGCCGGATGTTGGGGTGGCCGACCGGCACGCGCCCCGCGTCGATCGCCTCGAGCAGTTCGACGTATGCGGTCTCGCCCTCCCCCACCACGATCGCGTCGAGGTCGTCGAAGACCTGGAAGACCATGCGCCGCTCGGCGGCGACCTTCCAGACGTCCGAGACCTCGGTGCCGCCCGCGACGAGGAAGACGTCGGGCATTCGGGTACGCACGAGATGCGCCAGCCACAACGCGAACGGCAACTGCCACTGGTACGTGATGTTGATGCCGATGACGTCGTACCCGCCGCGGGCCAGGCGCGGCAGCAGGACGGTCTCGTAGTAGGACTGGTACGGCCGGTTGAGCCGTTCGAGCAGGGCGAGGTCGGTGAGCGCACGCACGGAGCCGACCGCGAGCGGCGGCGGCGCCTCGAGGTGGAAGCCGTCGCGGAACTGGCCGGGGAAGCCCGTGGTGGCGAGGCAGTTCATCCAGGCGACGATGCTGTCGACCGCTTGCTGGTACTGACCGTAGTCGTAGAAGCGCTCGGGATCCTGGAGGGTGGCGACGGCGGCGCGGGTCCGTTGCGGGTCGGGCGTGCCGACGCGCAGCAGGTGAGCGGAGACGACGTCCTTGTCGAGCCGGTAAGCACCGTGGCCGAGGTGGTCGCGCGGCGCCGCGAGCTCCTGGTCGAGCCACGCCAGTCCCGCCTCGGAGAAGGAGTGGTGGAACGCCTCGATGTTGACGTCGATGAGGTCGGCGGCCGGGTGGCCCTGCGCCCGCGCGTACGAGTCGATGTAGGACAGGCTGTGGTAGCCGGAGGTGGGATCGGTGATCGGCGGGTAGAGCAGGGCTGCCTTGGTCATCGAGACTCCGTTCTCGCGGGGCGGGCGGGCAGGGCCGGGAACCGGGGCGCACCGAACATCCGCAGGCCCGCCACGTACGGCTCGGCGACGACCCGGAACTCCTCGAGGCTGCGCAGCCCGCGGTCCCACACCGCCGGTTCGAGGTCGGCCGGCGGCACGCCCCAGAGCCGGGCGTACGTGGCGTCGATGCGCTCGTCGGAGAACCGGCGCCGGGTCTGCGGCACGTGCGGGTCGGGGCGCGGCAGGCCGGCGTTGACGAGTTCGGCGTCGGCGACGAAGGCGCCGGCCACGTGCAGCGTGTCCGCCGTGTCGAGCGCGGTCGGCAGCAGGTGACGCGCGACAGCCTGGTCGCCGACCGTGCCGAAGCTGCGGGACAGCACCCGCAGCAGACGTTCGTCGGCGTCGAGTCCGGGCTCGGGCGACCAGGCGGCGCCGAGCGGGCCGTGCTCGCGGGCCGCCGCGAGGGCGAGCCGCTCCACCTCCGGGTCGTCCGGCGCGCACCCGGCGAGCGCCGCCAGGGTGTCGCGCCGGTGCAGGGCGGGGTAGTCCGGGTGGGTCAGCATCAGGACCGTGATCAGGTCGTGCTCGCTGACCGTTCCCCGGCGCCGGTTGCGGACCTGCCACGTCACGTAGAAGCTCGAGTCCACGTGAACGGCCGGGTCGTCGGACGGGCCGGGCGGGGTGAGCGCGGCGGCGCCGGACAGCAGGAGCCGGGCGTCGGCGTCCTTGGCGTTCCGGGGATTCTCGGCGAGCCACGCGAGCAGGTGCGGGTGGTCGCGCAGGACGCGGTAGCCGCGCCGGGCGAACGGCAGAGCGCGGACCCTGGCCAGCAGGTTCCGCTCCGAGGCCTGGTCGATGACCCCGGCCGCGCAGGCGTCGCGCAGCGCGAGGCGGATGTTCACCAACGGCTCACTCAGGGCGCGGTATCCCTCCTCGGCGGGGCCGTAGGCCATGGCGACCTCGTCGTCGCCGTCGATGACGCCCTCGGCGTAGAGCCGGTAGACCTCCCCGACGCCGCGCATCCCGAACCGCCACAGCTCGGCCGCCCGCAGCGCTCCCATGCTGCTGCTGCCGGCCACGGTGACGCCGCGCCCGAGCAGGGCGAGGATCTCGCGGTGGCGCACCGGGGCGGCCTGCATGAAGAGCCCGTCGACGAGGAACACGCGGTCACCGCCGGCGATGGGCAGACCCAGCAGGTCCCCGTGCGCGACGGGCGGGCGGACCACCGCACCGGGCAGCAGGTCCTCGACAGTGGAGCGGTTCAGCGTCGGCCCCACGAACACGTAGTCGGTCATCGGCCCGGCCTCGTCACCTTCGAGTCGTGGAACATGCGCAGGCGGGGGGCGTACACCTTGCAGACGGGCAGGCCGAGCTCGGCGTGCGTGAGGTCGACGGCGAACGGCTCGATCCCGGTACGCCGCAGCACCCGGGTGGCGTAGTCGGTGATGACGTCGCCGATGCTGTCGGGCAGGTCCGGGGCCGCGCGGAGGGGTCGCATCTCGCGTTCGACGGGTACGGGTGGCCGGGCGAGCGGGTCGGCCTGCTCGTACACCTGAGGGTGGATGTCGTCGCGGGCACCCGAGACGGCTGCCATCCGCGATTGCACGGCCTCGGCGAGCGCACGGCCGACGGCGATCTCCGGTTCGACGTGGCAGCCGAAACCGCCGAAGATCAGTGGCAGGGTGGGCGACCAGACCGTGGCGCCGTAGCAGGCGACCCCGAGGTCGTTGGTGACGTCGCAGACCTCGGTCCAGCAGCCGGCCTCGCGCAGGGCGCCGACGATGGCGACGGTGCTGCCGAGGGTGGCCTGCGCCGGGTCGACGTAGCGCCGGTCGGCCGGCGGGGTCTCGGTGTGTTCGGTGATGCACTCCCGCTCGATGAGTTCCTGCAGCCCGTGCAAAGTGGCTTCGGCGAGGGTGTTGCCGGCGGCGAGGCCGTTGCTGGTGGGCCGGAAAAGCACCCGGGCCCAGTCGCGGCGGGCGTGGAAGTCGAGGCGGACGGTGGCCAGCGGTACGGGCACGGTCCGGCCGGTCAGCAGGCCGCGGCCGGCGACCCAGTCGAGCCTCGTGTGGTCGGTCAACGGGGAGCGCAGGGCGAGTTGCAGGTCGCGTACGGAGTAGGGCAGGTCGAGGTCGGCGGCGGCGCACCGGGCGATGACCGGCAGAACCGGGTTCTCCGCGTGCCAGGCCTCCGCGCCCTCCATGACCGCGCTGACCCGCGACGGAGCCGGGGTGAGCCCGATACCGAGGCTCACCGTGAGCGTGCGGCTGACCGGGCGGTACGCGGCGTGGCAGGCGAGGCCGATGTCGTCGAGGCCGGTGAGGTCCGCGACCCGGGTGATGCCGACGGCCGGCAGCAGCGGCCGGATCCGCTCCCACGTCTGTTCGGCGGTGGTGCTGCGATAGGTGTTGATGCCGCGGACCACGGTCATGGCGCCGGCCCCTTTCTGCGGTGGTGCCCGGCGGGCCGCCGCCGCGGCGGCCCGCCGAGGGTGTTCAGGCCGTCTCGGCGAACAGGCAGAGCGAGATGTTGGTGTTGGTGTTGTTGTCCGCCTGGGCGGCGGCGAGGTCCAGCTCGGCCTCGCTCAGCTCCGCCGTGTCGATCAACGGCGTGGCCGGCACGACCAGCACGTGGGTGGTGGCGCTCTCGTTCCAGCTGCTCATGACGTCCGCCCGGGTGGGCAGATGCTCGAGCTCGCTACGGTCGAGGACGACGACGTCACCGGGGGCGACGGGCAGTCCCGCGGCGGTCGCGTAGCCGGTCGGGTCGGCGAGCAGGCGGCGCTGCTCGTCGTCGTCGCGCCAGACCGTGACCAGCAGGTCGACGTATTTGCGGGTGAACTCGGTGTGTTCGATGTCGGTCATCGGGCTCTCTTTCCACAATGGCGGTCGGTGCTGCTGGTCAGGACGCTACGAGGATTGACGTGCGTCGTACCGGAATGGCAGAAGGATCGGCCGTCATCGGCTTTCGCCGCCTGCCGGATGACACCGTCGGATGCAATCGACGGGCCGCGTCAGGTGCAGCAGCAGGGACAGCAGCAGGCCGTGCCGGGTTCCAGGCCGGCGACGACGTTCTCGAGTTCGCGCTCGTCGATCTCGGCCTCGCCCTCGGCCTCCAGGTTCGGCACGAACAGCACGAGCTCACCGAGGTCCGAGGCGTGCCGCCAGGCCTCCACCTGCGTTTCCAGGTCGGGTTCGGCCGCACCGGCGTCCCGGCGCACGCGGACGGGAACGCCCTCGGGCACGGTGATGCCGTACTCGGCGAGCAGTCGCCGGGGGTCGCGTTCGAGCAGGGCCTCGCGCGCCGGGTCGGACCAGACCTCGACCACGAGCCGCCCGTACGCGGCGATGAACACCGCTCGGTCTCCGGGATTCATGGCTTCCTCCTCAGGGGACTCGGAAAGCCACATCGTGCCCCGGAGAAAGGCGCCGGGAGCCGGGTTCTATCGAGCTGCGCAGACCACGGCCGGCGGATCGGGCGGATCGGTGCAATCGACCTCGCCATAGAAGGCGGTCACTGTAGCGAGTCCGAGCCCGCTTTCGCCATAGCCGACCCTGCCAGACTTTTCCTGGACGATTCGACGGATGCTGCCACCCCACGCCCGTAACTACGCTGAGCATGCATTCGAACACGGAAGGGGAAGGGTGTATGGCGGCTGAGAGTCCGGGCTACACGGTGGACGAGCTGGCCGCGAAGGTCGGCATGTCGCCTCGCAACATCCGCGCCCACCAGACCCGCTCGCTGCTCGGCGCACCGATCCGCCGGGGCCGCACCGCGTACTACGACGAGAGCCACGTCCGGCGGCTCGAGGCCATCAAGTCCCTGCAGCGGCAGGGCTACAACCTGGTGGCCATCGAGGCGATCCTCGGCGTGCGCAGCCCCGAGCCCGCCGGCGAGGCGCTGGAGCAGATGCTGCAGCGCCTCGGCCGCGACCACCCCGGCCTCGTGCACGCCCTGGCCGGGCACGGCGTGCTGGTGCGCGGGGAGGACGGCAGCGTCGAGATGGTCCGGGCCCGGCTGATGCGCTCCGTGCAGGGCCTGCACCAAGCCGGCGTCCACGCCGTGCCGTCGTTGCAGGTGCTGTCGGAGGTGCTGGACCGGCTGCGGCTGATCGCCGAGGAGCTCGTGCGCTCCACCGGTCAGCGCATCGTCAACGCCACCCCCGCCCTGCGGGTCGGGGCACTGTCCACCTGGGACGACCTCGACGTGAAGTCCAACGCCCTGACCAACGGCATGATCGGGCTGCTCACCGAGGCGTTCCGGGTGGCGCTGGAGAACTTCGGCCCGATCGCGATGCCGGAGCTGATCGCCGACTCCGCCGCCGACGGCCAGATCCGGCTCACCGGCAGCGCCACCATCGACATCGGATGACCGGATCGCACCGGCAGCCGGCGGGGCCCGCGATCGCGCCCGGGTTCATCGGATCAGCCGTTCGGCGGCGTCGGCGCCGGCCGGCGTGACCTGACCGCCGTCCGGCGTGTGCTCCGGGGCCACGAGCAGCTGCCGGCGGGCGAGGCGATGGAACAGGCCGTCGCGCTCGGCCATGAGCTCCGCATAGGTGCCCTCCTGCACCACCGTCCCGGCGTCCATCACCACGATGCGGTCGGCGTTCATCACCGTCGAGAGGCGATGCGCGATGACGATGCGGGACGCGGCCAGCGCCCGGGTGCTCCTGGTGACGATCTCCTGCGTACGGTTGTCCAGCGCACTCGTGGCCTCGTCGAAGAACAGCATCCGGGGGCGGTCCACCAGCGCCCGTGCGATCAGCACGCGCTGGCGCTGGCCGACGGACAACGTGCCGCCACCGAACGGCACGTTGGTGCCCATGCCCATCGGGAAGCCGGCGATGTCGCCGTCCAGTCCGGCCATCCGGGCCGCCTCCCAGAGCCGTTCCAGCGGGTAGGTGCCCGCGCCGGCGATGTTCTCGCGCACGCTGCCGGCGAAGAGCATGCCGTCCTGCAGCACCACCCCGCACTGGCGCCGGACCGCCTGCAGGTCGAGTTCCGCGAGATCCTGCCCGTCGTAGAGCACCGCGCCCGAGGTGGGCCGGTCGAAGCCCAGCAGGAGCCGCAGCATGGTGGACTTACCGCAGCCGCTCGGGCCGACCACGGCGACGAACTCCCCCGGGCGCACCCGCAGCGAGACGCCGGTGAGCACCGGCGGTTCGTCCGGCTGGTAGGCGAACGTCACGTCGTTGAGGTGGATCTCGCCGCGCAGCTCGCCCGGGTCGACCCGGTCGGGCAGCCGTTCCGGGTCGGCGCCGAGCACCGGTGCGAGCACCTCCAGACGGGGCAGGGCGGCGAGCATCTCGACGCTTCCGGCGACGAGGACCAGCACGGCGCCGAGCAGCAGCGTGTAGGCGACATTGACGGAATAGAACCGCTCCGCAGGGATCTGCCCGGCAAGTGGGCCTGCGAGCATCGCGAACAAAGCGAGCTGTCCGGCGAGTGGCAACACAGTGGCCACAGCGACCAGAACGCTCTGCACATCGCGTACCCGGTGCAGGTCCGAGCGGGCCGCCGCCTGGCTGCGCATCCACCGGCTGAAGGCCCTGTCCTCGGCGCGGGCGAGCTTGATCTTCGCGATGCCCGCGAGCAGCTGATTGGTCAGGGCGGCCGCCTGGTGCTCGGCGGGCAGCGCCCGGCGCTGGCGCCGCACGACCAGGCTGCCGAACACGCCCACGAGCAGCACCGCGATCGCGACCACGGCCAGGCAGGCCAGGCCGAGCGGGACGCTGACCCAGAAGATGAAGGTCAACTCGGCGAGCAGGGTCAGCGACGCCGTGACCGCTTGGGCGAGCAGGCCGGAGAGCGCTTGGCGGATGAACGAGATGCCCAGCACCGCGTTCGCGAGTTCCCCGCTGCTGGTCGAGCGGAAGAACCGGACCGGCAGCCGCATCAGCCGGTCCCAGAGCACCAGCTGGGTGCCGATCTCGGCGCGGCCTTCGAGCCGCAGCAGCCGCAGGCCCTGGGCGACCCCCACCAGACCGGCGACCAGTGCGGTGGCGACCAGCAGGGTGGCCACCACGAGCACGCCCCGGACCTGTCCGGTCGCGCTGACCGACGCCAGCGCCCGGCCGACGCCGATCGGGGTGGCCAGGCCGAGCGCGGCGACGACGAATCCCACGGCGAGCAGGGCCCGCAGGTCGCGGCCACCACCGCCCAGGCCGAGGCGCAGCGCGTCGCGCATGGACGTGCGGCGCGGAAGCGGCGCCTGGACCTGGTCCGCGGACGGCTCGAAGGCCTCCGGGTCGGTGACCGGGACCGCCGTGCGGACCTGGGGATCGACCTCGTGGTAGCGCCCGCCGGTGAACCGCAGGGCGACGGCGGACCGGTCCCGCCAGCCGATGAGCGGGCCGAGGTCATGACGCCACCACTGTTTCGGCAGTTTCACCGGACGCACGTGCAACGCGGAGCTGCGCGCGACCGCCTCGACGGCCTGCCGGTCGTCGTCCGGTGGGCGGCGGCGGTCGGCGGGCTCGACGACGGCGACACCGGGCGCGTCCTCGGTCACGACCTCCAGGATGTCGGCCGCACGCCGGTAGCGGGCGAAGCGGTACTCCTGATCGTCGTCGGGCACGCTCGCACCCCCGCCGACCGCCCGCAGCGCCGTGCGGGCCGCGCCGCGCAGGACGGCCGCATTGACCCGTTTGCGTTCCCCGAGGCCGCTGACGAACCGGACGGCGAGACGTTCGACCCGGTCCTCGACGACCGCGACCAGCCGGCGTACGTGAGCGTCGAGGGCGGTGCGCAGCTCACCGGCGGTGATCAGCTGCCACGTGGAGCTGTCGGCCACCGAGCACTCGCCGTCGGCGACGACCCAGTCCCGGCCGGCGAGCGGGGCGAGCTCACCGTCGGCGATGACGCCCCCGGCGCCGCCGTTGTGGACCAGGCAGCCGCCGGCTGGGCGTACCCATCGGACGTCGGTGTTGCCGGTCAGCACATCCCCCGCGGCCAGCACGGCGGAGTCCCCCGGCTGCAGAGTGGCGGCGCCGCGCGGCGCCTGCCCGTCGCGGACGGCGTCGGCGACGGCCAGCAGCATGGCGTCGACGGCGGCGGCCAGGGCCCGGGCGGCGGCGACGGTGGCCGGATCCGCCGCCGAACACTCGGCGAGCGCGAGCCTCTCCGCGGTCAGATGCCGCACGGCGGTGCCGGGCAGGGGCACGAGGATCAACCGCCACCCACCGGTACGCGCGCCGCCCGGCACGAAGCTACGGCGCGGCAGCCGGGCCACGAAATGCCGCCGGGACGGCACTCCGGTGTCCGTGGCTCGTATCGCGAAGAGGTCGGCGGGCCCGTCGACCAGATAGGCGGGATGCGAGCCGCCGAGCGCCACCACGCGGTCCGGCTCCGGTTCGCCGTGGCCGAAGAGCCGATCCCAGTCGCCGTCCAACACGCCCCGATCCCCCTCACTGGTCACGGACGAGTCCCGCATAGCGGCCGCCGGCCGCCATCAGGTCCTCATGGCTGCCACGCTCGACCTCGCCGCCGCGGTCCAGCACGACGATCAGGTCGGCGTCGCGGATGGTGGACAGCCGATGCGCCACCACGAGGCAGGTCGCCCCGCGCCGGCGCAGGTTGTGGTCGATGAGCCGCTCGGTCTCCGCGTCCAGCGCGCTGGTGGCCTCGTCCAGGATCAGCACGCTCGGCCCCCGGACCAGGGCGCGGGCGATCTCCAGGCGCTGGCGCTGGCCGCCGGAGAAGTTCTTGCCGCCCTCCGCCACCCGCGCCGCCAGACCGCCGGGCCGGCAGGCCACCTCGTCGTACAGGCCGGCGTCGGTCAGCGCCTCGATCACGGCGTCGTCGGCGACCGTGGGGTCCCACAGCGTGACGTTGTCGCGGACCGTACCCTCGAACAGCAGCTGGTCCTGGTCGACCAGGGCGACCGTCGCGGCCCACAGGTCCGGGTCGATCTCCTCGCGCAGCCGGCCGTCGACGGTGATCTGGCCCGACCACGGCCGGTAGAGGCCCGCTACGAGCCGTCCGACGGTGGACTTGCCGCTGCCTGAGCCGCCGACGAGCGCGACCCGGGCGCCGGGCGGCACGTCCAGCTCGAAGCGTTCGATCAGCGGTTTGGCCAACGGGTTGTAGCCGAAGGTCAGCTCGCGGATGCGCAGGTGCCCTTCCAGGGGCGTGAACTCGCGCCGCGGCGGGACCGATGCGGGCGCCGGGTAGTTCTCCACGTCCCGCAGCCTGCTCAGGTCGGCGCTCATGTCCTGTAACTGCGAGCCGAGCGCGGTGAGGCTGCTGACCGGCCGGTTCATCATCGTGACCAGGCCCTGCATCGCCAGCAGGATGCCGACGGACAGGGTGCCGGCTAGCACCCGGTAACTACCCACGCTGAGCATGACGGCCGTGTTCAGCGCCGCGATCACCGCCGGCACGACGGCGAGCGCGGCGGTCGGCACGCCCAGCTTCTGCTGCCCCGCGATGACCGCGGCGGCGCGCGACGCGAAGCGCTGGAAGCCCTTCTGCTCCTCGCCGGCCGCCTTGATCGACTCGATCATCTGGATGGTCGTGTAGACGGTGCCGAACAGTTTGCCCCGGTCGGCGGCCATGCCCGCGACGGCGCTGGTGCGCTGGGCGGAGACGTACCGCAGCACCGCCATGTTGGCCGCGGAGAAGGCGACCGCGCACAGGCCGAGGACCACGTCGTAGCGGCACAGCAGCAGGCCGTACGTCACGAGCAGCAGCAGGTCGACGGCGGTGGTGGCGACTCGGCGGGTGAACAGCGCCGCGACGGTGTCGTTGCTGCGTACCCGGTTGGTCAGATCGGCGGCCTGGCGCTGGTCGAAGAAGGACAGCGGGAGTCTCAGCAGGTGCCGCATGAACCGCGCGGCGCTGCCGAGGGCGACCGCGCCCTCGGCGCGCACGAGCAGCCGTTGCTGCAGCAGGCCGGCCAGCAACGTCAGGACGACGGCGACGGCCATCGCGGCCACGAGCCCGCTCAACGCGCCGTGACCGTTGCCGAGCAGCACCCGGTCGACGAACACCGCCGTCAGCACCGGTGTCGTGAGACCGACCAGCGCGATGACGAGGCCCAGCAGGACGGTCTGCGGCACGATCGAGCCCAGGTTGCGCCACCGTGCCCGGAGAGCCCGGATCACGCTGTACCGGGTTCCGCCGCGCCGGAAGTCCGGGCCGGGCCGCAGGGTGAGGGCCACCCCGGTGTACGAGCCGTCGAAGTCCTCCCAGCTCGTGGAGCGCGGACCGGTGGCCGGGTCGTTGAGATGCACCCGGCGCCCGAAGCCCTCCAGCACCAGGAAATGCGCGAAGCGCCAGAACAGGATGACCGGCAGGTCGGTTCTGGCCAGGGCCCCGACGTCCATCTGGAAGCCCTTGGCCTCCAGGCCGTACGTGCGGGCGGCCTTGAGGACGCTCACCGCGGTCGAGCCGTCGCGGCTGACCCCGCAGGTCTGGCGCAGTTCCTCGAGCGGTACGTGCCGGCCGAAGTGAGCCAGGACGATGCCCAGCGACGCCGCCCCGCACTCCACGGCCTCCATCTGGATCACGGTCGGCGTACGGACGCGCCGGGTGGTGGGGCGCACCCCGGTCGCCGCCCCGGCGCTCATCCGAGCAACCAGGTGATCGGGTGTTCCCGGGCGATCGTGAACACGGCGGTTATCTGGCTCGTGGAGTTGAGTTGGAACGGCGGTGAGGCCTTCGTCCAGCGCAGGCCGCTCGGCGACGCGGGATCGGTGTGCAGCGGGACCACCACCCGCACGACGCTGCCGCCGGCGAGCAGGCCCGGCACGTCGGGGCCGCTGCCGAGGAAGGCCCGCAGTGACTCCGGGGTCTCCGGGAACGCGCCCACCTCGGTGACCTCGCCGACCATCGTGC
This sequence comes from Actinoplanes sp. NPDC049316, assembly GCF_040677315.1. Taxonomy (NCBI): domain Bacteria; kingdom Bacillati; phylum Actinomycetota; class Actinomycetes; order Micromonosporales; family Micromonosporaceae; genus Actinoplanes; species Actinoplanes sp. NPDC049316. Next base: position 14,903 of record NZ_JBFAQM010000034.1, on the reverse strand, counting down.
CGAAGACGGTCGACGGGGCGGCGGGCGCGGTGACGGCGACCGTGTTGCCGGGCCGCAGCAGCGGCGCCGAGCTGGCGGGGAAGAAGACGACCGCCTGCAGCGCGTCCCCCGGAGTGTCCAGGCGTTCCATCTCGGCGATCCGGGTGCCCGGCTGCACGAGCCGGCCCTCGCTGACGGCCATGCCGACCACGTACGCGTCCCACGGGGCACCGACCGTCTCGACGGTGCCGTTCGCGCGCCGGGCGCTGTAGACCGGTGTGCCCTTGGTGATTCGGACGTTCGCCGACGTCCACACCTTGACGATCTGGCCGCTGAACGTGGCGTCGACGCCGGAGACGCCGTTGGAGTGCACCAGGACCCCGGCCGCGCGGATCGTGCGGTCGACGGTCCCCCACACCGCCCAGGCGCCGGCCGTGCCGACGGCGACGAGCAGCGCGACGGTCAGCAGCCAGCCGGGCACCGTCGCCAGCCGCACCACGTCGTCGAGTTCCTCGGGTGCCTCGAGCCGGCGCAGCGCCTGCCGGCGGAACATCATGCGGCGGCCCTCGATCCCAGCAGGAAGTCGGCGACGCTCGGCTCGACCAGCGGATCCAGTCCGGACAGTGCGGCGAAGGCGGCGGAGTCACCCGCACCCAGGGCGCAGGGCGCCAGCCCCATCGACGCCGCGACCAGGTACATCAGCTCGGTCAGCAGGCCGGCGTTCTTGAGGATCAGCGCGTAGCCGAGCCCTTCGTACTTCCACATCAGCCGGCGGATCCGGGCGGTCACCACCAGCAGCACCTGCGGCGGCCGCGGGATGGACGCGGCGGCGCTGGCGTAGGCCAGCAACCGGTCGGAGCTGGTCTCGGGGGTAGCGAGCAGTTCGAGCCGGTGCTCCACACTGTCGTAGTGGTAGAGCCCACCGGCCAGCCCGGCGCAGTGGGTGACCATGGCATACAGCTCCAGCTCGCACATGCCCCCGCCGCCCGGGTACGGCCGGCGGCCGACCTCGTGTCCGTCGACCTCCCGTACGTCGGTGGTGTGCTGCACCCGGTACAGGAACTCGGCGAGCTGGTCGAGGCTGATCGGGTGGTCCTGGTCGTGCTCGCGGATCGTGCGGCGCTGCGCCAGGACCGACGCGAACGACGGTGAGGTGGCGGCGATCCGGGCGCTGTCCGGGACCGGGAGCGGCACCACCGGCCGGCCGGGAAACGTGGCGTGCAGCCGCTCCGCCGGGAAGCTCCCGGCGAAGCGGTAGGTGCCGCCGATCGGCAGGGCGTGCCGGCCGGCCCGGGACCGGCCGTGCAGGCTCAGGTCCTCGGCCGACCACAGCGCCTGCGGCGGTTGCGTCGTCTCGGCGCGCTGGTCGGCGACGGCCGCGACCACTCCGGCGCTCAGCAGTTCGTCGAGCAGCCGGCCGGCGACCACCTCGTCGACGCCCGCGGCGGCACCGAACGCCGCGCTGTCGCACCCGTCCTCCCCGACCGCGTCGAGCAGGGCACCCAGCACCCGGCGGTCGGGCACGCCGACGGTGACCGTGGACAACGGTGTCTGGGCCACCATCCGGCCGTCGTCGGCGCGGATGGCCACGAACCTCGACAGCCGGTAGCCGCAGCCCGGCTCGTGCCGGCGATCCGGCTGCGCGCCCCAGCGGCCGAGGCCCGTCGGCAACACCTCCAGCAGCGGCCGGCCGGGCAACCCCAACCGGCGGTCCAGCCAGCAGGTGAGGACGAGCCGGCGCAACAGCACCTGCGCCGCCATGATCTGCGCCTCGCCCTCGATCTCCGAGACGAGCCGGTTGGCGTCGAGGTGGCTCACCCAGGTGTCGGCCAGGCGCAGCAGCAACGCCCGGCGCCCGACGCCCGGTCTGCTCATCGTCAGCTCGAAACGGCTCTGCCGCAGGGTCAGCACGCCGCCGTCGGACGTGGTGAGAACCGCGTCCCGGCGCAGCCGGAGCGCCTCGGACAGGCCGGCCTGCCGGTGTACGGGTACCTGCGCGAGCACCATCGCCGTTCCTTTCAGAAGAACACGCTGAGCGGATTCATCGCCGTCTCGTCGGCGGCCAGACCGGTGCGTCCCAACCGGTGCGGCACGTCCCACAGCCGTCCCGGACCGAGCCGCCGCCAGAAGTGGCGCAGGCCCGGGACGACGACCCGCGCGACCCGCAGCTCCAGGTCGGGCCGGGACTGGTCGAGGACGATGACGTCGAGCCCGGCGCCGGCGGCGCGCCGTACGCAGTCCCGCACGTCTTCCGCGGCGTCACCGGTGGCGGTGCTCGCGTACGTGGCGGCGGTGGTCGGCGCGGCGTCGGACGGGGTCAGCCACGGGTGCTCGGCGATGCGTACGGTGGTGAACCAGGCGAGGGTCTCCGGGTCCTCGACCGCGTAGCGGGTGCGGTCCCCGCTCGAGCGGGCCACCATCGGCAGGAACTGGTTCACCTCGGCCAGCGCGCGACCCACAGCCACCGCCGGATCGGGGTGGGAGCCGAAGCCGACGAGGACGTCCTCGACCGGCCGGTCCGTGCGGGACGAGACCGCGGCGAACGTGGGGATGCCCACATCGGCGGTCAGATCCAGCGCCCACAAGCTGCGGCCGAGCCGGCGCGGATAGAAGTCGCCCAGCGCGTCGATCCACGGGTCCCCGAACGAGGCGAGGTCCACGCCCGGCATCCGCGACCGGTGGTACCACCACAGCGCCACGCTGTCGCGCTCCACGAGCTCGCAAAAGCCCTGGAGGATCGCTTCGGGGAGGGTTTCGCCGGCCGCGCAGCCGTTGGAGTCGGCGCCGCACACGTCCGCCTCGGCCAGGTCGGGGTGGCCGTACCAGCAGTAGGCGGCGGGCAGGTTCCGCGGTTCATCGTGGGTGAGCGACCACGCCGGGGACCACGCGATCTGCTGGTCGGCGGCGAGCCGCTTCGGCACCCGGTGGAAGTGACTACGCGCCGGCTCACGCGCCGCGTACTGCGCGTCGGAGAAGAGCAGAAGGTCCTGCGGGGGTACGGCACCGGGCAGGTCCGGCCAGGCCGCGCGGATCGTCGTACGCTCGCCACGCCAGACGCCGCAGTACCGTTCGACGGCCTCTCCCACCGCTGACATCTTCGCCTGGATCTCGGTGCGGCCCTTGCCGCCGGAGAGCCCGCGCAGGTTCGTCCGCAACATGGCCGGCCCCCGGGGCAGGGCGAAGTTGTGTCCCGCACCGAAGCTGTACGTGAGCCCGTTGTGGTAGTCCTCCATCGGCTCGAGACGGGTCACGACACCGAGGTAGCGGTCGACGTGCCGGGCCAGCCGCCGGTACGTCTGCGCGGCGGCCGCCGAACGGGACCCGCCGTCCGCGGACACCGTCACCGGGGCCGGTTCCAGCACGATGCGGCCGCCCGGCGCGGGAGGCTCGCCGCAGGCGGCACAGTACGGCTGCCGGACCAGATCGTGCCCCTCGCCGGTGAGCGTGCCGGTGTCGAAGGTGACGAGCCGGCCGGTCAGCCGGGACGAACGGCCGGTGGCGGCGAGGACCGGCAACTCGGCGGCGAGCATCCCCGCCGCGATCGCGATCGTCGCCGGAATGCTCGCCCGCGCCGGGTCCGGCCGTGGTCCCGGCAGCAGACTGTCGAGGTAGGACAGTACGGGCTCGTTCTCCGTCCAGCGCTGCCGCAGGCACTGCCAGCAGCCGGTTTCGCCGGGCAGGAAGTGCGGTCCGAGCAGGAGCACGGTGCCGTGTGGACGGACCATCGTCCAGCCCCGGCCGTCGGCGAGCCGGGCCGCGTTGAAGGCGGCGAGCCCGGGATCGGTGGGGCTGCTCACGGCGACGACGATCGGGCCGTCACCCACCTCACCGGTGACCTTCATCCCCAGCTCGAGCAGGTGACTCTCGACCGCCGCGACGCCGGGCGCGCCGGCGTCCACCAGCGACACGGTGAGCTGCCGAGCGGCATCGTCGGGATCGACGCCCCGCGCGTCCCACGCCGCCGCCACGTCGGCCGGCGCGGCGGTGGGGCCGTCGGCCAGCAGGCCCAGGCGGATCAGCCGGCGCAGCGACGCCGCCACCCGCCGCGGCGGATAGCGGTCCGCGAGCGCGCCGACCAGGTCCGCCGTCTCCGTGCGCCCGTCGGCCAGACCCGCGAGCTCGGCCGCGACCGGGTCCTCGACGAGCAGGTGCCGGGTCTCGCCGGCCACGACGAGATAGTCGCCCGCCGGCGCGCTCAACCGGACCGGTAGCTGATCCGCTCGGAATCTCGGACGCCGCATCGACCCATCTCCATCCCCTGGGGCGGACGTTCATTGTCGGAGAGCACCGGACCGAGATCCATCGATGGCACGAAGTGCGGCGATCGTCAGCCCAGGTCGAGGGCGGTCGGTGCGTCGTTCAGCCCGAGCAGCGTCGCCGGCTTGCCCGCCGCAGCCGGCACGAACAACGCGAAAACCTGAACCCGGGAGACGGCGATGCTCGGCGCGGACACCGGCTCGGTACGGCCCAGGCCGAGCAGATCCGGGCTGGGCGGCGCGAGGGTGGCCGGCTTGCCCTTACCACCCACGACGGTGTCGGTCGCCCGCAGCGTGAGGAAGGCGAAGACCCCGGCATCGGTACGGGCCGCGCACTGCGACCAGCCGGCGTCCGTCATCGTGCGCTCCACCCGCATCCCGACTCCGGAAAGCTGCTGCCGGTAGACGTCCCAGCCGGCCGCGAACTGGCGGTCGAGCAGGTCACTGCTCGCCAGCACGGTGACATCGGGCGCGGCGGCGCTGATCGTACGGCTGAAGACCTCGGTCTCCAACTGCTTGCGCCGCGTCTCGTCCAGAGCGGTCCCGGTGGCCACCGCGGCGCCGCCCGCGAGGGTACGAGCCTGCGCCACGGCGCTCTGCCCGACACCGACGTTGTGGCTCACCTTCCACCCGCCACTGTCCTGGCGCACGAACTGCGTGATGTCGGAGAGCGGCAGCTCCGTACCCTGCACCTGCAGCGACGCCACCACCAGGAAACAGGAAGCGTCCCCAGCAGGCAGGGCGAAACCCGCCGCGGTGTGCCGGAAGGCGGGCGGCGTACGCTTGGCGATCCGCGCCCGGTTCGCCGACGCCAGACTGATGTCGAGCGACGGGGGAACCTCCTGAGCCTTCAGCCCGGCCGGATCAGACGCACCGGAAGCAGCGGAATCCGCCTGATCGAAGGCGGACAACACCGCGTCGGCAGCCTCCACCGAGAATCCGGGCCGCGCGGCAGCGGCCGGTGCACCGGCCGGCGGATCGCCGTTCGCACACCCGGCGACCCCCACGCTCAGAGCCACCGCCACACCAGCCGCCACTTTCCTCATTGCCGAAGTATGTGGCGCGGCCGGCCGCGATCGAGACGATGGCCACCGATGCTGCCACCGGCCCGCGCACGCTGACACGACCCGGTGCAACGGTCCCTATTCACTGGCCGGCGGGCGCCAGGTCCAGACGAGGACCTGAACGACAGTGCGAACCAGCGGCAGTAGCGGGCGACGCGAACGTCGATCTCCGGAGTGCGGCTGCTCCGCCTATGCGCTAGAGATCGTCATCGTCGTCCTCGGGCAGCGGGCCGTGCCACCACAGACGGAACAGATAGCTCTCCCGACCCTGATAGGCCGCTAGAAGTTCATCCACGCGTTGGTCTCCCTCGGCGGCCAGCGCGGCCTCGACCTGCCGCTCCAGCTCGGGGGCCTCGTCACGGCCGCGGTGATAGAAAGCCACCCGATATCGCCCCGGGCCATGAGGCGGTCGTATGTCGGAGATCGCCTGGCCTGTCTCGTCACCCACCTGCAACTCACCGGTAGGACAATCCAGGTCCATCAGGAGAGGTCCCGCCCACGTCGCAGGCGATGGACCGGCCTCAGGTTCGCCATCCCAGACGTCGACGTCGACGTGAATCGGGACGAGATTCTGCACGGCTTCGAGGTAGACCCCGTAGCCGGAGCTTGCGGCGATGTTCTGACGTGCCCGCGTGATGGCGTCATCGCCACCGACTCCTGCGTCGCAGTCGATGTCGCGCAGAACGACGATCAGGTGGTCGGGGCGTAGGGCCAGATGATGTTTGGTGACCGGACCTGCCACGGTCACCCTCCGATCGTCGTGGGACTTGTCACAGGCACAGGTTCCCTAGGTTCGCTTCGCGGCCGAAGAGTCAGGACGCACTCGCTTCGTGGTCGGGGTACCCAGCGATCCACGGAGACGCAGCGGGGATGCCAGGAGCGCTCGGCACATGGAGACGAAGACGATCAGCCAGGCCAAGACCGCCACGATGGTCCAGGCCCGGCCGATGCGCTCGACGATGGGCATCTGGACGGCCTTGCCGAGGTGCATGCTGGCCACGGCGTACATGCCGAGCGGGAAGACGATGCTCCACAACGCCGGCAGGTACGCCAGCCGCACCCGCTTGGCACCGTGCCGCCAAACCCCGAAGATCACCAGGAGGGGGATGAGCCAGCTCCCGAACGCCCACAGCACGACAGCCAGGCCCCCGACGACGGGTCGGGTGGCGTTGGCTGCCGGGGAGTTGGGCATGGTGAGGATCTGCGCGGCGGCGAGGACGGTGATCGCGGTGGCGCCCATGGTGACCCAGTACGGTGGGGTGAGGTCGGCAGGCCGGACCTCGAGCAGCAGCAGCCGCGTGAGTACCAGGGTGGCCACCATGAGGTACAGCACTACGCCGACCGACCACATGAGTACGGCGAGCAACGCGGTGAGCCGGGCGTGGCCGTGGGCGGGCTGGTCCAGCACGGCGGCGCTGACGGCCACCGACTGGGTGCCGACGACCCAGACGAACCAGGTGCCGTTGACGCCGGCCAGGACCGGTTGTGGCCGCGGGCCGAGGATCAGCCGGACGGGGATGGTGTAGGTCAGGGCGAGCCACACGGCCGCGCCCACGACAGCCAGCGCGATCGCGACGCCGCGGTGAGCGTCCCGGGCGAGCCGGGCGGCGAGCACGTCGAAGGCGGCGACGATGGTGAAGAACGCGAACGCCCGGTCCGGCGCGGTCAGGTCCGCCAGGACCAGCCGGGGATATCGCGCGATTCGCCACCCCAGCGCGAGACACAGCGCTATGAGGCAGCCGATGGCCACCACCAGGAGCACGACCGACGCACTCGTACGCCCGACGTCCCGCAGCGCGATCGAGCAGATGCCGGTCGCCATGACCAGCGCGAAGTAGCCCGGATAAAGATCACGGACTGTCATCCCACCGCCTCCGTCGCCCGAGGGCCGCCCGCCGGGTGACGGGCAGCCTAGTGCCGGACGTCCTCCGGGAAGCAGGGTCGTCCGGCACTTTCCCGCACCCCTGCGCCACCGATATTGCCGTGTCCATGGGCCCCGAACGCCAAAGATCTGCCACCTTCTACCGCTGTCGGCAGAGCACGCGACCGTTCGGTCTCGACCACGCCGGCGCCGGCGCACCGAGGAGTCACTCGGCGTAACGACGTCTCCGAGCGCGCTCACGATCCCGGCCGGTGGCGGCGTCGTCATCATCCCGTCTGCGCCGGGCCCATCGCCCCGTGCAGGAACAGATCGACCAACTGTTCCGTGGTAGCGGACGTGGCCTGCCGCCTGCCGCTGGAGCGGCCGAAGAACAGGGCGAGGAACGCATCGGCCGCAGCTTCGGCCGGCAACCGCAGTTCGGCTTCGTCGGGTTCGAACAGTTCGAGAACGGCTTGCCGGGTCGCGGCTTGAGCGGCATCACGGCCCGCCGACCGGATCCCGCTCGTGGGTGCGCCCGCATCGACACCATGGGATCCCGGCCTCGGCGAGCTGATGCAAACGCACCGGGCACGCCGTGATGGAGGAACGCATCCTCGGCACGCTGTTGTGCGACCTCGGCGCCGGCCCTCGGTGAGGTCACCGCTGCCCGGCCGGCGGTCCGCAGCGACCTATCCGCAACGTACGTGAACGGCCGAATGGCTCAATCTGCGCCCGCTCGTGTCGATGGCCAGATGGAGGTGCACGTGACGGGGCGGTCGGTAATGAGCGAAACGCAGCTTTCGGGGTCGGTCCGGCGACCCGCACAGGTGACCGGGCTCGAGGTTGAGGCCGAGCTGGGCCGTGGTGCGCACACGACCGTGTTCCAGGTGCGCCGCGGCGACGAACGCCTCGCACTCAAGCGTCCGCGCGGCGATGCCGCCGCCGCGCCCGAGACGCTGGCAGCCTTCTGCCGCGAGGCCGCTCTGCTGGCCTGCGTCGATCATCCCGGCGTGGTCCGCGCGTACGCGGCGGGCCGCTACGAAGGCGCCCCGGCTATGGTCACCGAGTTGCTGGAGGGCCACTCCCTCGCCGATCTGCTCGCCAACCGGGCGCTGACGCAGGAGCGGGTGGTGCAGCTCGCCGCCGAGCTCGCGCACGCGATGGCCGCCGCGCACCGGATCGGCCTGGTGCATCGCGACATCAAGCCGCACAACGTCATGATCCCGCCGCACGGCCCCGCCAAGCTGATCGACTTCGGCCTGGCCATGCTCGGCCGGGACGTGGACGAGCCGGACAAGGCCGTAGGAACGTTCCTGTACAGCGCCCCCGAGCAGTCAGGCATGCTCAAGCGCCCGGTGGACGGCCGCTCGGACCTGTACTCCCTCGGCGTCATGCTCTTCGAGTGCCTGACCGGCCGCCCGCCGTTCGACGCCTCGGACGTCGGCGAGCTGCTGCGGCTGCACACCACCGCGCCCGTGCCGGATCTGCGGGCGCTGCTGCCGGACATCGACCCGGTCCTGGCCGAGGTGGTCACGCGGCTGCTCGCCAAGGACCCGGACGACCGCTACCAGAGCCCGGCCGATCTGCTCGCGGCGCTGCGCGGGTGCGCGGGCGGGCACGCCCAGGCGATCCTCGACGCCCCGCCCGTGGACGCCTGGCCCGTCTTCGGCCGCGACGGCGAGGTCCGGCAGCTGAGCGAACGGTGGCGGCGTGCCGCGGCGGGCTCCGGTGGCGCCGCGGCCGTGCATGGGAAGGCAGGCTCGGGCCGCAGCCGGCTGGCCGCCGAGATCGCCGGCGAGGCCGCCGGCGCGGTGGTGCTGCGCGGCCGGTGCGCCGAGGACGAGGCGTTGCCCCTCGGCGCGCTGCGGGCGGCGCTGGAAGGGCACCTGGACACGATCGCCCGGCTGGGCCCACAGGATCGCGAGGAGGCCCGCGAGCGGATCCGTGCCGCCGCCGGCAGTGCCGGACCGGGCCTGATCGCCGGGCTGTCGCCGCGACTGGCGGCACTGCTCGGCGACTCGGGCGCGGGCGGGAGCGACGGCCGCGACGACCGCCTCTTCGCCGCGGTCGCCGTCTTCCTCAGCGAGCTGGCCCGCAGCGGCGGGGGCATGCTTCTTCTCCTCGACGACGTGCAGTGGCTGGACGCGGCGAGCCGTCGCGTGCTCGCGCTTCTCGGGCCCGACCTGGGCACGCTGCCGCTGCTGGTGCTGGTGACGGAACTCGACGACGCCGGCTCGCCGCTCACCGAGCTGGGCAGCGCTCTGGACACGACCGTACGGTGCGAGCCGCTGGACAGCGACACGACCGGGGCCCTGATCGCCTCCCGGCTGCCCGGCGCCCGGGTCCCCGCCGCGCTGGTGGACCACGTCGCGGCCCGGACGAGCGGCTCGCCGCTGGCGACTGAGGCGTACCTGTTGCAGCTGGTCGACGCCGGCCTGCTGGTGCCGCTGTGGGGTGAGTGGTACCTCGACACCGCCGGCGCCGACGCCCTGCCCGTCGCCGCGGACGCGCGTGCGCTCATCGTGGCCCGCTTGGAAGGGCTGCCCGACGACGTCCGGGAGGTGCTCGTCGCGGCGTCGGTCGCCGGCGGCCGCTTCCGTCACGAGGTGCTGACCGCCGTGTGCGGCCTGCCGGCCGGGACGGTCGCCGCGGCTCTCGGCACAGCGGCGGACCGGCGCATCGTCGAGGCCCGCGACGGTGGCCGGTACGGCTTCGTGCACGCCGCGCTGCGAGAGACGCTGCTCGCCGACGTCGCACCGGAGGTCCTGCACCGGTTGCATGCGGCGGCCGCCACGACGCTCGAGCAGCTGCCCCAGGAGATGCGCGAATCCGACCACGACTACGTGGTCGCCCGCCACTACCGAGATGCCGCCGGGGTCGCCGACCCGGCCGCACGCCGCCGCAGTGCCCTGGCGGCGTGCCGGCGTGCCCTGGCCGACCAGGCACCCGCCGACGCCCTCGAGTACCTGAGCGCCATCGTCGACGCGGCCGACAGCGGTCCGATCGACAGCGAGGTGCTGCATCCGCTGGCCACGGCGTACCTGCGCACCGGCCGCTTCGACGAGGCCCGCCGGACGCTGGATCGGGCGCTGGCCGGGGAGTCCGACCCGCGGTGCCGCGCCGAGCTTCGTACCACGCTCGTCGAACTGCACCACACCACCTGGGCCGACGGTCTGGCCGTAAAGGCGGCCACCGAGGCGCTGCAGGAGCTCGGCCGGCCGTTGCCCGGCAGCAAGCCGGCCCGCCTGCTGTCCACCCTCGCCATCGCGGCAGCCGGTGCGCTGGTCCGGCGCACCCGGATCGGGTACGGCACCGCGCGCGGTCAGCGCCGCGACGAGCTGGCCGCCCTCGCCGCCGTCCTGGACGCCGGCGCCTATGCCGCCGCGATCGGGCTGCGGCTGCGCGAGGCCGCGATCTTCGTGATGCGGGCGCTGTACGCGGTCAACCGCATCGGCCTGTGCCCCGAGTACGTCCGGGTGTACGCGGTGCTCGGCTACGTCACCGCGATGATGCGGCTGCACGGGATCGCCGAGCGCTGCCTGTCCCGGGCCGGCCGCGACGCCGCGACACTGCGAGATCCGGGCCTGACGGCCTACGTCGACTGGGTCCGTGGCTGCGCCCGGCTGTTCGCCGGCATCGACGACGGAAGCGGTTGGGAGAAGACCATCGCCACGCACTCCCGCTGGTTCCAGCCGGCCCAGATGTTGCCGGGCACCGCCACCACGTCGTTGCGGCTGCTCCTGCGCGGCTACACCCGTGAAAGCCAGGCGGAGTACGAACGCGGCCTGCAGCGGCTCGCCGACCCCACGCAGGCGTACGGCACCTCGTTCAGCATGCTCGGCGTCATGATCCCGGCCCAGCTGGGACGCCCCGCCGAAGCCGCGGAGGCGTACGCCGCGCTGCGTGAGGCCCTGCCGCCGGAGACAGCCACCGTGGTGCAGCGGGCCAACGTCGCCACCGCCGCCCTGTGCGCGGCGGTCGAAGAGGGCGAGTTCGGTGCCCGCTTCGACGCGATCGTCACCGAGTTCGAAGGCTTCGGCCTCCCCAAACAGAAGCTGATGGCGCACCTCAAGTGGTTCTACGTCTACCGCGCGCACGGCCGGATGGCGCAGGTGCGGCTGGCCGACGACGAGCAGCGACCGGCGCGGCTGCTGGCAGCGGAGCAGGCGATCCGGGAACTCGGCCGGATCGCGAGCTCCCCGCTGCTGCATCTCGCTCACCGCACCGCGCGAGCCGCGCTACTGCAGCAGCGCGGCATGAGCCAGAAGGCGATCGAACAGGCCGATCGGGTGGAACAGGACGCCCGGGCGGTCGACGCCCCTCTGGTGTCCTTCGAGTTGTCCCGCATCCGCGCCCGCGCCTTGCGCACCCTCGGGCACACCGCCGAGGCGGAGCGGCAGGCTCGGGTCGCCTACATGCTGGCCGGCACATACGGCTGGGAGCACCGCCGCCGCCAGGTGCGGGCCGAGTTCGGCATCGACGAAGCGCAGGCCAGCACGACGCGCACCTACGCCGACCGCAGCACCCACGCCGGCCGCAACCGCCGCCTCGAGGCGCTGCAGCAGGTGAGCGCCGCCGGTGCGACCGTCCTCGACCCGCAGCAGCTCGCCCGCGTGGCACTCGACGAAACGTTGCACATCCTCGGTGCGGAGCGCGCCCTGCTGTTCCTGGTCGACGAGTCCGGCGCAACCGTGCAGTTCGCCGGGCGCGACGCGGCCGGCACCGACCTGGAAGCCGTGAGCGGGTACGGCTCCACGCTCGTGCAGCGGGTGATCGAAACCGGGGAGGCCCTCGTGGTCGCCGGCACCGAGCAGGGTGCCGCCCTCGGTTCGCAGAGCGTCGTCGTGCACGGGCTGCGCAGCATCATGGTCGCGCCCATGCAGTTCAAGGGCCGGGTCCTCGGCGTGGCGTACCTGGACAGCCGGATGGCACGCGGAATCTTCACGGAGGACGACGTCGAGGTGCTGACCGCGATCACCAGCCACGTCGCGGTGTCGCTGGAGACGGCTCGCGCCGCCCAGCTCGGGCTCGCCGTCCAGACGGCCCGCCACCAGCAGCAGCTCGCCGAGACACTGCGGTCCAGCCTGGCCGAGCTGAGTGCCGTCCTGGAACCGCAGGAGGTGCTGCACCGGTTGTTCACGACCCTGCACGCCCAGGTCGGCGCGGTGGCCGGCGGGCTGCTGCTCGCCCACGGTGACGAGCTGGACGTCGTGGCCGTCGCCGGGTCCGCGGACCCGGCGGCGCACGGCCGGCGGCTGTCCGCCACGGCGGATCCGGCACTGGCCGCGGCGTGCGCGGGCGCGACTCCCGTGACGCTGCCCGCCGGCGCCGCGCTGCGCGGTGAACTCCTCGGCGACGCCGAGATCTCGCTCGCCGTGCCGCTGGTCTCCCACGACGGACCGGTCGGGGTGGTGCTGCTGGGTGGCGCCGGGTTCGACGACACCGCCCGCGAGGTGGCCGCCGCGCTGGCCAGCCAGGGCATGAGCGCGTACGGGAACGCCCGGCTGTTCGCCCGAGTCCAGGAGCTGGCGACCACGGACGAGCTGACCGGCGTCAACAACCGCCGCCATTTCTACTCGCTCGCCACGACGCTGCTGAAGATCGCGGCCCGCCACGACCACGACCTCGCCGCGGTGATGCTCGACATCGACAACTTCAAGACGGTCAACGACACCTACGGCCACGGCGTGGGCGACGACGTCATCCGCGAGGTCGCCCAGCGGGTGGCCGAGAGCGTACGCTCCTCCGACGTGCTCGGCCGCTACGGCGGCGAGGAGTTCGCGGTGATCCTGCCCGACCTCGGCGACCAGGGGCCGGACCTGGCCGAGCGCATCCGGCACGCCGTGGCCGCCACCCCGGTGCCCACCCGCGGCGGCCCGCTGCCGGTGACGGTCAGCGTCGGCATCACCCACCTGCACCCGGACGACGACGGCCTGGACCAGGTGCTCGCCCGCGCCGACCTCGCCCTGTACAGGGCCAAGGAAGGCGGCCGAAACCGCGTGGAGCAGGCCTGAGCGACTACCCCGACACCGAGGCCGCAGGGACGCGGGACCTGCCTCACCGTGCTCGCCGTCGTCCTTCGTACGGCCCTGCTCGCCGGCGCCGCTTTGCTCCTTCTGCGCTGACGGGCACAGTCGACTCCGGTTGACGCACCGCGCGAATCCCCCGCCGCCCGCCGTGACGGCTTCCTTCGGCGGCACCGAACACCCGGGAGAAACGGTCGGCGCACCCCTGGTTGGGTCCCGCCGGACCGGGTACCGATCCTGCATGGCAAACCGACACGCCCTGAACGCCGACGAGCGCAACGCGATGTCCGACAGCACATTCGCGTTCCCGCGCGTCCGCAAAGAACCGTTGAACGACGCCCGCCACGTGCGCAACGCGATCGCCCGCTTCGATCAGGTACGCGACGTGTCCGACACCGAGCGCGACGAGGCCTTCCGCCGCATCAAGAAGGCGGCGAAGAAGTACGGCATCGAGCTCGCCGAGAGCCGCTGGCAGGACCTAGGCAAGCCATCGGCCGGCCGCAAATCGTCGGACAAGGAACGCTCCAAGGCCCAGCTGTACGCCGAGGCCAAGAAGAAGGGCATCACCGGCCGCTCCACGATGACCAAGGATCAACTGGCCCGTGCACTGTCGAACTGATTCGGCAGCCCGGCCCCGATCAGCTGCAGAATCCGGCCGAGGTCGTCGACAATCCGGGCCGGCAGCTTCGCGACTTACTGCTGCACATTCGGTTCAGGGATCGGTGCGCCGGCTGCCGCTCACCGGCGAGCACTCGGGCCAGCTGTTCGCGTTGGCCCAGCAGTTGCTGCCGGCGCTGAAGGGCAAGTCGGTCGGCGGTGGCAGCGATGGGAATTTCACCGGCGATGAAGGGAGAGGTGGGCGGCTGGCCACCCGTCCCTGACCGATCAGCCCGACAATGCGTGGGTGGCTTTCTGCAGCGCGGCGACCACGGCCACCACCGACGGGTGCGCCGAGGCGCCACGGCGGTACCTGATTCTGGTGTGCAGGCGAGCCGGAACGGGAATCAGTCGTATGCCGGGCGTCGGCGCGTCCGCCGCGAGCTGAGGCACAATCGCGACGCCATGGCCGGCCGCGACCAGGGCGAGGACAGCGATGACATCGTCGGCCCGATGGCGCATCCGGGGCGTGAAGCCGGCGTCTCGGCACACGCTCGAGGCGACCTCGAGAGACAGCGTGCCGGTGCTCCCCAGGATCCACTCAGCGTCACGGGCGGCGGCAAGGGTGCTGATCGGCCCGTCGGCGGCGACCGCGAGGTACACACTTTCGGTCATCAGCGACACCGACTCTAGCGCCGGGTCGGTCCAGGCGGACGCGATGTCGAAGTCGTACGACAGCCCGATGTCGACCCGGTGGTCGCGCAGTGCGTTCGGCAACGCGACCGGATCCCATTCGCTGACCGACAGTTCCAGCCCGGGATGGTCGCGGCCGAGCCTGAGTAGGGCACCGGGGAGAACTGTCCGCACCGCCGCGGCGTGGGCGCCGATGCGGATTCGGCCTGTCGGCTCGGAGCGCACCGCGGCGAGCGCGGCTGTGGTTTCCTCCATCGCGGTCAGTACCGTCGCCGCATGACGGACGAGTACCTTTCCGGCAGTCGTGAGCGTCACACTGCGGTGGCTGCGTTCTAAGGCGTGTTTCGTAAGTCCCGCTTAGCCGGTACGAGGTCACGGCGTGGCGGTGATTCATAACTGAAGAGGTCTCCGGTAAGAGGGTTCAACG
>NZ_JBFAQM010000033.1:0-95342 GCF_040677315.1 Actinoplanes sp. NPDC049316 | reverse complement strand
CCGCGGGCGCGCACCGGATCCTCGCCATGACCCTGCACTCCCCGCAGGTGCACGGCTTCTTCAGCGTCCCGGGCCGGGGCGGGCCGGGGTGACCGGGCCGGGCCGGGTGCGCCGGGTGGGGCAGATGGGGCGGGCTGGCCGGGTGGGTGGGGTTCGGTAAATCGGTGCCGGCCGGCGGCCCCGCGTGCCATGCTGCGGCATCGCTTCGAGAGGGAGATCGTGACGCATGCAGTTCGGTGAGGCCGTCGACCACCATCTGAGCACCATCGCCGCCCGTGACCTGGACGCGTTCCTCGCCACCGTGCACGACGACGTCAGCCTCGTCGCCCCGAACGGGCGCTTGCTCGCCGGCCGGGACGAGGTCGCCGCCTTCCACCGCGATTGGTTCGGCGATCCGGACTGGAGCTGGACGCTCGAGCCGGTGCGGCGCACGCAGGCCGGCGACACGGGCGTTGCGGTGCTCGGCGTCACTTACGACGACCTCGACGCGGAGGGCCGGCCGTACACGATGACGTATGTGCTGACGCTCACCTTCGCGCGCGTCGCGGGCACGTGGTTGCTGCTGCACGACCAGAACACGCTCACCTGAGCGGCGGCGACCGCCCGACCCGCGCCGCGGCGGGTGCGCGCGGCCGCCCGCCGCCGGCGCGGACCGCTCCCGAAGTGCCCCCGTTCTACGCCCCGGGGCCGCAGAAGCCTCAAGCCGGAGGCCCGGCGGCCGATCAGTCACGCCGTGAACCCCATGGTGCCGTTCCCGCTGCCGGGCACTCAGCTCGTGCACGTCGGCCGGCAGCCGATCTTCGACGTGCGTGGCGACGTCGTCGCCTACGAGCTGCTGTTCCGCGGCAGCATGGACGCGGTCGAGGCCGGCCGCCGCGACACGTACGCGACGAGTCAGGTGATCGTCAACGCCTTCACCGAGTTCGGCATCGACGAGGTCGTCGGGGACCGTACCTGCTTCATCAACATGACCCGGGAGTTCCTCACCGGCGAGCTGACCCTGCCGTTCGGCCCCGAGCACGTCGTGCTGGAGGTCCTGGAGACCGTCGACGTCGACGACGAGGTGGTCACGGGCATCACCACGCTGGTCGCGCAGGGCTACCGCATCGCGCTGGACGACTTCGTCTGGGGCTCCGGGCACGAGCGGCTGCTGCCGCTGGCCTCGTACGTGAAGCTCGATCTGCTGCAGGGCGACCGGTCGCACCTCGACGAGATCGTCAAGGCGTGCCGCGAGTTCCCCGACATCCAGATCGTCGCCGAGGGCCTCGAGACCGGTGAGCACCTCGCGCTGAGCAACCGGTACGGCTTCGAGCTGCGCCAGGGGTACGTGCTGAGCCGCCCGCAGGTGCTCACCGCGACGAGCCTGACCCCGTCGAAGCTGCGCCGGCTGGAGCTGCTCGGCGAGCTGAGCGCCGCGGACGCCGACCTGGAGAAGATCCTCCACATCATCGCCGGCGACCCGGCGCTGACCATGCGGGTGCTACGGGCCAGCAACTCGGCCGCCGTGGGGGCGACGAGCCGCGTGTCGTCCGTACGCCAGGCCGTGGTCATGCTCGGCCTCGCCCACATCCGGCAGTGGGCGATGCTGATGGTCGTCGACGACGTCGCCGAGGCCACCGAGGCCCAGATGGCCGAGGCGCTGACCCGGGCCCGGCTCTGCGAGAACGTCGCACCGGCGTTCGGCGCGAGCGCCGACGCGGCCTTCATGGCCGGCCTGATCACCGCGGTCGCCGGCCTGCTGGCCATGAGCCCCGCCGCGGTGGCGCACCAGCTGCCGCTGAGCCCGGAGGTGGCTTCGGCGCTGGAGCGCGGCACCGGCCCGCTCGGCCAGGTGCTGCGGGTGGTCAACGCGTACGAGCGTGGCGACCTGAGCGAGGTGGCGGCGGCGTACGCGGGCGAGGACCTGTCCGGCACGGTCATGGCCGCGATGCGCTGGTCGACGATGGCCGTGGCGGCCACTCAGAGCGCCGTTGCCTAAGTCCTACTGAAAAAGAAGGCTTTCGCGGTATGGTCGACCTTCCACCCGCCACCCGGCTCGCCGGGCCCGTCGACACCGCGACCTACGGCGAGTACCGCGTCCCCGACACCCCCGGGCCGCTGCTGCGCTTCACCGGCCGCATCACCGGCGACGGCGAGTTCACCCCCGGGCCGCAGCGCTACCACGTGTACGGCGGCTGGTTCTGCCCCTGGTCGCACCGCGTCGCCATCACCCGCTCCCTGGCCGGCCTCGACGACGTCGTGAGCATGTCGTACGTGGACGGCGAGCGCGACGGCCGCGGCTGGGCGTTCCGCGAACAGTACGGCCCCGACCCGGTCAACGGCTTCACGTTCCTGCGCCAGGCGTACGAGGCCGGCGAGGAAGGCTTCGAGGCCCACGTGTCCGTACCGGCGCTGTGGGACCGCGTCCACGCGCGGCTGGTCAGCAACGACAGCCACACCATCGGCATCGACCTGGCCACCCGCTTCCGCCACCTGGCGACCCCGCTCGTGGACACGTACCCGGCCCACCTGCGCGACCGGATCGAGGAGCTGGACCGCTGGCTCGGCCCCACGGTCAACCACGGCACCGGCGCCGCGACGACCGGCACCGGCCCGGCACGCGCGGCACTGCTGGAGGCCTTCGAACAACTCGACGACCGGCTGTCCCGCACCCGCTACCTGCTCGGCGACGCCCTGACCGAGGCGGACATCCGCCTGTGGGTCACCCTGGTCCGCTACGACGTCGGCGCGAACGCGGCACGCGCGATCAATCCCGGACTCCACGTGTACCCGCACCTGTGGTCGTACGCCCGCGATCTCTACACGATCCCGGCCTTCCGCGACACGACGGACTTCGCGACCTTCAGCCACCCGGGCGCGACCCTGCCCGACTGGTCCGCGCCCGCGGACCGCTGAGGCCTCCATCTCGCAGGCCTGGCCCGGGCCGCGGCCGTCGGCGTGCCACCCGTTACGGTGCAGGCCGGCGATCGACGGAGGGGCACATGCCGGAACGGACCCGGGCGCACCGTCGCCTGATCATGACCGCGGCAGGAGTGGGCGTGCTGGCCACGGGTGCGGGCGCGGCGCTTCTCCTGCGTGGCTCCGGGCCCGCGTCCGAAGGCGCGCCCTCGCCCGCACCCGCGTCGGCAGCGACCCCGATGTCCTCGGACGAGGCCTACCTGCGCCAGGCGTGCGGGAAGGACTTCGATCCCAGCGTGAGGGCCGGTGTGTGCCTCGTCCGCACCTCCCTCTCGCCGTCGGAGATGGCGAAGCTGTTCGACGACATGCGGCGGTACGGCGGCGAAGACGTGCCCTAGGGTGCCTGACGGGCCGCGGAGGCTTCGCGACGCTTGCGGAGGATGCGGCGGATCAGGGCGACCGCGACCGGCACGCCGAACCAGAAGTTGTACGCCCGATCCTGCACGACGAAGACGGCCGGGATGGACAGCAGGAAGCCGAGCGCCAGCGCGCCCTGCCCGAAGTAGGCCCGGCGGAACAGATCGGGCGGGGTGCCCGGCCGGTACAGGACGTGCGCCTGGACCTGGCGGACCATCAGCATGAAGATGAGGCCGGCGAGCGCCTGCACCGACGCGTACAGGATGAAGCGGAACTCGAAAGCCCCGTCGGCGCTGAGGACCTTGGTCGCGAACGGCGTCAGGATCTGCATGAGCAGCCAGGCGAGGGTGAGCAGCGTCAGCGGGCCGCGGGTGCGGTCGACGTGGCGGAAGACCCGGTGATGGCCGCCCCAGTGCGCGCCGATCACGACGAAGCTGATCAGGAACGCGATGTACTCGCCGCGGGCCTCGGAGATCTGGCGCAGGACGTCGTGGGTGGTGAGCGCGTCCGGGACGGGTAGTTCCAGCGCGAGCAGCGTGATGGCGATGGCGATGACGGCGTCGCCGAAGAAGGTCAGCCGCTCGGCCGCGACGGCGTTCGGCTCCGCCTCCGCCGTCTCCTCGAGGGGTCGTGCATGATCCATGAACGCGAAGCGTAGTGGTCAGCGCCGATCTCCGCGGACCTCGGTGAGGCGCTCGGCCAGGAACGCGCGTTCCACGTCGTTTCCCGCCAGCGCGAGCGCCTCCTCGTACGCGGATTCCGCCTCGGCCCAGCGACCCAGCCGGCGCAGGAAGTCGGCGCGGGTGGCGCTGAGGTAGCCGTACGCGGCCAGCGCCGGTTCCTCGCGCAGCGGTTCGAGGGCGGCCAGTCCCGCCCCCGGGCCGTCGCGCATGCCGATGGCCGCCGCGCGGTTGAGGTCCACGACGGGGTTGGGCCACAGGGCGCGCAGCACGTCGTACAGGCCGCAGATCTCGGTCCAGTCGGTGTCCGCCCAGGTCGGGGCCTCGGCGTGGACGGCGGCGATGGCAGCCTGGACGGCGTACCGGGTGGGTGGCCGGCCGCTGAGGGCCTCGGTGAGCAGCGCGGTGCCCTCGGCGATGCGGTCGCGGTCCCAGCGGGTTCGGTCCTGCTCGGCCAGGAGCGCGAGGCGGCCGTCGGCGGTGGCGCGGGTGTCGCGCCGGGCGTCGGTGAGCAGCAGCAGGGCGAGCAGCCCGGCCACGTCGCCGTCGCCGGGCAGCAGGCGGTGCAGCATGCGGGCCAGGCGTACGGCACCCTCGGTCAGGTCGTCGCGCACCAGCTTCTCCCCCGCCGGCGCGGTGTGGCCGGTGGTGTACACCAGGTGGACGACGTCGAGGACCGCGCCGACCCGGACGGGCAGGTCCTCGGCCGACGGCACCCGGTACGGTATCCGCGCCGCCGCGATCTTCTTCTTCGCGCGAGTGAGCCGCGCCGCCATCGTGGCCTCGCGGACGAGGAAGGCGCGCGCCACCTCGGCGGTGGACAGGCCGCACAGCAGCCGCAACGTGAGCGCCACCTGGGCGTCGCGGGCCAGCGCCGGGTGGCAGCACGTGAAGATCAGCCGGAGCCGGTCGTCGTCGATCGGCCCCGGACCGGTGGGAGCGTCCCCGGGACCGGAGACGGCCTCGTCGACCACGAGCAACGGCAGCGTACGGCGCAGCACGGTCTCGCGGCGCAGCAGGTCGGTGGCGCGGTTGCGGGCGACCGTGGTGAGCCAGGCGCCGGGCCGGGCCGGGATGCCGTCGCGCTCCCACACCTGCAGCGCGCGGGTGTACGCGTCCTGCGCGCATTCCTCGGCGAGGTCCAGGTCGCGCGTGACGCGCACCGTCGCGGCGAGCACGAAGGCCCACTCCCGCCGGTGCGCGTCCGCGACTGCCTGGGCGACGGCGGTCAGTTCCGCTCCACGAGGGGACGGATCTCGACGCCGCTGTGGCTCGCGGCGACCTCGGGCAGGCGGCTCGCGAGGGCTATGGCGGCGTCCAGGTCGGGCGCCTCCATGAGGTAGTAGCCGCCGAGGACCTCCTTGGTCTCGACGAACGGCCCGTCGGTGGGCACCGGGCCGCCGTCGCCCGCGCGCAGGCTGGTCGCGGTGGCCGTGCGCTGCAGCTTGCCGCCGCCCAGGACGCCCGGGCCGGCGGCGTCCCGGAAGGCGACGTGTGCGGCGTGGTGGTTCTCGCGCTGCTCCGGCGTCATCGCGTCCCACTGCTGCTCGTCGCCGTAGATGAGGATCAGGTACCTGGCCATGTGTTCCGTCCGATCTCGCGGGGCCCTTGCGGCCCGTTCATCACCTCCGACGAACGGGCCCGCCGCGGATCGACACTACGGCGTGGGCGTTTTCCGGCCCCCGTACCAGCGCATCAGGGCCGCGCCCACCGACATGCCGCCGCCGAAGCCGGCGATCAGGATCAGGTCGCCGTCGGCGAGCGCGCCGGAGCGCGCCGCCGTGTCCAGCGCCACGCCGGCCGAGCCGCTGCCGGTGTTGCCGTACCGGTCCAGGACCAGATGGGTACGCGCTGCCGTGAGCCCCGCCGCCTCGACCAGCTCCTGGATCATGACCCCGTTGGCCTGGTGCGGCACGAAGTGGTCGACCTGCTCGGCGGTGACCCCGGCGCGCTTGAGCAGGTCGGCGAAGACCGGCGGCACCCCGGCCATCACGAAGTCGCGCACGCCGCGCCCGTTCATCCGGAAGTAGTGGTCGCCCTCGGCGACGGTCTCGGCGGAGGCGGGCACGCGGCTGCCGCCGGCCTTGATGTGGATGAGCTCGTGCGCGTCGCCGCGGGTGACCAGTTCGACGTCGACCAGCCCGTACGGCGCCGGCACCGCGCCGACCACGGCCGCGCCGGCCCCGTCGCCGAAGAGGATCGCCGTACGGCGGTCGTCGAAGTCGAGGATGCGCGAGTACACGTCGGCGGCCACGACCAGCACGACGGCGTCCGGCTTCACGGCGATGAGGCTGTTGGCCAGGGCCAGCCCGAACACGAAGCCGGCGCAGACGACGTTGATGTCGAAGCAGGCGGCCCGGTACGCGCCCAGCGCGTGCTGCACCAGCGAGGCGGTCGGCGGCTGCGGCGAGTCGCCCGTCGAGGTGGCGACGATGAGGTAGTCGACCCGGTCGGCGGCGATCCCGGCGTCCTGCAGGGCGGCGGTCGCCGCGGCCGTGGCCAGGTCGGAGGTGGCTTCGTCCGGGGCGGCGAAGCGGCGGGCCTCGATCAGCGTCTTTCGGGAGATCCACTCGGGGGTGGTGTCGGTCACCCGCTCCACGAGCGCCTCATTGGTGACCTCGTGCTCGGGCACGTACGAGCCCGTGCCGAGGATCCCGACGTGCGGTATCGACTGCATGCCCGCACTGATCGGCGCGCGACGGGCCCGGTTGAGGAGTCGGCTGCCCGTTCGGGCCGCGTCACAGACTTTTTACGGCGAGGGCTTCCTATTCCGAGCACCATTCACAATGCTCTATCTCAACCCGGCCCGACCAAGGCCGGGACGAGAGGAGAAACGGTGCGCACCAGAGCCATCGTCACAGCGACCACGCTGGCCGCCTCGGCCGCGCTGGCCGCTCCCGCCACGCTAGCCGCGGCAGCCGAGCCGGCACCCGTCACCCCGGCCCTCGCCGCGAGCCGCGCCACGAGCGCGGTCGCCGGCCACCCGGCCGCCTTCGCCGCGGGAGCCTCCGACGCCTTCTCGCAGCGCGACGTGCTGATCGAGAAGAGCGGCGCGAGCCACGTGCACTTAAACCGCGCGTACCGCGGTCTGCCCGTCATCGGCGGCGACGTCATCGCCCACCTCACCGGCGCCGGCTCGCTGAGCGCCGTGACCAAGACCCAGCAGGCCCCGCTCTCCCTGTCGGCGACGCCGTCGCTGAGCGCGGCCAAGGCGGTCGGCGCGGCGACCAGGGCCCTCGGCGGCACGGCGATCGCCGGCGCCACCCCGAGCCTGGCGGTGGACGCGCTGCCCGCGACCCCGGTGCTGGTCTGGCGGACGACGATCACCGTGCCCGACCCGGCCGGCGGGGACGGCGTGACGCACGTGCTCGTCGACGCGCACTCCGGCAAGATCGTCGACAAGTGGAGCGAGGTGCAGACCGTCGAGGGCGCGGGCACCGGCTACAACGTCGGCACCGTGCCGCTGGACACCACCAAGTCCGGCTCGACGTACCAGCTCAAGGACCCGGTCCGCGGTGGCACGTACACGACCGACATGAACAACCGGCGCATCGGCAAGGGCACCCTGTTCACCGACGCCGACAACGTCTGGGGCACCGGCACGCTCAGCAACGACCAGACGGTCGCCGTGGACGCCCAGTACAGCGTCGCCGAGACCTGGGACTACTACCTGGAGACCTTCGGCCGCCAGGGCATCGCCGGCGACGGCAAGGGCAGCTACAACAAGGTCCACTACGGCAACAAGTACAACAACGCCGGCTGGTCCGACAGCTGCTTCTGCATGATCTACGGCGACGGCGACGGCACCAACTACGGCCCGTTCACCGCGCTGGACGTCGGCGGTCACGAGATGACCCACGGCGTGACGTCGCGGACGGCGGGCCTGGTCTACAGCGGCGAGTCCGGTGGCATCAACGAGTCGATGAGCGACATCTTCGGCACCCTGGTCGAGTTCTTCTCGAAGAACTCCGAGGACGTCGGCGACTACCTGATCGGCGAGGAGATCTCGGTGGACGGCACGCCGCTGCGCTGGATGGACGACCCGTCCAAGGACGGCGCCTCGGCGAAGTGCTGGAGCAGCACGGTGGGCAACCTCAACGTGCACTACTCCTCCGGCGTCGGCAACCACGCCTTCTTCCTGCTCGCCGTCGGCAGCGGGGCGCACACCGTCAACGGCGTCTCGTACAACAGCCCGACGTGCAACGGCAGCACGGTCACCGGCATCGGGAACGACAAGGCCGGCGCGATCTTCTACAAGGCGCTGACCACGTACATGACCTCCAGCACCAAGTACGCCGACGCCCGGGTGGCCACGCTCAACGCCGCCCGCGACCTCTACGGCGCCGGCAGCACGGAGTACAACGCCACGGCGGCCGCCTGGTCCGCGGTCAACGTGGCCTGACACAGTCACCACGGCGGGGCCGCGCGCCACGGTGCGCGGCCCCGCTTTGCGCAGAGATAATCATGACTGTGACCAACTGGGAGTACGCACGCCTCGAGTACCGCGCCGCGGGCACCTTCGGCGCCGACCGTTTCATGGACTGGACGGCCACCTTCTACCATCCGGGCGGCGTGCTGCGCTGGGGCACCGACGAGCGCTTCGACGACCTGAAGCACCTCAACCGGGCCGGCGCGGCCGGCTGGCAGGCGTACGACCGGGCCGCCATCCACGTCATCAACGAGCCGCACCGGCTGCACGGCGTCACGTACTCGATGCGCCGCCCCATCCCATAAGGCCTCAGACGTAGTCCTCCAGCAGCGCCGGGGTGAGCCCGGCCTTGTGGATCGCGCGCAGCGCCGCGAGGAAGTCGTCGACGAACGCCTCGCGGAAGTGCATCAGGATGATGTCGCCCGGCTGGACCCGGTGCCCCTCCTGATACCGGACCTTGCCCTTGTGGACGGTCTCCTTCCACATGAAGGCCGCCTTCATGCCGCAGTCGTGGACCGCGGCCAGCGTGGTGGCGTCCTTGTTGCCGAACGGCGGCCGGAAGAGGACCGGGCGGCGGCCATACCACTGCGCCAGGCGGTCCGCGGAGCCGCAGATCTGGTGCTTCTGCACGGCGTACGGCTTGCCCCGCAGGTTCGGGTGGCTGATCGTGTGGGCCTCGACCACCGCGCCGGCCTCGATCATCGGCTTGAAGAAGCCGGGGTCGTCCTTGACCGCGTCGGTGGTGAGGAAGAGCGTGACCGGCACGTGCGCGGCGGCGATGAGCTTCGGCGCCTCGGGGTGCTTGACGAAGCCGTCGTCGATGGTGATGAAGGCGACCTTCTGCGTCGTCGGGATGCGCAGCAGGTACGGCGCCTTCCCACCGGCCACCGGGGCGATCTTCTCGGGCGGCGGGGCGGGCGGGAACGCGGGGATGTCGGAGTCACGCCAGCCGTCGTGCTGCCGGTCGGGCTTCGCGCTGGGCGGGCTCGCCGAGCCGGACGGGGCGGGCGCCGGGGCCCACGACGGCCCCCCGCCCGCGGCGTGGTCGCGGGCGCCGGCGGCCGAGCAGCCCGCCAGGGCGAGTGCCGTCGCGACCGCGGTGAGCCTGCGCAAGATCGACATGGTGCGACATCGTGGCCCCCGCGATGTCAGACCCCGGTGAAGTGCCTCTCGGCGCGCGCCTCACGACGCAGCGTCATGGGGGTACGCGACTCTCGACGCGTACCCCCGTGATCGGTGGATCAGCTGCTGAACACCTGGAACTCGGCGGCGACGGCGTTGCCCGCGGCGGGCGAGCCGGTGGCGCAGTCGCTGACGCTGCGGGGGTCGTTCTCCTGTTCACCGGCGTACAGCGGGTTGCCGGTGCACTGGTTGGTGAGCACGCGCAGCTTGACGTGGGTCGCCAGGGCCGGGCGCACCGCGAACGACTTCAGCACCAGGTTGGGCACCTTCGGCCGGAACCGGCCGGTGTCGAAGGCGTTGGCCGGGCTGGTGTACGCCACCTTGTACCCGGCATCGCTCGCGCAGTCCGCGCCCGTGGTCGCGTTGCAGGTGAGGACCTCGAACTGACGGATCGTGCTGTACATCGTGCTGGTGGCCGCGCCGGCGCCCGGGAAGGCGCTCAGCTGCACGCGGGAGACCAGCTTGGCCGCGTCGGTCGGCAGGTCCACGGTGACCTGGCGCCCGGCCGCCCCGCCGGTGGCGGTCCACGCGGTGCCCTCGGCGTCGTCGGTGAGCCGGCCCGGGTTGGCGCCGTCGCCGCTGATCGTCGCGCCGGCCGCGGCCGAGGCGAGGTTGGCGGACATGACCACGCCGACCTGGGAGGTGACCCCCGGGTAGATGCTCTGGGTGAAGCGCTTGTGGCCGAAGCCCGCGCCGATGGCCAGGAACCGGTACGTGCCCGGCGCGAGGGTTACGGTGTCGGGCAACTCGGTGGCCGGGTCGGTGTCGGCGATCGGCGCGGAGCCGAAGTCGTAGTCGCCGACGTAGAGCCGGACCGGCTTGCCGGCGGCCTCGCCGAGGGCCTTGAACGTGACCTCGGAGTTCTCCACGTACGGCGACGCGAAGCTGGGCACCGGGTCGGCGTCGGAGGGACCGCTGGAGGCGCCGGCGCCCATGCCGCGGGCGGCGAACGCGTTCCACAGCAGCTCGGCGTTCGCACCGTCGAAGCGCAGCGCGTCCGCGGTGATCATGTTGTCGCGCATGTCCAGCATGCTGAGCTGGCCGGTGGCCGCCAGCAGGAACGAGTCGAACACCAGCTGCACCCAGCGCCGGTTGCCCGGGCACTCGGTCACCGGCGTCGTGCCGGCGGCGCAGCTCTCCTGCTGCGCCCGGGTGCCGGAGCCGTACTTGGTGACGAACGCGCGGCGCACGTCGAAGTTCGTCGCGCTCCAGATCTCGCCGTCGGAGTGCACGGCCGAGCCGCGGTCGTACCCGTAGTTGGAGTAGTTGAGCGGGCTGGCGCTCATGTCGTAGTTGCGGATGCCGGTGGCGAGGTCGCCGGTGACGTAGCCGCCGGTGACGTAGGGCGTGTTCCCGCGCGGGGTGTAGCCGCTCTCGAACAGGTACTCCATCGCCATGAGGTCCGACCAGCTCTCGCCCATCGCGCCGCCCTGGGTGGAGCTGATGCCCGCGTCCGGGCCGGCGATCATGCGGTTGCTGATGGCGTGGGTGTACTCGTGCCCGATGACGGTCGTGTCGAAGTCGCCGTCGACGCACGGCGGGTACGCGGACCCGGCGAACGGCTGCCACATGTACATGTTCGTGGTGGGCTGCATGCCGTCCGGCGGGGTGGCCTGGTTGGCGTTGTTGCGGGTGGTGGCCGTGGCGGCGCCCTGCTGGGCGTTGCCGCGCTCGGCGTCGCCGCCCTTGCCGTACGGCGTGGTGTTGGTCTTCTGCAGGTTCCAGGTCGCCTCGGTGAAGCCCAGCTTGTACGACCAGTCGTGCATGCGGTTGTGCATCGCGAACAGGTTGGCCGTGGCGGCGTCCACGTCGGCCTGCTGCGGCGAGCTCAGCGTCGTGGGGTCGCACTTGCTGGTGTTCCACTGGTTGGTGAACGGGTAGACGTACTCGCGGTCGGTGCGGGTGGCCGCGGGCGTCGCCGGGCTGCCGTCGCCCCAGAGGCGGACGGACTCGGCCGAGTTGCCGCGGGTGGTGAACGTCGGCGTGCCCGTGGCGGCGTCGACGTCCCACGGTTTGCCCGTCGCCGGGTCGAGCACCTGCCGGGCGCAGCCGGTGGCGGCGGTCGCGCACCAGAGCTGGCGGGTGTCGGCGCCGCTGGCCGGCGGGGTGGCCGGGAACACCTTCCAGTGCGGGTCGTCCTCGGCGAAGTTGACGAGGTTCTCGCGCATCAGCACCTTGCCGTCGACCGCGTCGACGTACGTGGTGTAGGCCAGCGGGTGGTCGGCGTCCTTGCTCATGACGACGACCTCGTACGCCGCGTGCGGATCGGCGCCGGGCATCGGCACGGCCACCAGGCGCACGCGGGAGTCCGCCAGGTCGGCGCGGGCGATCTTCGCGTCGGTCAGGGCGGCGGTGAGCGCGTCGGCCGCCTTGAGGCGCGCGGCGGCGGGCTTGCCGGTGCGCGGGCTCAGCGAGGACGTGACGCGCAGGACGTCGCCGCCCTTGACCGCCACCGCGACGAGGCCGTCGTGCGCGGCGGGAAGGCCGCCATACCGCTGGCGCATCAGCACGACGGTGCCGTTGCCGACCTTGGTCTGCGCGACGGTGTCGAGCTGGTCGACCGCGGCGGCGCGCAACGAGAACAGGCCGATGCTGTTCTTGAGGTAGCGGCGCGCGACGGTCTCCGGGTTGCCGGCCAGGCCGGCCGCGAGGCGGCCCTTGGCGGGCGCGATCGAGGACGGGGTGCCGAGCTTGTTCCAGCGGGTGACGAGGTTGTCGTCGCGCACGAGCGACCGCTGGCCGGCAGTGGGAGCTGCACTGCCGCCGCGGTTGTCGACGAAGTCGTACGCGTGGTCGAGGTCGTCGCCGGTCAGCGGTGTGGCCGCGGCCGGCGAGGGGGTGGCGGGTGCCGCGCTCGCGCCGATGGGTGCGGACGCGATGATCGTGGTAGCGGCGAGGATTCCGGCGACGGCGGACCGTCTGCGTATGCGCACGCATGCCTCCTGAAGTCGTCCCAGGGGATCTCCCAGACGCCCGAGACACTACGGGAAGATCGACATGCGTGGATACCCTCGGCAGGCGTCTCGACTCCGCCGGTGGCCGCGGCTAAGTTGGCCAACAGGAGGTCGCCCATGACTTCGCTGGAAGAGCTCGCCGCCGCGCTGCGCGCGGCGCTGGGGGCGGACCGGGTCGTGTCCGACCGGCTCGAGCTGCGGACGTACGAGTGCGACGGCCTCGCCCACTACAAGGTCACGCCGGGGCTGGTGGTGCTGCCCCGCGACGCCGCCGAGTGCGCGCGTACGGTCTCGGAATGCGTCGCTGCCGGCGTCCCGTTCGTGGCCCGCGGCTCCGGCACCGGGCTGTCCGGCGGGGCTCTGCCGCACGCCGACGGCGTGCTGATCGTGACGGCGAAGATGCGCGACATCCTCGAGGTGTCCCCCGCCGACGAGCGGGCCGTGGTGCAGCCGGGCGTCATCAACCTGCAGGTCACCCGGGCCGCGTCGCCGCACGGCTACTACTACGCGCCGGACCCGTCGAGCCAGCAGATCTGCTCGATCGGCGGCAACGTGGCCGAGAATTCCGGCGGCGCGCACTGCCTCAAGTACGGCTTCACCACCAACCACGTGCTCGGCGCGGAGATCGTCACGCCGGACGGCGACCTCGTGGAGCTCGGCGGCCGGGCCCCGGACACGCCGGGTTACGACCTGCTCGGCGCGTTCGTCGGCTCGGAGGGCACGCTGGGCATCGCCACGCGGGTGACCGTACGCCTCACCCGCCTGCCGGAGTCCGTACGGACGCTGCTCGCCGCCTTCGCCACCACGGACGCCGCCGGGGCCGCCACCTCCGCGATCATCGCCGCCGGGGTGGTGCCGGCGGCGATCGAGATGATGGACGCGCTGGCGATCGAGGCGGCCGAGGCCGCCGTGGCGTGCGGCTACCCGCCCGGTGCCGGCGCGGTGCTGATCGTCGAGCTGGACGGCCCGGCGGCCGAGGTGGCGGCCCAGTTCGCGCAGGTCACCGCATTGTGCGAGGCCAACGGCGCGACCGAGCTGCGGATCGCCGCGGACGACGCCGAGCGGGCGCTGTTCTGGAAGGGCCGCAAGTCGGCGTTCGCGGCGGTCGGCCGGATCAGCCCCGACTACATCGTGCAGGACGGCGTGATCCCGCGGACCGCGCTGCCCGAGGTGCTGCACCGCATCGGCGAGGTCGCGAGTGCGCACGGGGTCCGGGTGGCCAACGTCTTCCACGCCGGCGACGGCAACCTGCACCCGCTGGTGCTGTTCGACGGCGCCGCCGACGGCGAGGCCGAGCGTGCCGAGGAGGTCTCCGGCGCGATCATCGACCTCTGCATCGAGTACGGCGGGTCGATCACCGGCGAGCACGGCGTCGGCACCGACAAGGCCAAGTACATGCCGCGGATGTTCAGCGACGACGACCTCACGACCATGCAGCTGCTGCGCTGCGCGTTCGATCCGGCCGGGCTCGCCAACCCCGGCAAGATCTTCCCGACGCCGCGGCTGTGCGGCGAGGTGCCTCGGCGGCACAGCGCGGCCGACGCCCCCGCCGGCGCGGAGATCTTCTGATGGACTGGGAGCCGGCGACCGCCGACGATCAGGTGGCCGGGGTGCCCGCGCGGTTCGTCGCCGCCCCGGCGAGCACGGCGGAGGCGGCGGAGGTGCTGCGGGCCGCCGCCGCGCAGGATCTCGCCGTCGTGGTGCGCGGCGGCGGCACGAAGCTCGACTGGGGGATGCCGCCGCGGCGGCTCGACCTGATCGTCGACACCCACCGGCTCACCGGCGTCGTCGAGCACGCCGCCGGCGACCTCATCACCGTGGTGCGCGCCGGCACACCGCTGTCCGAGCTGGACTTCGGCAGCCAGCAGCTCGCGCTGGACAGCCCGCTGCCCGGCGCGACAATCGGCGGCAGCGTCGCGGCGAACGTCAGCGGGCCGCGCCGGATGCTCTACGGCACTGCCCGCGACCTGCTCATCGGCATCACGGTGGTGCGGCCGGACGGGACGGTCGCGCGCTCCGGTGGCAAGGTCGTCAAGAACGTCGCCGGGTACGACCTGGGCAAGCTGTTCACCGGCTCGCACGGGACCCTGGGCCTGATCACCGAGTGCGCGTTCCGCCTGCACCCGGTGCCGCCGGCGCGCGCGGTGGTGACCCGTACGGTCCCGGCCGCCGGGGTGGGCGCCCTGCTGACGGCGGTCCGCGAGGAGCAGGTCGTGCCGTCCGCGGTGGAAGTCGACCGGCCGCCGGGCGGGGAGGTCACGGTCGCCGTGCTGGTCGAGGGCACCGCGGAGGGTGTCCGCGATCGGGCGGCCCGGCTGGAGAAGGTGCTCGGCGGGCACAGCGGCGACCTGCCGTCCTGGTGGGGCGCGTACCCGTGGCAGCCCGGCGGCACCGGCCTCAAGCTCACGGCCGCGCTGTCGAAGGTCCCGGACCTGGTCGGGGCCGCCGCGGAGACCGGCATCCGCGGCTCGGCCGGCACCGGGGTCCTGTACGCCTCCGTCGCCTCGTCCGAGGACGCGCCTCGCCTCGTCGAGAGGCTGCGTGCCGAGGCGGTCCGGGCCGGCGGGCACGCCGTCGTCCTGACTGCGCCCGCCGAGGTCCGGGAAGCGGTCGACGTGTGGGGACCGGTTCCGGGCCTGGAGCTCATGCGCCGCGTGAAGGATCAGTTCGACCCGGGCCACCACTTCGCGCCGGGACGCTTCGTGGGAGGCATCTAGTGGTCGACAGCACCTGGGGTACGCAGGACGGTCCGCGCGACGTGCTCGGGCCGGTGGCCGGCGAGCCCGCGTTCGACGACCACCGCCCGCCGCGCTCCGACATCGTCGACGACTGCGTGCACTGCGGCTTCTGCCTGACGACCTGCCCGACGTACGCGCTGTGGGGCGAGGAGATGGACTCGCCGCGCGGCCGGATCTACCTGATGAAGGAGGGCCTGGACGGCGAACCGCTGACCGCGTCGATGGTGCGCCACTTCGACCGCTGCCTCGGCTGCATGGCGTGTGTGACCGCGTGCCCTTCGGGGGTGCGCTACGACCGGCTCATCGAGGACACCCGCGCGCAGGTCGAGCGGCGCTTCGACCGTACGCCGGCCCAGCGGGCCCTGCGCGCGGCGATCTTCGCGCTGTTCCCGTACCCGCGGCGGTTGCGGCTGCTACGCGGGCCGCTGCGGGCCTATCAGGCGTCCGGCCTGCAGCGCCTGGTCGCGCGGACCGGGCTGATGGAACGGCTGGGCCCCACGCTGGCCACCCTCGAGTCGCTCGCGCCGCGCCTGGGCCGGGTGACCGCTCCCCCGCGGCTCGTCCCCGCCCGCGGCACCCGCCGCGCGGTCGTCGGGGTGCTGACCGGCTGCGTGCAGGGCGCGTTCTTCCCGGACGTCAACTCCGCGACGATCCGGGTGCTGGCCGCCGAGGGCTGCGACGTCGTCATCCCGTCCGGGCAGGGCTGCTGCGGCGCACTCAGCGTCCACAACGGACGCGAGAAGGAGGCGCAGCGTTTCGCGCGCCGGCTCATCGACACGTTCGCCCGCGCCGGCGTGGACCACGTGGTGGTCAACGCCGCGGGCTGCGGCTCCTCGATGAAGGAGTACGCGGACCTGCTGCGCGACGACCCCCGGTATGCCGAACCCGCCGCCGCCTTCGCCGCGAAGGTGCGGGACCTGTCGGAGATCCTGGTCGAGCTGGGACCAGTCGCGCCACGGCACCCGCTGCCGCTGACGGTCGCGTACCACGACGCCTGCCACCTCGGGCATGCCCAGGGCGTACGGGCACAGCCCCGCGCGCTGCTGCACGGCATCCCGGGGCTGACCGTCAAGGAGATCGACGACCCGGAGATCTGCTGCGGCTCGGCGGGCATCTGGAACGTCCTGAACCCCGAGCCCGCGGCGGAGCTCGGCGACCGCAAGGCCCGCAACGTCCTGGCCACCGGCGCGGAGCTGCTGGTCACGGCGAATCCGGGCTGCCTCATGCAGGTGGCCGCCTCGGTACGCCGCCTGGGCGGCGAGATCGCTCTCGCGCACACCGCGAAGGTGCTGGACGCCTCGATCCGCGGCCTGGACCCGCAGTCGCTGCTTCAGCAGTCGTCGAGGTAGTCGCTCAGCCCGGCGGCCGCCTCGGCGGGCGTGAGGTGGCCGGCGAGCACCTGCACGCTCAGCCCGTCGACCAGGGCGTGCAGCCGCCGGGGATCGGTGCCCTGCGGCGCGACGGCGCGGCACAGCTCGGCCATCGCCGTGAAGTGCATCCGCTGCACCCGCGCCAGCTCCGGATCGCCCAGGCCCAGCGCCAGGAACGCGAAGGCGATCGAGCACTCGAGGTGCCGCCGCTCGTCCAGCGGCATCGTCTCGCGCAGCAGCGCCTCCGCGACCTCGCGCGGGCTGCCCTGGGGCTCCAGCTTCCCGATCCGCCGGCGTACCGTCGCGATCACCTCCTCGCAGGCGAAGGCGAGCAGCTCGGCCCGGGTGGCGAAGTAGTGCCGGAGCGCGCCCGAGGACCAGCCGGACTCGGCGGCGACGGCCCGGATCGACACCTCGGCGACGCCGTCGCGGGCGAGCACGCGCCAGACGGCAGAGGCGAGTTCCCGGCGGCGGGCGGTGTGA
The DNA here is from genome assembly GCF_040677315.1 of Actinoplanes sp. NPDC049316. Classification (NCBI taxonomy): domain Bacteria; kingdom Bacillati; phylum Actinomycetota; class Actinomycetes; order Micromonosporales; family Micromonosporaceae; genus Actinoplanes; species Actinoplanes sp. NPDC049316. The sequence continues at coordinate 78,191 of NZ_JBFAQM010000033.1, read as the reverse complement.
TCGACGAGTTTGGGCACCCGCCGATTATCGCACGACTGTGTTATCAAGGAGGCAGCACAGTCGTGCGACAACGGGGAGGATGCATGGTCACTGCGATCATCGCCTGCGAGGTCGGCTTCTGGGTGCTGCTGGCCGGCGGCCTGGCGGCCCGCTACCTGCTGCGGCTCCGCCGGCTCGGCGCGCTGCTGCTGCTCAGCGTGCCGCTGGTCGACGTCGCGCTGCTCGGGCTGGCCGTGGCGGACCTGCGCGGCGGCGGGCGGGCCGGGCTGCCGCACGGGCTGGCCGCGGTGTATCTCGGCGTCTCGGTCGCGTTCGGGCACCGGATGATGCGCTGGGCCGACGAGCGCTTCGCGCACCGGTTCGCCGGTGGCCCGGCTCCCGTACGGCCCCCGCGCACCGGCAGGGCCCACGCCGCGCATGAGCGCCGGCAGTGGCTGCGTCACCTGCTCGCGTACGCCGTCGCGGCGGCCGTGCTGGGGATCTTCACGCTACTCGTCGGCGACGTGCGGCGGGCGGCGCCGGCGTGGGCCGTGACGGCCCCGTGGGGACTCGGGGTGCTCGTGGACTTCGTCATCTCGTTCAGCTACACGCTCGCTCCCCGCAAGGAACCCCGCCCGGGTCCGTGAGCGGCACGGCGGCAGCGGGGCAGCTCGCCGCCGCCGTGGTCGGGCGGCGGCCGGGCCCTCTCCTCCCGGCCGCCGCCCGCGGCGCCCGCCGGCGGTCGTCCCGATGAACCTTTTTCACCCTGGCATCAAGCCTGACAGCGCCGGGCCGCCGGACAGCGGCGGCCAGGAGCGGCCTCGCCACGGTGAGAAAGGTCCACTCACCCCGGCACCGGCGGGTGCCGTCGCGGCCGGGCCCGTGGCGGGGGCCTTCGGCCCGGCCGCGGGCCGTCGCGCCTCACCGGGCGACTGCCGGCCGCGGCGGCGCCGCCATCCCCGAGCCGATGAAGAAGCTCGGGTGCGGCGGCTGGTTGTACGCGGTGTTCTGCCAAGCGATGGCGGTGCGGTACTGGGTGTCCTGCAGCAGCGTGGTGATCCGCCGGTCGGTCGGCACCGGGGTCGAGTAGATCCGCAGCGCCGTGTTGTCGCTCGTCGGCCAGACGACCTCCTCGCGCCAGTCGCCGAGCAGGTCGCCGGAGAGCGACGGGGTGGACTTCGTGCCGTTGTTCGAGTGCACGCCGGAGCCGGTCAGCAGCCGGGTGTCGCCGGAGGTCCCGTACTTGTCGATGTGGGTGCCGTCCAGCAGCTCCCGGACCGGATCCCCGTCCCACCAGGCGAGGAAGTTGGTGGAGCCGGGCTTGCGCGACGCGACCACCGCGCCGGACGGGCTCCGGACGCCGCTCGGCAGCGAGGACCAGGACTCGGCGCCCGGGCTGCCGGCCCAGATGTCGCCGGAGACGCCGCGCCCGTTGTCACCGGCGGCCGGCGTGGACCACAGGATCTGACCGGTACGCGCGTCGGCGAACCAGGACGACGGCTTGCTCGCGTCCTCGTCCACCTTGAACACCTCGAGCCCCGGGCGGGCCGGATCGAGATCGCCGACGTGCAGGGTGTCGCCGTGGCCGTACCCGGTGTTCCAGAGCCGGGCACCGGTGTCGTCGACGGCCAGGGAGCCGTACACGATCTCGTCGCGGCCGTCGGCGTCCACGTCGGCGACCGCCAGCTGGTGGTTGCCCTGCCCGGCGGTGCCGGAGTTGGTGGAGCTGTTGCTGTCGAAGGTCCAGCGCCGGGTCAGCGCGCCGTTGCGGAAATCCCACGCCACGACGACGGTACGGGTGTAGTAGCCGCGAGCCATGATCAGGCTGGGCCGCTGCCCGTCCAGGTACGCCGTGCCCGCGAGGAACCGGTCGACGCGGTTGCCGTACGAGTCGCCCCACGACGAGACCGCGCCCCGCGGCGGCACGTAGTCCACGGTGGACAGCGCGGCACCCGTACGCCCGTCGAACATCGTCAGGAACTCGGGGCCGCTGAGGATGTACCCGCTGGAGTTGCGGTAGTCGGCGTTGGGGTTGCCGATGACCTGCCCGGTGCCCGAAACCGTGGCGTCGGCGGTCTTCATGGCCACCTCGGCGCGGCCGTCGCCGTCGTAGTCGTACACCTGGAACTGGGTGTAGTGCGCGCCGGCCCGGATGTTGCGGCCGAGGTTGATGCGCCACAGCCGGGCGCCGTCGAGCCGGTACGCGTCCACGTACACCGGGTCGGTGACGCCGGACTGCGAGTTGTCCTTGGCGTTCAGCGGCTCCCACTTGAGCACGATCTCCAGGCGCCCGTCGCCGTCCAGGTCGCCGACGCTGGCGTCGTTGGCCGCGTACGCCGCGGGGTTCGGGTTCTGGATCGGCACGTCGAGGTAACCGTTCGCGAAGCTCAGCGAGGGTCCCTCCGCGGCCTGCTCGACCCCGCCCACGACGGCCCGCACCGTGTACGACGCACCCGCCGCGGCGCCCGCGTCGAGGTAGTTCGTGGAGCCGGTGACCGGCGCGGAGGTGATCCGGGTGCCGCCGCGGTAGACGTGGAAGCCCACGTCGGACGGGTCGGTGGCGAGCCAGCGCCAGCTGACCAGGTTGCCGGTGCCGGACCGGACGCTGACCAGGCCGCGGTCGAGCCGTTCGATCTGCCTCGCCGCCAGCGTGCCGGGCGCGGCGGGCGTGAGCGCGGCGTCGGCATGGGTGACCGTCAGGCCGGCGCCGAGGACCACGACGGCCGGCACGAGGAACTTTCCGAGACGGGACATGGGTGTCCACCAATCGACATCCGTCATTGGGAGCGTTCCCACCATGCCTCGCGGAGGCGGCCGGGTCAATCGATTCGCGCCTTTTTTTGGGAGCGCTCCCATGTCAGAATGCGGCTATCCCCTTTCACGGTTCAGCTCCATCCCTCCGGAGGATCCTCATGCACCGACGAGCGATGGCCGTCCTGGCCGCCACGACCGCCTTGCTCGGCGCCGCGGCCGTGGCGGCGGCCGGACCCGCCCAGGCGGCAGCCGGGTGCCGGGTCGCCTACAGCGTGACGAACCAGTGGCCCGGTGGCTTCGGCGCCTCGATCGCGATCACCAACCTGGGCGACCCGGTGACCGCGTGGACGCTCGGGTTCAGCTTCCCGTCCGGGCAGACCGTCACCCAGTTGTGGAACGGCGTCGTCGCGCAGTCCGGTGCGAATGTGACCGTACGCAACGCGAGCTGGAACGGCTCGCTCGCCACGAACGCCACCACCAGCGTCGGCTTCAACGGCTCGGGCTCCGGCGGCGTCCCCACAGCGTTCACCCTCAACGGCACCGCCTGCACGGGCTCGGTCCCCAGCACCCCGCCGTCGTCGCCGTCCACGCCGCCGTCGACCCCGCCGCCCGCCGGCCGGGCCGTGAAGATCATGCCGCTCGGCGACTCGATCACCGGCTCCCCCGGCTGCTGGCGGGCGCTGCTGTGGCAGAAACTGCCGGCCGAGCGTGTGGACTTCGTCGGCACGCTGCCCGCGCAGGGGTGCGGGTTCCCGTACGACGGGGAGAACGAGGGCCACGGCGGCTTCCTGGCCACCAACGTCGCCGACCAGAACCAGCTGCCCGCCTGGCTCGCGGCGACCGGGCCCGACGTGGTCATGATGCACTTCGGCACCAACGACGTGTGGAGCAACCGGCCCACGGCCACGATCCTGGCCGCGTTCACCAAGCTCGTCGGCCAGATGCGGGCGCAGAACCCGGCCATGCGGATCCTGGTCGCCCAGATCATCGCGATGAACCCGCCCACCTGCCCGGAGTGCGCGGCCCGCGTCCGCGACCTCAACGCGGCGATCCCCGGCTGGGCGGCCGGCCTGTCCACCGCAGCCTCGCCGATCACGGTGGTCGACCAGTGGACCGGCTTCGACACCGCCACCGACACCGGTGACGGCGTGCACCCCAACGACGCCGGCAACCGCAAGATCGCCGACCGCTGGCTGCCCGCCGTCCAGGCGGCCATCTCCTGATCCGACGGCGGGCGCGGCGTCCGCCGCGCCCGCCGTCAGGCTCACTTGACCGCGAGCTCTCCCAGCTCGGACCAGTCGTCCTGCTCGATGTTCTGGCTGATGATGCGCGGGGTCGATCGCAGGTGCGGCGGCAGGTCCTGTTGCGCCTGCTTGAAGTGCGCCGAGTTGACGTGCGCCGCGCCCGCCTCGCCGTCCCGGAACGCCTCGACGAGCACGTACTCGTTCGGATCGTCCAGGCTGCGGGACCAGTCGAACCACAGGCAGCCCGGCTCGGCGCGGGTCGCGCGGGTGAACGGCCCGGCGATCTCCGGCCAGCGGTCGGCGTCCTCGGGCTTGATCGCGAACTTCGCGGTAATGAAGATCATCGTTGGACCTCCTCCTGCAATCGCCTGCAATGCTCCCGCCCTGCCACCACCCTCGTCACCGGGGGCTGCCTCGTCCATCTTGCCGCCGGGAAGGCGTACGCGCTCGGCCACGGCGTGGACGACCTCGCCCGGGGCCTGCGCCGGCCGATCGCCGTGCCGCCCGAGGTCGGTGCGTTCGTTCCCGCACCGGGGACCGCGGCCGCGCGGACGGCCAAGAGCGCGTTCAGATGGCGACAACGCCGGTAAACCGGTGGCCGACCGTAGGCTGACCCGGTTGGATCGGGCCGAGGAGAAGGGAGCCGCATGCCGAGGGAGACCGGTCGCACGGTCATCGCGTCCAACCGTAAGGCGCGCCACGACTACGCGATCCTCAAGACGTACGAGGCGGGCATCGTGCTCGCGGGCACCGAGGTGAAGTCGCTGCGGGCCGGCTACGCCTCGATCGTCGACGCGTTCGCGCAGGAGCACGAGGGCGAACTCATGCTCTACAACCTGCACATCGCCGAGTACGGCTTCGGCTCGTGGACCAACCACGCGCCCCGGCGTACGCGCAAGCTGCTACTGCACCGCGTCGAGATCGCGCGCATCCTCGACAAGCTGCGCGAGCCCGGCATCGCGCTCGTGCCGCTCTCGCTGTACTTCAACGACGGCTGGGCGAAGGTCGAGCTGGCCCTGGCCAAGGGCAAACGGGAGTACGACAAGCGGCAGGCGATCGCCGAGCGCGACGCCAACCGGGAGATCGCCCGGGCCCTGGGCCGCCACCTCAAGGGCCGCACCCGCGCCTGATCCGCCCGCCGCACCCGCGCCTGATCCGCCCCCGCCCGCGCCTGATCCGCCCGCCGCACCCCGGCGCCGGCGGTCAGCCGCCGTCCAGGGGCAGTTCGGCGGCCTCGCCGGTCACCGGGCGCGCCGAATGCTCCGGCGCCGCCCGCTCCGGCCCCGCCGTCCGCGAATAGCGGCCCTGGTGCCGGGACACCGGCAGCGCGATGAGATGGATCGGCGGTGGCGGTTCGGCGATGCGGCCCGGACCCCACCGGATCCAGCACGGGATGCGCCCCTCCTCCGCCTCCGCCAGCAGCTTCTCCACCGTGCGCCGGCGGTCGGTGTGGTCCACCTCGACCACGATCGGCGGCGCGGCCGGGCGGGCCAGCGCGACGTCGAGCACGGAATGCTGCCGGTCCAGCGGCGGCGGCAGCCGGACCACGCTGGGCGCCCGCCGGTAGACCCGCCAGCCGTGCGCCTCGCCCCAGGCCACGACGGTGTCGATGATCAGGGCGGTGACGCGCTCTTGGGTGAGGTCCCGGAACTCCAGCGCGGTGAGCCGGGCCGCCAGATCCTCCATCCCCGGCAGCCTAGTGCGCGACCCGCCCGCCAGGCCGACCGGCTGGCGCGCGATCCAGCCGACCAGCCGACCGGCTGACGCGCGCTCCGGGTCACCAGCGGCCGGCTAGTGTGCGCTCCGGGCCACCGGCCGGCCGGCGCCGAACCACCGGGTGAGGGCGTCGCGCAGGCCGGCCCGGTCCGTTCCCTCCCAGGCGACGTACGTGTCCGGCCGCAGCAGCATGGCCGTCTCGAGACCCGGCATCGGCACCACGTCCACCCGGTCGGCCCACTCCTCCGCGCCCGGCCCGCCGTTCGGGTCGAGCAGCAGCGGCCGGCCCGTACGGGTCAGCTCGCTCAGGCCCGGCAGGTCCGGGGCGGGACGGCCGACGTGCGGGCCGGTGGCCGTACCCATGTCGTAGCGGATGTCCGTGCCGGCCAGCAGGTCCGCGAGGTGCTTACGGGTGGAGGGCAGGGTGAGCAGCTCGCCGAAGAGCTCGCGCAGCGCGGTGACCTGGCTGCCGGGTGCGATGAGCGCCGACTGGGCCTGGGTGTGCATCGTGACGCGCGCGGCGACCGGGCGGCGTTCCGCCTCGTAGCTGTCCAGCAGCTCCTCCGGCGCCCGTCCGCGCAGGTGGGCGGCGAGCTTCCACCCGAGGTTCAGCGCGTCCTGCAGGCCCAGGTTGAGACCCGGCCCGCCGATGGCCGAGTGCACGTGCGCCGCGTCGCCGAGCAGCAGCACCCGGCCGTCCCGGTAACGCGTTGCCAGCCGCGTGTTGCCGCCGGACAGCCGGCGCAGCAGGTGCGGCCCGTCCCCCGCCGGCGGCTCGAAGGGCACGTCCGCGCCGAGCACCCGCCGTACGCTGGCCGCCAGATCGTCCAGCGAGGCCTCGCCGTCGGCCGGCTGGTCCCATTCCATCGTGGTGAGCATGGCCGTCCCGCTGGGCAGGACGCCCCACACGACGAGGCCGTGCTCGGTGCGGAGGTGCCGCAGCGGCGGCACCACGCCGTAGCCGGGGACGATCAGGCCGCCGTCCGCGCCGATCATCTCGGCGGGCACGCTGACGTGGGCGGTGCGCGAGACCACGCGGTCGTCGGTCACGCCGGGGAAGCCGATCCCGGCCAGCTTGCGGACGACGCTGTGGCCCCCGTCCGCACCGACCAGGAACCGCGCCTCGAGCGGCGGCCGGTCTCGCAGCTGCACCGTCACTGACCTCCCGGCCTGGGTGAAGCCGGTGACCTCGTGCCCGTGCCGGAGGTCGACACCGAGCTCGGCCGCGCGCTTGCGGAGCATCTGCTCGATCCGGCGCTGCGGCACCATCAGCGTGTAGAGGGCGTTGTCCGGCACGTCGCGCAGATCGAGCGGGAACGCTCCGAACAGGAAGCCGGGCGCCGGCTGCGGCGGCTCGGCGGTCTCCACCAGGCGTTCGTACAGGCCGCGGCGGTGCAGCATGCGGACGACCTGACCGACCAGGCCGTTGGCGCGCTGCTCGGTGCCGGGCCCCGCGCGGCGCTCCAGGACGACCGGGCGGATGCCCGCCAGGGCGAGCTCGCACGCGAGCATCAGGCCGTTCGGCCCGCCGCCGGCGATGACGACGTCCATTGTGGACTCCTTTCGAAGGTACGGGTCATCCGCCCGTGACCGGGCTTTCCAGCGGGCGACTTCAGAGCGGCTCGGGCAGTCCCGCCACTCCGTACGTCACGGCTCCAACGCGGCGCGAGGCCGCTCCGTACGTCAGTGCGGCGCGGGCAATCCCGCCGCGATCAAAGCGAAGCCCTCGGCAAGCGACTGCTCGGCCGGGACGGCCCCGCTCGTGCGCAGGTGATGGGTCACGGCGGTGTCGACGACGGCCAGCACGGCCGCCGCCACGAGGTGCGGATAGAGGTCGGCGCCGAGGTCGGTCCCCGTACGCCCGGCGACCGCCGCGGCGATCTCCGCCCGGGCGGCCGCGCCCGCCCGCAGGAACTCACCCTGCAGCGCGGGCTCGGTGACCATGACGCGCAGGCCGGCGGCCCACTGGGCCGGATCGGGCGCGGGATGGGCGAGCACTTCGGGGCCGGGCTCGAACTCGGCCAGGGCGGCCCCGGCCAGCGCGTCCCAGAGCGGCTCGTCCGGCGGGCGGCGCCGCAACTCCCCGGCGAAGCGCAGGAGCCGGTCGAGGTGCCGCGACGTGATGGCCTCGGCCTTGCTCGAGAAGTAGTTGTTGAACGTCCGCGGCGAGACCCCGGCCGCGGCCGCGATCTCCTCGACCTTGAAGCCGTCGAACCCGCGCTCGACGGTCAGCTGGATCGCGGCCCAGCTCAGCGCCGCCCGGGTCTCGGCCTTCTTGCGTTCCCGCAACCCCATGTCCACGACCGTACGGCAAAAACTGCGTGGCGCGCAATCTTTCGTGACACGCAACTTTTGTCGGCAACCCGGCCCGGACGACGGCGGCGCCCGTACCGGTGGACGGCACCGACATGGAGGGACCACCATGCAGGGAACCACCGGACCGGAATCCGACGACCCGGCCGCCCAGGCGGCGCCGCCCGACTGGCCCGCACCCGGCACACCCCTGCCCGGGGACGAGCCCACCCAGGAACTACCGGTGATCGCGGCGTCGACGGCGCCGCCCGAGCCGGCCCCGTCCGGCCGCACCCTGGCCCACGCCGCGCTGTCGCTGGCTCTCACCAAGCGCCCGCCGGAGTCGGCTGCGGCTGCACCCGGCTCCTCCGCGCAGTTCCCACCGGGCGCGGCGGATTCATCAACCGGGGTTCCGCCGCTGGTGCCCGGCTTTCCCGCGGAGACGACCTCTCCCCCCGATCCGTCGGAGGTCCCCACAGCCTCCACGGTGGCCGACGGACAGCCCTCCACGGTGGCCGACGGACAGCCGGGCCGGCGGTGGCTGGTCGCAGCCGGGATCGCCGCCGTCGCCCTGGTCCTCACCGGCGCCGCCGTCCTCGCGCTGAGCAGCGACGATCCGGCCCCGCGCCCGTGGAGCCCACCAGCCGCGGCGGCTGCCGCGCACACGGTGACCGGCGCGCTCGACGGGCGTACCGCCGCCGTGTTCGACCTGGTCGACGGTGCTCGGACGATCACGCTGCGGACGACCGACCTGGGCGACGCGCTCTACCGGGTCAGCATCCCCGAGGGCAGCCCGGCGACGCCGCGCGCGGACGAGGCCGGCGTGCGGGTCCGGTTGCGCCTCGACGGCGACGCCGACGCGGTCGATGTCGCGCTGAGCACGCGGGTGCGGTGGGACCTGCGGGTGACCGGCGGCGCGGACAGCAGCACGATCGACCTCAGCGGCGCCCAGGTCGGCGGGGTCGACCTCAGCGGCGGCGCGAGCCGGATCCTGCTCACGCTGCCCCGGCCGGACGGGACGCTGACCGTACGGATGTCCGGCGGCGTCAGCTCCTTCGACGTCCGTACCGCCGGCGCGGCGCCGGTTCGCGTCCAGGTCGGCCGGGGCGCCGGGTCGGTGATGCTCGACGGGCGTACGCACCGCGGCGTCGCGGCCGGGCAGACCTTCACGAGCCGGTCCTGGACGGACACCGCCGACCGGGTCGACGTGCAGGCCGTGGCGGGCATGGCCGCACTGACCGTCGCGCCTACCGGCGGGTAATGACAGGATGCGGGCATGACATCCCTCGACCCGGCGGTCGCCCGCGAAGCCTGGCGGCTGGCCGAGCCGCTGCACGCGATGGTCTACTTCGTCCCCGAGGCCACCGAGCGGTACGAAGCCCTGGGCATCTCCGCCTCGGCGGGCTACTTCGCCAGCCGCGGCGGGGTGTTCGGGGCGGTCGGGCCCGGCCCGGTCGTCGCGACGTTCTACAACTTCCACCCCGACCGGGTCGCCCGGTACCTGCCGGCGGTCTGGGCGACGACGACCCCGGCCGCGGCGATCGAGGCCCGCCTGGCCGCGGCGGACGCGGCCCTGCACCGCGGCCTCGGCGACGCGCTCAGCAGCGACGGGGTCGCGGAGGCGGCGACCCTGGCCCGGCGCGCGGCCGAGTCGGCGATCTTCCACCAGGCGGGCCGTCCCCTGTACGCCGCGCACGCCGGGCTCGAGTGGCCGAAGGAGCCGCACCTGGTGCTGTGGCACGCGCAGATGCTGCTCCGCGAATTCCGCGGCGACGGTCACGTGGCGGCGTTGTTGCTGGGCGGCGTGACGGGGCTGCAGTCGATGATCCTGCACGCCGCGTCGGGCCAGGCCGACGGCGGTTTCCTGCGAGCCAGCCGGGGATGGAGCCGCGAGGAGTGGGCGGCCGAGACGGAATCGCTGCGCTCCCAGGGGCTGATGGCCGGCGACGACCTCACCGGCAAGGGCCGCGACCTGCGCGCCCACCTCGAGGCGGAAACCGACCGGCTGGCGGCGCCCGCGTACGAGATCCTCGGCACCGACGGCTGCGCCCGCCTGGCCGAGCTCGCCCGGCCGCTGAGCCGCACGCTGGTGAAGGCCGGCTTCCTCGGCGGCGCCGCCCCGGCCCGCCCGCGGTGAAGCCGGCGGCGGTCCCCGGCCGGACAGTGGTCGAGCCGGCCCCAGCTGCCCGCGGTGAAGCCGGCGGCGGCGCGGGTTGCCCTTCCGGCCGACCCGCCGGCGTCGATGTGACCAGCGTGACGGCGGTTCAGCTGTGGGGCGCCCGGGGCACTCCCCTATGATGCGCGCTACATCTTCACCCGAAGCCGTCCGGAGGCATGTCGTGGCACCGTTCCTCACTCTCGTAGCCGGGCTGGTGGTCGGCGTGCTCGCCGGCTGGCTGCTGCGGGGACGCCAGCTCACCGCCCAGTCCGCGGAGCCGGCCCCCGCCGCGGCCGCCGAGCAAGCCGAGCCGCCCGCCGCGGAGCCGGCCGCCGCCGTGGTTCCGGAGCCGCGCCCCGCGGACACCGAAGCCGAGCGCGAGCCCGAACCGGTCGCGGTCGCCGCCGAGGCGACGCCGGCCGCCGCGGAGCCGAAGCCGGCGCCGGTCGCCGTCACCACCCGGCCGGACCCGACGCCGGTGGCCGTCGCGCCCGAGCCGGTCGCCGTCAGCGCGGAGCCGGTCGCCCCCGCACCGGTCACCCCGGCGCCGGCGCCGGTCGCCGTCGCGGAGCCGGCCGCGGAACCCGTCGCCGTCGCGGAGCCGATCGCCGAGCCCGTGGGCACCCCGGACACCGAGCCGGCCCCCGCCACCGTGGCGGACACCTCCACCACCCCGGGCGCCGAGCCCGTCACCGTCGCCGAGCCCTTCGCCGAGCCGGGCAGCACCGCTGAGCCGGTGACCGCCGCGGAGCCGTCGCCGCTCACCGCGACCGAGCCGCTCACCCCGACCGAGGCGGCCACCGGCACCGAGCCGGCCGCCGAGCCGCTTGCGGCGACCGAGGCCGAGCCGGTCGGCGCGGGTCCCGACCACGAGCCGGACGACCTCACCCGGATCGCCGGCATCGGGCCGAAGATGGCGATGGCCCTGGCCGCGGGCGGCATCACGACGTTCGAGCAGCTGGCCGCCGCCGACGCGGCGACGCTCAAGGCCACCATCACCGCGGCCGGCATGCGGCTCGCGCCGAGCCTGGGCACCTGGCCCGACAAGGCCCGGGCTCTCGTCGGCAGCTGATCCGCCCACGCCAGCGCGTCACGAAGGCCCGCCCGGTCGACCGGGCGGGCCTTCGTACACGGCAGGTGCCCCCGCCCGTACCGCCGCCCGGCCGGACCGGGAACGCGCTCATCTCGCCACCGTCCCGGCGCCGTCGTGGGGTGAAGATGCGTGCGCATGCACCCACCAGGCGAGCGGAAGCGCAATCAGCACCACCGCCTGGATCGTGAGCAACGCCGCGACGATGCCCCAACGGTCTGCCACCAGACCGGCTCCGAGGGCGACGACGCCGTAGAGCACGCTGCCGAGCAGCGACGCCAGCGAACCCATCGTCGCGCGTTCGCGGTCGGTGAACTCGCGCTGCAACACCGTCTGCTGCGCGATCGTCGACACGCCGTAGGCCGGTGATCCCAGCAGCACGGGCGACACCACCGTCGGCTTGACCAGCGCCACGACGTTTGCCACGTTGTCGACCAGTTCACCGGACAGCAGCGTGCGAGCCGGGCCCAGCCTGCCGATCACCCACCCACTGATCCGGAAGCCGGCAAAGGCCACGCCATGGCCGAACGTGCGCCACAGGCCCAGTGCCCAGAGCGGCCACAGCCCCGCCACGAACACGGGCGACAACTGAGCCGCGCTCTCGCCGCTGTAGCGCAGCGCCGACACCAGAGTCATCCGGCGGAGCACCGGATGGTCGCGAATGCCGCGCAGGGCCGATCCGAGATGCGTCAGCACGGTCGACTCCAGCGGTCCGGTCACCCGCGGTTCCCGGACCAGCACGGCGACGAGCACGCAGAGAATCTGGGGCCCGATCGACAGCACGACCACTGCCCGTAGCGACCACGCGCCGGCGACCGCGCCGCCTATGGCTGCCGCCAGCGCCAGGGCGATCTGGAACATCGAGTTCACCCGGCCCGCGTGCCGGGGGAACTCCTCCTCGCGGCCGGCTTCGAGCAACGTGTCGTAGAGCAGAGACTCGTTGTTGCCGCTCCACAGTGCGGTCGCCGCTCCCTCCAGCACCACGGCGACCAGCAGGAGGCCGTAGCCGGGGGCGGCAGCGTACCCGGCGTGGGCGGCCACCATGACGACGGCGCCGGCGATCATCGTGCCGCGCCGGCCGAGGCGGTCGGAGACCACCCCGGTGGGGACTTCGCACGCTGCCGACGACAGCTGCTTCACGGCCAGGAGTCCGGCGGCAGCGGCGTACGAGCCGGTGACCTGCGCGAAGTAGATGACCATGATGGGCCCGTACATGCGGAAGTCGCCGAAGAAGTTGAACCAGCTCAGCAGGCGGACGTTCCGGCTGACCTTCTGATCAGCGGAGCCCGGAACAGATGGTGGAGCGGACACGGCAGAGCTCCCGGGAAGGCGAACGGAGGCGCCGAACAGCGCCGAGGACCGGTGACACGCGTCACTTCGCCCCGGGCGACCGGGATGTGTGCTGAGTCTGCCGCTACCCGCGCGGCGTCACGAGCCTGACGGTGCGGTCACCAGGGGGCGAAGGGAGGCTCCGGTCATCGCTGTGGACATCAGTGCTCCTCGGCTTCCATGGCGAACGGGCTGGCGCAGCGGACCGACTCTAGCGGCCGGAGAACCCACGTGTCCGCTGAGTAACACGCCTGGTGCCGGGCCGCTGAACGGCGCCATGATCGTGAGGCGCGCCCTAGTTGCCAATGCTATGCAACAACATCACGGGCGCAATATGCTGGCCTGAACGAGGCAGGCCTGGGGAGGCTCGATGGACACAATGGCGATGCACATCGCCAACGGGATCGTGAACGGGCCGGTGTCGGCGGTGTTCGCGGCCTTCGCCGCCGCCGCGCTCGCGTTCTGCGTGTGGCGGGCCCGGGCGGATCTCGACGATCGGCTGGCGCCGATGGCGGGGCTCGTGGCGGCCTTCATCTTCGCCGTGCAGATGCTCAACTTCCAGGTGTTGCCCGGCGTCTCCGGGCACCTGCTCGGCGGCACTCTCGCCGTGATCCTGGTCGGCCCGTGGGTCGGCGCGCTCTGCGTCTCCACCGTGCTGATCGTCCAGTGCCTGCTCTTCGCCGACGGCGGGCTCACCGCACTCGGCCTGAACATCACCAACATGGCTCTGCTCGGCACTGCCGCCGGTTATGTGCTGGTGGCGGCGCTCCTGCGGATCCTGCCCAAGACCCCCGCCGGGCTGGGCGTGACCGCCTTCGCCGCGTCCGTCGTGAGCGTCGTGATCGCCTCGCAGGGCTTCGTCGCCGAATACTGGCTGGGCGGCACGACCCAGCTGTCGCTGCCGGCGATCGCCGGGACCATGGCCGGCGTCCACGTCCTCATCGGCATCGGCGAGGGACTGATCGCGGCGACGACCGTCATGACCGTGGCGCGCGTACGCCCCGACCTGGTCTATGCGCTGCGCCGGTTCCGCAAGGCGCCCGCGGCCGAGCCCGTACCCGTCGGCGGAGGTGCCGCATGAGCAAGCGACTCGGATGGTTCCTGGCCGGCGGCCTGCTGGTCGCCCTGCTGCTGGCCGGCGTGGTGAGCTCGTTCGCCTCCAGCAGCCCGGACGGGCTGGACGCCACCGCCCGCCAGGGTTGCACCTTCGACGCCGACGACCGGATCACCGGCGGCACGTGCATGCTCCAGAAGGAGCAGGCGCACCAGCTGAGCGGCAGCCCGCTGGCCGATTACGGCATCCGCGGGCTCGGCGACGACAGCCTGTCCACCGGGCTGTCCGGCGTGCTCGGCGTGCTCATCACGTTCGGCGTGGGCGCGGCACTGTTCCGGCTGGTCCGGCGGCGCGACGACGCGGCGGCCGGCGACGGTGAGCACGCCACGGCCCGTACGGAAGCCGAGGTCTAGTGGGGGCCGGTCACGCCCATCCGCTGCACCTGGACCGCCCGAGCGTGGTGCACCGGCTCCCGCCCGAGGTGAAGATCCTCGCGACCCTGCTCTTCACCGTCGTCGTGGTGCTCACCCCGAGGGAGGAGTTCCGGGCCTTCGGCGGGTACGCGTTGCTGCTCGTGGCGGTCGCCGCGCTGGCACGCGTACCCGTGGGATGGCTGGCCAAGCGCGCGAGCATCGAGCTGCCGTTCGTGGTTCTCGCCGTCGCGCTGCCGTTCGCCGGGCACGGCGAACGGGTGGAGTGGCTCGGCATGTCGCTGTCGGTCGACGGCCTCTACGGCGCGTGGAACATCTTCGCGAAGGGCACGCTCGGCGTCGTGGCGTCGCTGCTGCTGGCCGCCTCCACGTCCATGCGGGATCTGATCCTCGGGCTGGACCGGCTGCGCGTGCCGTCCGTGTTCACCCAGATCGCCACGTTCATGCTGCGCTACCTCGACATCCTGGCCGAGGACGCGCGGCGCATGCGGATCGCCCGGCTGTCGCGCGGCTACGATCCGAGGTTCCTGTGGCAGGTGAAGGCGTTCGCGGTCAGCGTGGGATCGCTGTTCCTGCGGGCGTACGAGCGCGGTGAGAGGGTCTATCTGGCGATGGTGTCGCGAGGCTACGACGGGCGGCTGCCGCGTCCGGAGACCGGGGGCGCGACGGCCGCGCAGTGGGCTCAGTCCGCGGCGCTGCCGGCGGCGGCCGCCGTCATCGCGGTGACGGCGGTGCTGCGGTGACCGCGGGCCTGCGCGTCGAAGGGCTGACGTACGCGTACCCGGACGGCAGCGTGGCCCTGCGCGGGGTGGACCTGACCGTCGGCGAGGGTGAGCGCGTGGCGCTGCTGGGGCCGAACGGGGCCGGCAAGACGACGCTGGTGCTGCACCTCAACGGGGTGCTGCACGGCGGGGCCGGCACGGTCGACGTGGGTGGCCTGCGGGTGGAGCCGCGCGACCGGGCCCGCCTCGCCGAGATCCGCCGCCGGGTCGGCATCGTCTTCCAGGACCCCGACGACCAGCTGTTCATGCCGACGGTCGCCGAGGACGTGGCGTTCGGGCCGGCCAACCTGGGGCTGCGCGGCGCCGAGCTGGACGAGCGGGTGACCGAGGCCCTCGCCGCGGTGGGCATGACGGAGCACCGCGACCAGGTGCCGCACCACCTGTCGTTCGGCCAGCGGCGGCGCGTCGCGGTGGCCACGGTGCTGGCGATGCGCCCGCAGCTGCTGGTGCTCGACGAGCCGTCGTCCAACCTGGACCCGGCGAGCCGGCGCGAGCTGGCCGAGATCCTGGAACGGTTGCCGGTGACCGTGCTCATGGTGACGCACGATCTGCCGTACGCGATGCAGCTCTGCCCGCGCTCGGTGATCCTCGACGGCGGCCGCATCGCGGCCGACGGGGCGACCGGCGACCTGCTCGCGGACGAGGAACTGCTGCGGGCGCACCGGCTGGAGCTGCCGTACGGCTTCCATCCCGTACGGCCCTGAGCCCTTCGCGCACGGGGCCGTCAGCGGGTGCGGGAAGTGCGTCCGGCCTGACGGCGTCCGGCGGGATCAGGCGGCGGTGCTGCCGTCGGCGTCGGCGACGCCGTCGTGGCCCGCCGGGGCGGGCTCGAACGGGTGGCGCAGCCGCCACATGGCCTCGTCGCTGTGGTCGGCGGCGACCGCCGGGACGCCGTCCTCGCCGGTGGCGCCGGCGCGGAACTGCGGGTTGATGCTGTGCTCGATGGCCATGAAGTCCTGTCCGTTTCGTCGGTGAGGGAACGCGCCGCGTGGTACCCGGCCGCCGGCAGCTCCAATCACCGTCCCGACGTCACCCGTTCGAGGGAGACGCCGCGGAGGCGCTGCTAGAAAGAGTCATGCGGCCGGAGCATTTCACGATCATTCGCGTCATGGTCGACGGAGGCAGGGAAGTGTGCCTGCGGCTCTTCGGCGATCTCGATGCGGACGCCCGCGACGAGCTCCGCCGTGAACTCTACGACGCCGTGCACGACAACGCCGCACCGCAGCTCGTCGTCGACCTGCGCGACACCACATTCCTCGACTCCGAGGCGATCGACGCGATCCTCGAAGGCTTCCTGCTCGCGCGGCAGGCCGGCAAGACCCCGCAGATCATCAACGCGCGCGGGGTGGTCCGTACGGTGTTGCTGGTCACGGGCGTGCTGGACCTGTTCGGGGCGACCGCCGAGTCGTCGGCCCGGCTGGGCGGCGGGCCGGGCGCGGCGGTGCTGCCCCTGCCCTCGGACGGACGCGACGGGCCGGCCGGGTCACTGCGGCGGCAGTCCACGTAGGACGTCCAGCAAGGGCTCGCGGCGTACGCAACGGTCCAGCCGGAAGGAATCGGCCAGATCCGCCGCCTGCGCGGCGGTGAGGCCCCGGAAGCAGGCGGCGAACTCGTCCACCAGCGGCTCGGCCAGCATGATGTGCCGCATCAGCTGGTGGAGCCACCGCTGCGCATTCCACGGGTACGGCTGGAAGTCCGGGAACTCCCGCGCGAACAGCTCCTCGACGGGCGCGATGATGTCGCGAACGCCCGCGTCGGTGCTGCCCCACGAGTCGGCGCCCAGCCGGGCCTTCTTGTCGAGGAACGGCTGGATGCGGGTCACGTACGGCGAGTCCGCGGCCGCGTGGACCAGCCCCTGCAACCCGATGTCCTTGTACGTCCACAGGCTCCACCCGGCGCCGTGCCGCCCGTAGATCTCCAGCTGGTCCCGCAGCACCTGGTAGCGCCCGGCGTCGCGTTCCGGATCGCCGGTGTAGACGGGCCCGAACTCACCGATCCAGATCGGCGTGCCGGTGCGCCGCATGTACTCCGTACGCTGCAGGAACGTCTCCTCCAGCCGGGCCTTGTCGACGTACTCGCCGCGCGACGTCCCCGGGTACGGCCCGCCGTCGACGAACCCGGGCAGCGCGTAGTCGTGCGTGGTGTACACGCTGTTCGGCAGCGGCTCGCCGAAGGCGTTGAAGTCCGTGGAGTAGCGATTCCCGTCGAGGAACAGCACGTGGTCCGGGTCGATGGCCCGGATCGCCGCCGCCACCCGCTGGTAGAACGGGCCGATCGCGGCGCCCGTGACGTCGGCCGGCTCGTTGAGCGGGTTGTACCCGGCCACCCACGGGTCGTCGCGGTAACGCTCGGCGAACGCCTCCCACAGGTGCACGGCGCGGTCCTGGAAGTGCGGATGGGTCCAGAAGCTCGCCCAGTGCGTCGGGTTGTCGCTGTGCCAGTGCTGGTTCTGCGCCCCGGGCGCGGTGTGCAGGTCGATGACCGAGTACAGCCCGTGGCTCGCGCAGGCGCGGACCGCGGCGTCGAGGCGGGCGAAGCCGTCCTCCTTGAGCTCGAACGGGCGATCGTCGTCCTCGAAATGGTGATAGTTGACCGGGATCCGTACGCAGTTCAGCCCGAGGGATGCCAGGAAGGCCGCGTCGTCCGGCC
Source organism: Actinoplanes sp. NPDC049316 (assembly GCF_040677315.1). NCBI lineage: Bacteria > Bacillati > Actinomycetota > Actinomycetes > Micromonosporales > Micromonosporaceae > Actinoplanes > Actinoplanes sp. NPDC049316. The sequence continues at coordinate 60,713 of NZ_JBFAQM010000033.1, read as the reverse complement.
CGAAGAACGCCGGGAAGAAGCGCGCGAAGAACGCCTCGTACGCCTCCTCACCCAGCACCCGGCGCAACGCCCGCCGCTGCTGCGACTCGGTGGCCGCGTACCCGGTGATGAAGTTCTCCATGTTCATCCACCCGCCGAGCCCGACCCCGCGCAGCACGACGGGGGTGCCGTCGCCGCGGACGAGCCGGTCCCCCTGCACCCGCAGGCGCACGTCACCCTCACGCTCCATGCGGTAAGCCTCCCCCGGGCGGCCCTCGGCCGCCAGAGGAGAGATCGACGGACTATGGTTACCCTCACCATCGGCTCGACAGGGGTGTGCGCATGGACGGTATCGACATGGGCAGGTCCGGAATCGACTCCTCGGTGCCGCACCCGGCCCGTCGCTACAACTACTGGCTGGGCGGCAAGGACCACTTCGCCGCCGACCGGGCGTCCGGCGACCAGCTCGAGGCGGCGTTCCCCAACGTCCGCAAGGGAGCGCTCGCCAACCGCGCCTTCCTGCAGCGCGCGACGCGCTACCTGGCCGCCGAGGCGGGCATCCGGCAGTTCCTCGACATCGGTACGGGCCTGCCGACCGCCGACAACACCCACGAGGTGGCCCAGGCCGTCGCGCCCGAGAGCCGCATCGTGTACGTCGACAACGACCCGCTGGTCATGGTGCACGCCCGGGCCCTGCTCACCACGAGCCCCGAGGGCCGTACGTCGTACATCGAGGCCGACCTCAACGAGCCGGGCAGGATCCTCGGCGACCCGACGCTGCGCGAGACGCTCGACCTCGACCAGCCGGTCGGGCTCATGCTGATCGCCGTCCTGCACTTCATCCACGGCCACGGCGCCGCCCGGCCGATCGTACGGGAACTCCTCGCGGCGCTGCCCGCGGGCAGCTACCTGGTGGCGACGCACGCCACCTCGGACTTCGGCACCCCCGAGCAACAGGCGCTCTACCAGCAGATGATCGAGGAAGGTAAGAGCGACGTGTGGACCCGCAAGCGGGCGGAGTTCGCCGAGCTCTTCGACGGCCTCGACCTGGTCGAGCCGGGCGTGGTGCCGGCCAGCGAATGGCGTCCGCAGCCGGGCGACCCGGTGTTCGCGAACAACGAGGTCAACGTCTGGGCCGGGGTCGGCCGCAAACCCTGACCCGGCGTCCCGGCGCCGGGCCACACGACGACGGCGTTCCGGGCGCGGGCCTCCAGGCGGGCGTTCGGCGCGGGCCTCCCGGCGCGGGCCTCCAGGCGGGCGTCCGGCGCGGGCCTCCCGGCGCGGGCCTCCCGGCGCGGGCCTCCAGGCGCGGGCGTCCGGCGCCGCTGGTCAGCGGGCGGGGCGGAGGTTGCGGACCGCGGCGATGATGTCCGCCGGGTCGGTGCGGACCGCGGCGTCGGGCCGCACGTCCACGTACCGCACGACGCCCGACCGGTCGGCCACCACCACGGCGGGATACGGCAGCGTCGAGCGCCCGGTGCCGAGCACGTCGACGGTCTCCGGGCTGCTGAACCCGATGCCGAACGCGTCGATCAGCGCATGCCGCGCGTCGGCGGCCACCAGGAAGCCCAGCTCGTGCCGCCGCTTCAGCGCCGCGAGCCGGTCGGCCCGCTGCGGGCTCACCGCGACCAGATGGGCGTCCAGGCCGTCGAGCACGGGCGCGAGCCTGGTTCCGTACGCCGCGAGCGCCGCGTCGCAGCCTGCCGAGGCGGCGTGCCGGAAGAACACCAGCACCAGCGGTCCCGTGTCGAGCAGGCGGTGCAGGTGGATCGGGCCCAGGTCGGCCTCGACCAGCGCGAGGTCGGGGATCCGCCCGCCCGGCGCGATCATCCGGCTCCAGATGGCATCGCGCTCCAGCTGCTGCCGGAACGCGAGATCGGTGGCCGGCCGCCGGTACGCCGAAGTCGTGGTCATGCCGCCAGATTACCTATCCAATTGATAGGTGTTGGTTACAAGGTCACGACCATTGGGCTACATCCACCCGTCACCCCGGCGAGCGGCCGCGCACCGCCGGATACCGCGGCGCTGCCGGACACCGTGCGCTGCCGGCCACCGCACATCGCCGGCGACCCGGGGCGGCCGGTCGAACGTCGCCGGGCGCGCGGCGGGCGCGTAGCCGACCCCGGAGGGCCGCTCCCCCGGGCAAGTCACCGCGGCGCCACAAAATGCCACTTACCATGACCTTTCGGACGCGTACGAGTCGGGACGGTCGCCATGACGCATGCACAACCGGAGCCGCCGCTGCCGGAGGAGCTCGAATGGGCGCTGGACGAGGCGAACAAGGAAGTCGTCGCCGTCGCTCCCGGCTGGTTCCGCGCCTGGCCCACCGGGGACGAGAAGTGGTCGGCCGTCAACGTCCGCGGGGCCACCCAGCTGATCGTCAACCACAGCCGCGAGGACGACCGGCACCCGAACGCCTGGACCGTACGGGCCCTGTTCGGCGACAAGGCCGTCGAGTTGCGCGTCGGACCGTACGACACGAAGGCGCAGGCGATCTGGGTGGCGCACGCGATTCTCAGCCTGGCGTTCTCCGAGGGCGGGGGTACCGTGTGAGGATCCGCCGACCACGGAGGTGACGACGTGGCCGATCCCGGCGAGGACCGCAGCTTCGACGAGAACCGCCGCTTCGACGACATCGTCCGGCGGCTGCACGCGGAGGATCCGGGCTTCACGGCCGCGTTCCACGAACCCCGCAGATCCGCCGGCCGCATTCGGCTCGTCATCGGCGCGGTGCTGTGCCTGGGCGCGATCCTGCTGCTGGCCTTCGGCGGGGTGACCGGTGCGGTGCTCGCCGTGATCCCATTGCTGGCCGGGATGGCGTTCGCCCTCAAGGGCCGCGGCTGACCCGGCCCGAGCCGGGCCCGGGTCGAGCCGGGTCGGGCCGAGCCGGGCCGAGCCGGGCCGAGCCGGGCCGAGCCGGGCCGAGCCGGGCCGAGCCGGGCCGAGCCGGGCCGAGCCGGGCCGGGCCGGGCCGAGCTGGGCCAGGAAAGGCCGGGCCGCGTCACTGCAAATTTCCTGCACATCCGTATGCGTTGACTCGCGCCGAGCGGCGTGTGACGGTGGCCAGGCAAGCGCTTTCCTGACCTTCCAGGAGCATCCCCATGCTTGGACGCCTGGTCTCCGCAGCAGTCATCCCCACCCTGATCCTCGGCACGGTCGGGCCGGCCGTCGCGCACCCCGCCGGCCCGGCAGCCGCGCACCCCGCCGGCCCGCCAGCCGCCCACCCCGCCGGCCCGCCAGCCGCCCACCCCGCCGGCCCGCCAGCCGCGCACGCCGGTGTTCCCGCCGGCGCCCTCCGGCTGGCGCGGCAGACGCTCGCGCCCGACGACGGCTGGGCCGCCGCCGGCACCGGCACGACCGGCGGCGCCGCCGCGGACGACGCGCACATCGCCGTGGCGCGCAACCGGGCCGAGCTGCTCGCCGCGCTGGGCGCAGCGTCGGACGGGGTACCGAGGATCGTTTTCGTCAGCGGCCGGATCGACATGGCCGCCAACCCCGACGGCACCCGGCTGACCTGCGAGGACTACGCGGATCCCGGATACGAGCTCGACGCCTTTCTGCGTACGTACGATCCCGGGGTCTGGGGCCGCGACGCGAAGCCGTCGGGGCCGCTCGAGGACGCGCGGGCGCGGTCGGCGCAGCGGCAGGGCGCGCAGATCCGGATCCCGGTGGGCAGCAACACCACCCTGATCGGCATCGACGGGGCGCGGATCGAACACGGCAGCCTGACCCTGACCGGCGTGCACAACGTGATCGTCCGCAACATCGCGTTCACCGACGCGGCGGACTGCTTCCCCGCGTGGGATCCGGCCGACGGCTCCGCCGGGAACTGGAACTCGCTCTACGACCTGGTGTCGCTCAGCGGCGCCACGAACGTGTGGATCGACCATGACACGTTCAGCGACGGCAACAATCATGACGCGGATCAGCCGTTGTACTTCGGGCGGCCGTACCAGGTGCACGACGGGGCGACCGACATCATCCGCGGGTCCGATCTGGTCACGGTGTCCTACAACGACTACTACGACCACGACAAGACGATGCTGATCGGCTCGACCGACACCGCCGGGGTCGACATCGGGAAGCTGCGGGTCACCGTGCATCACAACCGGTTCGGCAACGTGCTGCAGCGGGCGCCGCGGGTCCGGTACGGGCAGGTGGACGTGTACAACAACGCCTACACGCTGACCGATGACGATTACTCGTACTCGCTCGGGGCCGGGGTGGGGTCGGCCATTTACGCGGAGAACAATTACTTCGTGCGCAGCGCCGACATCCCCGCCGCCGACATCATCAAGGACTGGAAGGGTACGCGGATCACCGCCGTCGGCTCGCTGGTCCGGGTCGGCAGCGCACCGGCCGTACCCGTCGACCTGGTGGCCGCCCACAACGCCGCGTACGACCCGGACCTGTCGCCCGACGCGGGCTGGGTGCCTGTGCTGCGCCCGCGGCTGGACCCGGCCGCGGCCGTCCCCGCGCTGGTGGCCCGCACCGCCGGCGCCGGCAGAATCGGCTGCTGAGGCGTCAGCCCGGACCGTACGCGGTCAGCCCACACCAGGCCACGTACTCCTCCGGCCCGCCCGCGGCGAGGGCGTCGCGGGCGTGCCACACGGCCGTCGCGAGGGAGTCGCCGCGGACGAGGCTGCGGTGCAGCACTGCCATCGCCGGCATGCAGGCGCCGTCCGGGATGGGCAGTCCCGCCGCGGCGATGCCCGCGCTGCCGTTGGACATCATCGCGCCGGCGAAGCCGAGCACCTCGTTGCCGCCGTACGCGCGCTGCACGCCGGAGTTGCACGAGGCCAGCACGACCCGCCGGGGTGAGACCCCGCGCGCCAGCAGCTCGTAGAGGGTGAGCCGGCCGTCGCTGAGCTCCAGGGCCGAGAAGAGCGGGCTGTCGGAGCGGAACAGGCCGTGGCACGCCAGATGCGCGAGGTCGGCGTCGCGGACCAGCTCGAGCGTGGCGTCCACCGTGCTGACCGGCGGCAGCAGTGTGCGTGCCGCGCGGTGCTCGGCCGCGACCGCGCCGACCTCGTCGATCGCGCCGGCCAGGTCGGGGCCCGCGACGACGGCGACCCGGGATCCGGTGGCGGCGCGGCGCCGGGCCCGGGCCCAGAGACCGCCGGACGGGGTCACGGAGACGGGCGCCGGGTGCAGCGGCGACCACGGTACGTCCAGCAGCTGCGCGGACGGCACCACGACCAGCGGCACGTCGGCCGGGACGCCCAGCGGCTCGACGAGCAGCCGGGCGAGCGCGTCCAGCGCCTCCTGGGCGGCGGCGCGGGCGACGGCGCTGAACCGGGTGCCCTGCAACAACCGGCGCAGGCCGAACGCCGCGGCCTCGGACTCGTGCCGGATCGGACCGATGGGGCCGAGCTCGACGATGCGGGTACGGCGCGGCTCCACCACCACGGCCAGCGTGCGCTCGCCGATCACCGCGTACTCGGCGAGCCAGGCGCCGTCGAGCGCCCGCCGCAGGTCGGCGCCGCGGACCGGGGACGCCGCCTCGCCGCCGGTGTCCTCGGCGGTCCACGACCGGCGCCGGATGCGGGCCTCCAGGGCGCTCTGCCGGGCCAGCAGCGCGGGCGGCTCCTCGCCGCGTTCCAGCCGGGCCGCGCGCAGCTCCTGCTCGACGCCGCGCAGCGCGATGACGTCCTCGTCGATGCCGGTGGCCGCCGGGTGCACGCGCAGCAGGGCCGCCGCGCGGGTGCGTTCGAGCCATTCGAGGATGCTGGTCGCCGAGCCGGCCGGCACGAGCGTGCGCAGGCCGATCTCGCCCAGCTCGGCGCCGTGCCCGGAGGCGAGCACCCGAAGCTCCAGCGAGGGCAGGGCGGCGCGGTGGCGGGCCAGGTCGCGCAGGCCGCGTACGCATTCCCGCAGCACCGCGGAGGTGCCACCGGGGCCGCTCGCCTGCGCCTCGGCCAGCAGGGCCCGCGCGAGATGCCCGCGCAGCCGGACCAGCAGCGAGTGACCGTCCGCGAGCACACCCACGGCGGTCAGCTCCCGCTCGGCGACGGCGTGGCGGCCCAGCGCGAGCGCGGCGCGGCCGGCGACCAGGCGGGCGTACGCGGCCTCGGCGCGCAGGCCCAGCCGTTCCAGGGTCGCCGCGGCGGTCCGCAGGCTGCGCAACGCCTCCGCCGACGGCCCGTCCCGGTGGGCCAGCGCCTCGGCGGCGGTCACGGTGGCCCGTGCGGCCCAGGCCGTCCGGCGTTGCGCTCGGAAGTCGTGTCCGGCGGCCGTGGCCTCGGCCAGGGCCGTCCCGGGGTCGCCCAGCTCCAGCGCGAGACGGGCGCAGCGCAGGCGCGCCTCGGCCGCCATCAGCCGGGCGTCGTGCCGGACGAAGTCGGCCGCGGCGGACCGGGCCGCGGCCATGGCCTCGTCGAGCAGCCGCAGGTCGCGCAGGACGTCGGCGTACTCGAGGTGGTGCTCGCCCAGCGGCAGCCCGGCGGCGGCGTGCAGGCGGCCGGCCTCCTCGAAGCGGCGGACGCTCTCGGTCAGCCGGCCGGCGTGGTAGCTCGACCAGGCCAGGCTGTCGGCGATCACCGCGGGCAGCCGGGGCCCGAGGTCCGCGGCGAGCACCGCGGCCCGCTCGAGGTGCCCGAGGGCCTCCTGTGGCCGGCCCAGCAAGGTCTGCACGTTGGCGAGGTTGTTGGCGGCCTTCACCCAGACGAACGGCGGGCAGTCCGGGTCGTCGAGCAGCTCCCGGTACGCGCCCGCGGCGGCGCCCAGCCGGCCCCGGTTGTGCTCCAGCACGGCCAGCTGGAACCGCACCTCGGGGCGCTCGGCCGGCTCGATGAGCGGCTCGGCCAGCCGCAGATCGCGGGCGGCGGCGTCGTAGCGGCCCAGCTCGTGCAACGCGACGGCGCGGGTGAGCAGCAGCTCGCCGAGGCGCCGCGGCAGCCCGTGCCGGCGGGCCAGCCGTACGCCCTGGTCGAGCAGCTCGCGCGCGCCCTCGTTGTCGAGCGCGACGTGCCGGGCCCACGCCACCGCCTTCAGCGCGACGACCAGCGCCTCCACGTCGCCGGCGGCCCGTGCCCTCGTCACGGTGACTTCCGCCTCTGCGGCGTATCTGGCCGGATCGAGCACGACTCTTCTGTACGCGGCGTCGGCCCGCTCCCGCAGGTCCACCTCTGTGTCCATTCCGCACCGCCTGACAAGAACCGCCTGACAACACGCGAGGCAGGTCGACGCCAGCCTACCGACGGAAGGGGAGAGAGATCCATGACCATCGCAGCACAGTGGCCGCTGCCCGACACCCGTACCGCCGCCCAGCTGGAGCACGACAAGCAGGACGTCCGCCGTCAGGTGACCGTGCTGGAGGCGGACGGCGTCGCCCAGGAGCTGGACTCCATCGTGGAGAGCATCCGGGCCCGGCAGCAGACCGCGGGCCGGTCGCGGGGGCTGCCCTTCGTCCGCTTCACGCCCGCCGGCAGCCCGCGGATCGTGCTCGCCGCCCAGAACGAGCTGGTGCTCGACGCGGCCCCGGAACGGCTGGCGCAGCTCGGTGATCTGCTCACCGACTACGACCCGGCCGACCGTACGGACCGCAGCGACCGCCGGCGCACCCGGGTGTTCCGGAACCGGCGCGACCGTACGCCCGAGGTGCTGCTCGCCGATGTCGCGCGCCTGCGCAAGGCCGGGATCCGGGCGAACATCAACCCGGTCGTCCCGCTCGGCTACGTCATCAAGGGCAGCTCCTACCCCGGCCTGACCGTGCCGCCGCGGCCGTTCGCCACCGCCGGCGCGACCCAGCCGGTACGCGTGGCGATCGTCGACACCGGGCTGGCGCCGCAGCCGCGTACGGACGCCTGGGACACGGGCGTGGTGGCCAAGGGCACGGATCCGCTCAACGTGCTGGCGCCGCTCGACCGCAACGACTGGTTCTCCGGGCACGGCACGTTCGGGGCGGGCATCGTCCGGCAGATCGCGCCGGACTGCGAGGTCGTGGTCTACCGGTACACCTCCGCCGACGGGCTGGGCACCGACGAGGCCGCCGCGGACATGCTGATCCGGGCCGCCGACGACGCCGCCGGCAAGCGCCTGGTGATCAACGCGTCGTTCGGCGCGCCGGCCGTCGGCGGTGTTCCGCCGCTGGCCATGCAGGAGGCGGTCGCGTACATCTCGGCCACGTACCCGGATGTCCTGGTCGTCGCGAGCGCGGGCAACGACGGCCGCGACCTGCCGCTCTACCCGGCGGCGTTCCCGGGCGTGAAGGCGGTGGGCGCGCTGACCAGCGACCTGTCACCGGCGTCGTTCTCCAACCGCGGCAGCTGGGTGCACTGCTCCACGGTGGGCGTGGGGATCGTGTCGACCTTCGTGGAGGGGCTGCTGCCCCCGGAGCCGGGCCTCGGCACGGACATCCTCTTCGCCGCGAACGCGTGGGCGACGTGGAGCGGCACCTCGTTCACCGCCCCGCAGATCAGCGCCGCGGTGGCCGCCCTGTGCGGGGAGGACGCGACGCTGACGCCGCGGACCGCGTTCGACCGGCTGATCGCCGGCCGGCCCACGGTGAACGGCTTCGGCGCGGTGGTGCACCTGTTGCCCGGTACGCCGACGAGCTGAGCCGGGCGCCTACACGAGGATCCATTGCGTCGCCACCGCGGGCGCGCCGGCGCGGTGGCAGGTGAGGCTCATCGGTCCCGGCAGGACCCCGTCGATGACGAACAGCCCTCGGTGGTCGGCGTCGACGCGGTGCGGCCGGGCGGCGGTGGGCTGGCGTACCTCGATGCGCGCGGGGCCCTGCGGCGCGAGGTGCCCGGTCAGCCGCCGGTGCGCGCCCACCGGCTCGACCTGCACGGCGATGACGATCTCGTCGCCGCCGTGCGGGCCGATCACCTGGAACGTGAGCTGGCGCGGCTGCGGGACGGTCCCGGGGGTGCGGACCGTCACCGGCCCGCGCGTGGCGGTGTCCTCGAGGGACTGCTCGGAGTCCTCCACGAGCTGCGCCAGCTCGGCGTCCAGATCGCGGAGCACGAAGCTCTGCTTGGCCAGCTCCATCAGCTCGGCCGGTGGCGGATCGGCCTGCTCGAACATGGTCCGGAGCCGGGACAGGAGACGCTCCGCGGGGTCGGTCGCGTCGGTCACGGGGACTCCTCCCGTCGGGGGGAAAATGCGTTGCGTAATGTAAACATCACTGCTACGACTCCCCGGCGGGGCTCTGGATACCTTCTGTCAGGAATTTGCGCAGCTGGGCGAGGCACCGGCCCCGCGTCGGCCCGAGGCTGCCGATCGGCATTCCCAGCGCCGCGGCCGACAGCTCGTACGACGGCCGCCCCTCCTCGGCCTCGACGACGAGCACCCGCAACACCTCCTGGCAGCGCCGCCCCAGCCGGCGGAAGGCGCCCCACAGCTCGGCGTCGCGGGCGGCCACCAGGAACGGCACCTCGGGATCGTCCGACGGATCCCCCGGCCGCTCCGCCAGCACCGACTCCTCCACCGGGGTGGCCCGCCGCGCCCGGCGGATCGCGGCCAGCGCCTCGTTGCGGCACGTCGTGCCGATCCAGGCGCCGATCTTCGCGGGGTCGCGCAGCGAGCCGAGATTCTCGAGCAGCCGCAGCCAGGTCTGCTGGAAGACGTCCGCGGCGTCGGCCGGTCCGAGCCGGTGCGCCCGGCAGACGGCCCACACCCGGGGCCCGAACCGATCGACGATCTCGTGCCAGGCCGACGGGTCGCCGTCCGCGGCCTTGGCGACGAGCACGGCGAGGTCGCCGGCCAGCTCGCTGTCGCCCATCGCGCCCCGCAATCGAAGACTTGAATGCGTCGATTCACAATAGGCCACGCCCGATCCGGCACCGCCCGGCGCCACGCACGGCGCCGCCGGCCCCATGCGGCCGGCGGACCGCGACCCGATCCGGTGTGGGGCCCCGCGATCGCGGCGGAGCCGCGGTACGGTGCGCCGATGTTCGCGATCGATCTCGGCGACGGCGCCGAGCTGCGCCCGCTGGAACCGTGGCAGGCCGGCGAGTTCCTCGAGCACATGGACCGGGCCCGGGAGTACGTGGATCCCTGGATCCCCTGGGCGTCCCGCAGCACCGACGCCGCCTCGGCGGCCGCCACCCTGCAGCGGTACGCCGACCTGGCCGCCCGCGACGCCGGCCGCATCTACGGCATCTGGCTGGCCGGCACGCTGGTGGGCGGCGTGATGTTCGTGTCGTTCAGTACGCGTACCGGGGCGTGCGAGGTGGGGTGCTGGCTGGAGCCGGCCGGCACCGGGCGCGGGCTGATCACCCGGGCGGTGCGGCTGCTTGTGAACTGGGCGCTGGCCGAGCGCGGCCTGTACCGGGTGGAGTGGCGCTGCCGGCCGGACAACGCGGCGAGCTCGAACGTGGCGCGGCGGCTCGGCATGACGCTGGAGGGGACGCTGCGCGGCGAGTTCGCGTACGGCGGGACGCGCCACGACACGCAGGTGTGGGCCGTGACCGCACCGGAGTGGGCCGCGAAACGCTGGAGTTGACATCGGCGTACGTCTATCCTTGGGCCGTCGAAACGCTTCGATGAACGTCGACGGCAGGAGGCGGCCGTGCGCAGAAGAACCGTCATGGGCGGCGCCCTCGCGGCAGCCGGCAGCGGACTGGCCACACCCGGAAGCGCGGAAGCGGCGGAGCGTCCGGACCATGACGACCGGCTCGTGCTCTGGTACGACTCCCCCGCCACCGACTGGGAGTCCCAGGCCCTCCCCGTGGGCAACGGCGCGCTGGGCGCCATGGTGTTCGGCGGGATCACCACCGAACGCATCCAGTTCAGCGAGAAGACGCTGTGGACCGGCGGCCCCGGCGAGGACCCGGCGTACGACCACGGGAACTGGGTGCCGCCGCGGCCGGGAGCGCTCGCGCAGGCACGGCGGCTGATCCTCGAGGAGGGTCCGCAGCAGCCCGAGACCATCGCCGCGCTGCTGGGACAGCCGAAGGTCGCGTACGGCAGCTTCCAGCCCTTCGGCGACCTCCACCTGGACCTCCCCGCGGCCGCCGAGGTGACCGGCTACCGGCGCGAGCTCGACCTCGGCACGGCGGTCAGCCGGGTCACGTACGTCGCCGGCGGCGTACGCCGTCATCGGGAGGTCTTCGCCAGTCGCCCGGACCACGTCCTGGTCGTCCGGCTCGGCGCGGACCGGCCCGGCCGCGTCGACGTCACGATCCGGCTCACCACCCCGCACACCGGCGCCACGCTCACGGTCGCGCACCACACAGCGCGGCTGAGCGGCCGGCTGGCCGCCGACGGAATGCGGCTGGAAGCGCAGCTGGCCGTGCTCGCCGAGGGTGGCCGGCGCACCGACGAGGCGGACGCGGTCCGGGTCACCGGCGCGGACACCGTCACCATCGTGCTGGCGGCCGGCACCGACTACGAGCACCGCTACCCGGACTACCGCGGACCCGATCCGCACCGGCGCGTCACGGCCACGCTCACCGAGGCCGTGGCCCGCCCGTACGCGCGGCTGCTGCGCCGGCACGTCGCCGACCACGGTGGACTGTTCGGCCGCGTACGGCTGCGGCTGGGCGGCACGGCACCCGGGATCCCCACCGACCGGCTGCTCACGGCGTACACGGGTGGGCCGGAGCCGGAGAACCGTGCGCTGGAGCAGCTGTTCTTCGCGTACGGCCGATATCTGTTGATCGCGTCCTCCCGGCCGGAGCCCGGACCGGCGGACCTGCCGGCCAACCTGCAGGGCGTATGGAACAAGGACACGGCCGCGGCGTGGAGCGGCGACTACCACGGCAACATCAACCTGCAGATGAACTACTGGCCGGCGGAGGTCACGAATCTGGCCGAGACCGCGCGGCCGCTGGCGGAGTTCGTCGACCGGATGCGCCCGGCGGGCCGGGACAGCGCCGGCGTGATCTACGGCTGCCGCGGCTGGGTGGTCGGCAACGAGACGAACGCGTTCGACTTCACCGGCGTGCACGACTGGCCGACGGCGTTCTGGTTCCCGGAGGCGGCCGCCTGGCTGAGCCGCCACCTGTGGGAGCACTACCTGTTCACCGGCGACCGGGAGTTCCTGCGCCGGGCCGGCTACCCGGTGCTGCGCGAGACCGCCGAGTTCTGGCTGGACTATCTGGTGGCTCACCCGGCGGACGGCTCGCTCGTGGCCGTGCCGAGCTTCTCCCCCGAGCACGGGCCTTTCACGGCCGGGGCGGCGATGTCCCAGCAGATAGCCGCCGACCTCTTCGACAACGTCCTGGCCGCGAACCGCGACCTGAGCGGCGACGCGGCGTTCGCGGCCCGGGTGGCCGGCGCCCGCGGCCGCCTCGACCCGGGCCTGCGCGTCGGCCGCTGGGGCCAGCTGCAGGAGTGGCGCGAGGACGTCGACGACCCGGCCGACACCCACCGCCACGTCTCGCACCTCTTCGCGCTCTACCCCGGCCGCGGCGTCACCCCGTCCGGCACCCCCGAGCTGGCCGAGGCCGCCCGCGTCTCCCTGCTGGCCCGCGAAGGCGACGGCACCGGCTGGGCACCGGGCTGGAGCCGCGCCTGGAAGGCCGCCTTCTGGGCCCGCCTGCACGACGGCAGCCGGGCCTTCGCCGCGCTCCGCGACCAGCTGCGCCTGCAGACGCTGACCAACCTCTGGGACACCCACCCGCCGTTCCAGATCGACGGCAACTTCGGCGCGACCGCGGCGGTCGCGGAGATGCTGGTCCAGAGTCACACCGACGCGATTCACCTGCTGCCGGCGCTGCCGCCGGCCTGGCTGTCCGGCTCGGTGGACGGGCTGCGGGCGCGCGGCGCGGTCACCGTCGGGATCAGCTGGGCGGACGGGCACGCCACGGAGATCCGGTTGCGCTCCGATCAGGATCGGACGGTACGGCTACGGAGCACGCTGTTCGCGGGGGCCTTCCAGGGTTCCGAGGGCGTCCGGGAAGGCGAGGACGTCGTCCGGTTGCGGGCGCGGGGCGGCCACGCGTACCGCTTCGCCCGCCCGGCGTGACCGCTACAGGGCGGGCAGCTTCCGGGTGTGGTCGAGCACGTCGCGGAACAGGTCGCCCTTCGCCACGAGCCGGTCCACCATGTCGCGGATCGTGAAGCCGTCCGGGCGCAGCGCCGGGTCGTCCAGCTCGTCCCAGTCGATCGGCGCGGACACCGGCGCTCCCGCCGCGGGCCGGGTGCTGTACGGGGCCACGAGGGTCTTGTTGATCGCGTTCTGCGTGTAGTCCAGGCGGGCCAGGCCGGCCCGGTCACTCTTCTGCCATTTCCAGCTGACGAGTTCCGGGAGGACTGCGCCGACCGTACGGGACAGGCGTTCCACCCAGGCGCGGGTGTCGTCGAAGGTGGGTCCCGGCGCGATCGGCACCCAGATCTGGATGCCGCGGCGGCCGGTGACCTTGGGCCGCGCCGTGACGCCGAGGTGGTCGAAGGCCGTACGGTGCAGCCGGGCCAGCGCGAGCAGGTCCTCCCAGCTGGTGGTGGTGCCCGGGTCGAGGTCGATGAGGGCGTACGTGGGCAGCCGCGGCGCCTCGGTCAGCGACGTCCACGGGTGCCATTCCAGCGCGCCGAAGTTCGCCGCCCACACCAGCGCCGCCGGCTCGTCCACGACCAGGTACGTGCGCGTCTCCCCCGGGTCCGCGTCGGAGTTGTCCCAGCGCGGCAGCCACTCCGGCGCGTGGCTCGGCAGCTCCTTGTGCCAGAAGCCTTTGGTGCCCGCGCCGTTCGGGTAGCGGTGCAGGTTCAGGGCCCGGCCGCTCAGATAGGGCAGCGAGACGGGGGCGATGCGGGCCGCGTACCGGAGGAAGTCGCGTTTGGTGACCGGCTCCTCGCCGGGGCGGGCCGGGAACAGCACCTTGTCCAGATTGGTCACCCGCAGCCGGCGGCCGAAGACGGACCAGGAGCCGGTCGCGGGCAGGTCGTCCAGTTCGGCGAGCTCCTCGTCGGTGACGTCGCGCGCCTTCAGCGCGACGGCGGCCCGCGCGGCGGGACGGTCGGAGCGCCACAACCGCTCGGGGTCGGCCTTCACCTCGTCGTTGGTACGGCCGCTGAGCACCGAGCGCGGATGGTCCTCGGCGTCCCAGCCGTCCACGGCGTGCTCGTCGTGTTTGTGCAGCAGGAGCCATTCCTCCCGGCCGGACGACCCGGTCCGGGTGCGGACCAGCACGAAGCGGCCGCGCAGCTTCTCACCGTGCATGTCGAGGTGCAGCTCGCCGCCGGCGACGTCGCGCCCCGGGTCGCTCGCCCGCCCGGCCCGGTGCGCGTGCGGTTCCCAGGTGCCCGCGTCCCAGACGATGACGTCGCCGCCACCGTACTGGCCGGCCGGGATGACCCCCTCGAAGTCGAAGTACTCGAGGGGGTGGTCCTCGACGTGGAACGCGGCCCGGCGCACGCCCGGGTCCAGCGTCGGCCCCTTCGGCACGGCCCAGCTGACCAGGACGCCGTCGATCTCCAGCCGGAAGTCGTAGTGCAGCCGCCGGGCCCGGTGCCGCTGCACGACGAACCGCCGGGCGCCGTCACCGGCCGCGGGCAGGGGGCGGCCGGCGGGTTCCGGCGTCCGGGCGAAGTCCCGCTTGCGCCGGTACGTGGTGAGCCGGTCCGACGGCACCCGCGGCCCTCCCGTCTCAGGAAGCCCGCTTCCGGGCGGTCTTCGTCGCGGCCGTGCTCTTCTTCGCCGCGGTCTTCTTCGCGGCCGTCTTCTTCGCCGGTGTCGCCTTCTTCGGGGGCGCCGCTTTCTTCGCGGCCGTCTTCTTCGCGGCCGTCTTCTTCGCGGGTTTCTTGGCCGTGCTCTTCTTGGCGGCTTCGACGCTGCGGCGCAGCACCTCGAGCAGGTCCGTGACGTTGGTGGGCTCCGGCGCCTCCTCGGCCACCGTGACCTCGCGACCGGCCTTCTTCGCCTCGATGAGCTCGTTGACCCGGTCGGTGTAGGTGTCGCGGTACTCCTCGGGCTTCCACGGCCCCGACATCGAGTCGATGAGCTGGGCGGCCATGCTCAGCTCGGCGGGCTTGGCCTTGCTCGCCCCGGGGACCCGGTCCAACTCCTTCTCCGGGTCGCGGACCTCGTCGGCGAAGTACATGGTCTGCAGCACGAGCAGATCGTCGTCGGGCCGGATCGCGGCGAGGTACTCCTTGCCGCGCATCACCAGCGTGCCGACGGCCGCCCGGTTGGCGTCGGCCATGGCGTCGCGCAGCAACGCGTACGTCTTCATCGTCTCGTCGCTGCCCGGCGCGAGGTAGTAGGTCTTCTGGTAGTAGAGCGGGTCGATCTCGTCGAGGTCCACGAACTGGTGGATCTCCAGGCTGCGGGAGCGGCCGGGCGCGACCGAGTCGAGCTCCTCCTGGTCGAGCATGACGAGCTCGCCGCCGCCGACGTCGGTGCCCTTGACGATGTCGTCGTACTCCACGTCCTTGCCGGTCCGCTCGTTGACCCGCCGCAGCCGGATCCGGTCGGTGGCGCCCTTCTCGAACTGGTGGAACGAGACCTCGTGCTCGTGGGTGGCCGAGTACAGCCCCACGGGCACCGACACCAGGCCGAACGTGATCGAGCCGGTCCAGATCGGTCGCGCCATGACAGCCCCTCCCCGCTCTAACGCCTTCCGAGCCGCCGCTCGCCCGACATCCCCGGCTGGTACGTCAGCCCGTAATGCGCGTAGAGCGCGGGCTCGTCCGCGGCGGTGAGCTCCCCGTCCAGGTCGATCGAGGGCGCCTCGGTGACGAGCTTCTTGGCGTACCGGACGCGCAGCGCGCTCGGGCTCACGGTGGCGCCGGTGACGGGGGCGAACACCAGCCGGTGCCGGCCGATCATGCCGACCTTGACGGTGACGAAGGCCGGCTCGTCGGTGGCGGTGTCGACGTACACCGCCTCCAGCTCACCGATCTTGTCGCCTTCGGGGTCGATGACCTTCTCACCACGCCAGTCACGCAGGTTCTCAGCGGCAAACATACGACCGTATTCCCGCCCCCGGTGTCCCGAAACCCCATGATCACCCAGTCGGCGGCCCCCGGCCGCCCGGCTCGGCGGCGGGGGCCACGCCCGGTTTGCTTCCGGCCGCTGCGGGCAATCCCGCCTCCATGGCGACCGGTATCGATGATCCGCCGCTTCCGGAGCACCTGCAGCTCGAGATCACCTCGGCCTGCAACCTGCGCTGCATGATGTGCCTGGTCCGGTACCGCCCGCCGGTCAACAAGCTGGCCGGCGCGATGACACCCGAGCTGTTCCACCGGGTCGTGGACGAGGTGCCGGGCCTGCGCCGGCTCACCCTGCAGGGCCTGGGCGAGCCGCTGCTCTCCCCGCACCTGCCGGACATGATCCGAACGGCGGTGGACCGCGGCGTCACGGTCGGCAGATGTTCACGGCCGCCGGGAAGGCCGCCGCCGACCGGGGACTACGGCTGCGGCTGCCCGCGACGAGCACACCGGCGGGCAGCGGCCGCGGGTGTTCCTGGCCGTGGGAGGCCGCCTACATCACGAGCGCCGGCGTCGTGCAGCCGTGCTGCATGGTGATGGGCGACGACCGCGTCTCGCTGGGCGTGGTCGGCGAGCGCACCTTCGCGCAGATCTGGCACGACGAGCCGTACCGCGACTTCCGGCGCCGGCTGGCGGGCGACGGGCCACCCGAGGTGTGCCGCGGCTGCTCGCTCTACCACCGCACGTTCTAGATGCGCCCGTCCGGCGGCAGGGTGGGGACGTCCACGGGGATCGTCTCCGGGTACTTCAGGCCCGTACCCGTGTTGAGGACCACCACCCGGTCGGAGCCGCCGATGAAGCCGCTGTCGCGCAGGTCGCGGGCGGCCGCCAGGCAGGCCGCGCCCTCCGGGCAGATGAAGGCGCCCTCGTCGGCGGCGAGGCGGCGCTGCTCGGCGAGCGTGGCCTCGTCGGTCACCGCGATCGCCGTGCCGCCGGTCTCGCGGACCGCGCGCAGCACCAGGAAGTCGCCGAGCGCCTTCGGCACGGTGATGCCGAACGCCACGGTGGCGGCGTCCGGGAACGGCTCGCTGACGTCCGCACCCTGCTCGAAGGCGCGCACGATCGGCGCGCAGCCGGTGGCCTGCACCGCGACGAGGCGCGGCAGGCGGTCGCCGATCCAGCCCAATTGCTGCATCTCGCGCAACGCCTTGTGGATGCCGATCAGGCCGACGCCGCCGCCGGTCGGGTAGAGGATGACGTCGGGCACCTGCCAGCCGAGCTGCTCGACGATCTCGTAGCCCATCGTCTTCTTGCCCTCGAGCCGGTACGGCTCCTTGAGCGTGGAGACCTCCTGGTAGCCGCCGCGCTCCCGGACCGCCGCGTTGATCAGCCGGCCGGCGTCGCCGATCAGGCCGTCCACGAGGTACAGCTCGGCGCCCGCCGCGACGCACTCCGTGCGGGTGATGGGCGGCGCCGCCACCGGCATCGCGACGAGGCATCGCAGGCCGGCGCGGGCCGCATACACGGCCCAGGCCGCCCCGGCGTTGCCGTTCGTGGGCATGGCGACGCCCTTGACGCCCAGCTCGGCGGCGCGCGACACCCCGACGGCGGCCCCGCGCGCCTTGAACGAGCCGGTCGGGATCAGGCCCTCGTCCTTCATGAGCAGACCGGGCACGCCGATGCGCGCGCCGTAGCGCGGCAGCGGCAGCAACGGGGTCATGCCCTCCCCCAGCGAGACGATCGACGCGGGGTCCCGCACGGGCAGCATCTCGTGATAGCGCCAGAGGGTCGCGGGCCGCGCGGCCAGCGCCTCCCGGGTGAGGGTGCGCGCCGCCAGCTCGGTGTCGTAGCGCGCCAGCAGGGGCACCCCGGCCTCGCTGACGCCCTGCACGGCGTCGGCGTCGTAGCGCTCGCCGGTCCGGGAGCAGTCGAGGTGGCTGAGGGTGGAGTGGCTCATGCCGCCGACCCTAGGACAGGGGTGTGACAGCCTGCGCTCAGTCGCCCGTGCCGCGGAAGTCGTACGCGGTGCGCAGCGCCTCGGCGGCGGTCTCGCCGTCCATCGGGCGGTAGAAGTGGAAGCCCTGCCCGAAGCCGCAGCCCATCGCGGCCAGCCCGCGGGCCTGGTCGGCCGTCTCGATGCCCTCGGCGACCACGTTCATCCGGAACGCCATGCCCAGGCGCACCACGGCCTCGGCGACCGTACGGGCCTCCGGGTCGTCGGCGATGCCGGTGACGAACGACCGGTCGATCTTCAGGATGTCGACGGGCAGCCGCCGCAGGTAGGCCAGCGCGGAGTAGCCGGTGCCGAAGTCGTCGACGGCGATGCTGATGCCCATCGCACGCAGCTTCTCCAGGCGCGCCACGACGTTCGCGTCCGGTTCGAGCACGACGCCCTCGGCGAGCTCCAGGATCAGCCGGTCCGCGGGGAAGCCGGTCTCGTCGAGGATGTTGGCGATCGTGTCGACCAGCTCGGGCTGCAGCACCTGGTTGGGTGAGAGGTTGACGGACAGGCGTACCTGCTCGGCGCCCGGGACGGTGGCCTGCCAGCGCGCCACCTCGCGGCACGCGTCGCGCAGCACCCGCTCGCCCAGCGGCACGACGGCGCCGGTCTCCTCGGCCAGCGCGATGAACGCGCCCGGCATGAGCAGGCCGCGCTCCGGGTGGTTCCAGCGCACCAGCGCCTCCACCGACCGGATGCGGCCGCCGCCCAGCTCGACCGCCGGCTGGAAGTGGACCACCAGCTCGCCGTCGTCGATCGCCCGGCGCAGCTCGGCGTCGCGGGCCCGGGTGTCGAGGTCGGGCTGGTAGACGGCGTACCGGCCGCGACCCGCGCGCTTGGCCGAGTACATCGCGGTGTCGGCGTGCCGCATCAGGTCCTCGCCGTCGGGCGTGCGCTCGTCGCGCACCGCCACGCCGATGCTGGCCTCGACGGCCAGCAGGCGGTCACCGAAGATCACGGGGGTACGCAGCGCCTCGACGAGCCGTTCCGCGATCCGTGCGGCGGTGTCCGCCTCGGGCAGGTTCTGCAGGATGACGGCGAACTCGTCGCCGCCCAGGCGCCCGGCCGTGTCACCGGCGCGGATCACCGAGCGCAGGGCCGCGGCGGCACCGGAGAGGACGGCGTCGCCGGCGTCGTGGCCGTACGTGTCGTTGACCCGCTTGAAGTGGTCCAGGTCCACGATGAGGACGGCGGCGTGCCGGCCCGCGCGCAGCGGCTGGGCGCTCAGCTGGGCCAGCCGGTCGGCGACGAGCGTGCGGTTGGCCAGGCCGGTCAGCGGGTCCGTGACGGCCAGGGCGCGGTTCTCGCGCAGCGCGTACATCTGGCGGGCGACGACCAGCGCGGTCAGCAGCACCGCGCCGATGATCATGCCGCCGACGGGGTACATGCCCTGCTCGCGGGCGAGCGTGCCGAGCAGGCCGTACGCCAGGGCGATGGCGCCGTACGGCAGCCAGGTGCTCACCGCGCGGCGGCGCCGGGCGGCCGCGTCCCCGTCCCGCACCCCACGGCACTGCCGGTACGCGGCCAGCGTGAACAGGTAGCAGCCGAGCAGCCAGAACAGATCCGGCCACGTGCCGCCCACGAAACCGTCGTGCAGCTGGATGTAGCCGTAGTTCACGTCGGCGATCACGTACGTGACGACGCCGGCGGCGAGCAGCCGCACCGGGGTCCCGGCCGACGTGGCGCGCCGCAGCAGCACGGTCGCCAGGGCCAGGATCAGCAGCAGATCCCCCACCGGCAGCGCCGCCGAGTAGACGATCTCGCTGACCGCGGCGCCCTCGGTCACCAGGATCGGGCCGAGCACCAGGTACCACAGCACCATGAACGTGCTGGCGCCGACGATGAGCGCGTCCAGCGCCAACTTGATCTTGTCCCGCCGGGTCCGGCGTACCCCGGAGAGCAGCAGCAGGGCGACGAACATGAACGGCACGAAGGCCAGGAACCAGTAGTCGGCGAACGACGGGTACGTGACCGAGTGCAGGATCGCGTCCTCGACGAACCAGGAGGTGTGCGCGACGAGCTGGCAGGCGAACGAGACCGCGACGAACGACCACGCCGCTCGCTCGCGCGCGTCGGCGCCGGTGCGCACCGCCCGGACGGCGAGCACGGTGAACAGCAGGGCGAGCGGCGGGTACATGCCGTCGGTGACGTACGCCCGCAGGGTCTCCCCGCCCCAGCCGCCGGCGTACCAGACGAGGTACGCCGCCAGCAGCGCCCCGGCGGCCGCGACGGCCCCACCGGCCACGCGGTCACCCAGGTCCCGCCGACTCTTCACGAGGCGAACATCGGCCGGACCCGTGGGCGCCTTGAGAAAACCTTGAGTATCCGCATCCCGTTTGCCGGGCGGGGCGGCGCGGTAGTTCCTCCGCATGACGACGCAGCGCGAGCGAACCCCGGAACGGACCTTCTTCGGTCAGCCGCCGGTGCTGGCCAACCTCTTCGGCGTCGAGCTGTGGGAACGGTTCTCGTTCTACGGCATGCAGGGCATCCTGCTCATCTACCTGTACTACAGCGCGGCCCAGGGCGGCCTCGGCCTGTCGGAGGCGACCGCCACCAGCATCGTCGGCGCGTACGGCGGAGCGGTCTACCTCTCCACGATCCTCGGCGCGTGGACGGCCGACCGGCTGCTCGGCCCGGAGCGGGTCCTGTTCCTCAGCGCGATCCTCGTCATGGCGGGCCACGTGAGCCTCGCCGTGCTGCCCGGCCTGGCCGGGGTCACCGCCGGCCTGATCCTCATCGCCGTGGGCAGCGGCGGGGTCAAGGCCAACGCGACGTCGCTGGTCGGCACCCTGTACGACGAGCACGACGAGCGGCGCGACGCCGGCTTCTCGCTGTTCTACCTCGGCATCAACCTGGGCGCGCTGCTCGGCCCGCTGCTGACCGGGCTGCTGCAGAAGACGTGGGGCTTCCACTGGGGCTTCGGCCTGGCCGCGGTGGGGATGGCCGTCGGGCTCGTCCAGTACTCGCTGGGCCGTAAGCGCCTCACCGGCCGCGCCCGGGTCGTGCCGAACCCGCTGCCCGCGCGGCGCCGCCTGCCCGTGGCCCTGATCCTCGGCGCCGCGGTGGTGCTCGTCGTGGTGCTCGCCGTCACCGGGGTGCTGCGGGCCGCGTACCTGTCGAACGTGGTCGTCGTGCTCAGCGCCCTCGCCGCCGTGGCGTACTTCGTGGTGATCCTGACCAGCCGCCGGATCACGGCCGTCGAACGCCGCCGGGTGTACGCCTTCATCCCCCTGTTCATCGCCAGCGCGGTCTTCTGGTCGCTGTACCAGCAGCAGTTCACGGTCGTGACGATCTACTCGGACCAGCGCCTGGACCGCAACCTGTTCGGCTGGGAGATGCCGGTCTCCTGGGTGCAGTCGATCAACCCCGTCTTCATCATCGTGCTCTCCGGGGTCTTCGCGGCCCTCTGGACCCGCCTCGGCTCCCGCCAGCCCAGCACGCCGATCAAGTTCGCCGCCGGTACGGCGATCATGGGCGTGGCGTTCCTGCTGTTCCTGCCCCTGGCCGGCGGTGGCCCCAACAGCGCGCCGCTGCTGGCGCTCGCCGGCATCCTGCTCGTCTTCACCATCGCCGAGCTGCTGCTCTCCCCCGTCGGGCTCTCGCTGTCGACGAAGCTGGCGCCGGAGGCCTTCCACACCCAGATGGTCGCGCTGTTCTTCCTCTCCATCGCGCTGGGCACGGCCGCCTCCGGCACCCTGGCGAACTACTACGACACGTCGCACGAGACGGCGTACTTCGGCATCCTGGGCCTGGTCGCCATCGTCGTCGGCGTCGTCCTGGCGCTGGCCGCCAAGCCCGTCACCCGCCTGATGAGCGGCGTCCGCTGACGCCGCGGGCCGCGTCCGGCGGCGCCGGACCGCCCGCCGCACCCCCGGCCCGCAGCCGTCCGGAGGCCATCCGGGAAAATGGCGGTGAGCGTACGAGGACGGAAGTTGGGGATCGTGGCTGAAGTTGCAGGAGCCGTCGACTGGGTGAGCCGGTTCGCCGACGAGGTGATCGCCGAGGCGGAGCGCCGCTCGCCGGGTAAGCCGGTGGTGTGCGCGTCCGGGTTGAGCCCGTCCGGGCCCATCCATCTGGGCAACCTGCGCGAGGTGATGACGCCGCACCTGGTCGCCGACGAGATCCGCCGGCGCGGCCACGAGGTCGTGCACCTGATCTCGTGGGACGACTACGACCGGTTCCGCAAGGTGCCAGCCGGTGTCGACGCGTCGTGGGCCGAGCACATCGGCAAGCCGCTGACCGCCGTGCCCGCGCCGCCCGGCAGCCGCTTCCCCAATTGGGCCGAGCACTTCAAGGCCGCGATGATCGACTCGCTGGCCGAGCTGGGCGTCGAGTACCGCGGCATCTCCCAGACCGAGATGTACACCTCGGGGGCGTACCGGGAGCAGATCCTGCTGGCGATGCGCGAGCGGCACCGGATCGACGCGATCCTGGACCGCTACCGCACCAAGGGCCGCACCGCCGGCCCCAAGGCCAATGCCAAGCTCGATGCCGACGAGGCCGCCGCAGCCGCCGAGGCGGCCGCGGGCTCCGGCGCCGCCGACGAGGACGACGGCAGCGCCAGCAGCGGCTACTACCCGTACAAGCCGTACTGCGGGTCGTGCGGCAAGGACACCACCACGGTCACCGCGTACGACGACGAGACCACCGCGATGACGTACGTGTGTGCCGACGGGTTCACCGAGACCGTGCTGCTCAGCGAGTTCGACCGGGGCAAGCTGGTGTGGAAGGTCGACTGGCCGATGCGGTGGGCGTACGAGGGCGTGCACTTCGAGCCCTCCGGCGTCGACCACTCCTCGCCCGGCTCGTCGTTCGTGGTCGGCGGGCAGATCGTCAGCGAGATCTTCGGCGGCGAGCAGCCCATCGGCCCGATGTACGCGTTCGTCGGCATCACCGGCATGGCCAAGATGTCCAGCTCCCGGGGCGCGGTGCCCACCCCCGCGGACGCCATGGCCATCATGGAGGCGCCGCTGCTGCGCTGGATGTACGCCCGCCGCCGCCCCAACCAGTCGTTCAAGGTCGCGTTCGACGCCGAGATCCAGCGCCTGTACGACGAGTGGGACGCCCTGGAGGGCAAGATCGCCGCGGGCACCGCCGCCCCCGCCGACGTGTCCGCCCACGACCGGGCCGTCCGGACCGCCGCGGTCACCCTGCCACGCACGCCGGTGCCGATCGCGTACCGGACCCTCGCGTCGATCGTCGACATCACGACCGGGCACGACGAGCAGACCCTGCGCATCCTGCGCGACATCGATCCGCAGCGCCCGGTCACCGAGCTGGCCCAGGTGCGGCCCCGGCTCGACAAGGCGCAGACCTGGGTCAACACCCAGCTCCCGGCGGAGGCCCGCACCCAGGTGCTCACCGAGCCGGACAAGGAGCTGCTCGCCTCGCTCGACGACGACCAGCGCGAATCCCTGCGCCTGCTCGCGGCGGGGCTCGACGACCACTGGTCGCTCGAGGGGCTCACGACGCTCGTGTACGGCGTACCCAAGGTCATGGCGGGCCTGCCGCCGGACACCAAGCCGACAAGTGAGCTGAAGGTCGCGCAGCGGTCCTTCTTCGTGCTGATCTACCGCCTGCTGATCGGCAAGGAGACCGGGCCGCGGCTGCCCACGCTGCTGCTCGCGGTGGGCGCGGACCGGATCCGCACGCTCATCGGCGGCTGACCGCCCCGCCCGGGGCCGGCGACGCCCGGCCCCGGACCGCTAAGCCTCAGGACGACTGGGACGCCAGCAGCGCGATCAGCACGACCAGCGCGAACGGCACGGCCAGGCCGATGATCGTCATCGGCCGCTGCAGCAGGCGCGGGCCCGGGTCCATCGGCGGCCGGCTCGGCCCGTACGGGTTCGGCTGCGGCGCGCCGAGGTTCGCCACCCGGCCGCGGCGCACGAGGTTGATCAGCACGGTGACCGGCGTGATGATGAACGACGCCCAGCCGTACCAGCCCTGCACCAGCGTGCGCGAGGTCATCCGGCGGAAGGTCGCCAGGCCACAGTCGCGGCAGAACGGTCCCTCCAGGCTGAGGAAGCGCATCACGATGATGAAGCCCTGGTGGCCGCGGAAGGTCGCGGGCGCGGCGGGCACGCTCCCGCACACCCGGCAGGCCGTGACCGTCATCGCCCCGTAGCCCGCGGCCTGCTGCGGCGCGGGCCCGTACGGCGCCGGAGAGTACGGCGCGGGCGCGTACGGCACGCCGCCGTGAGGAGCAGCGCCGGAGGGCGGCGGCGCCCCGTACGGCAACGGCGGCGGGGGCTGCTGGGGGTAGGACACGACTCACCTCGGGGAATCCGGTGCTGACGGTGGAGCCGCGTCAGGCTACTGGTCCCCGGCCCGTCCCGCAGCCCCGTGCCGCCGCTCCCGCATCAGCCGCCGCTCCCGCATCAGCCACCGGCCCCGCCTCAGCCGCCGCTCCCGCTTCAGCCGCCGGCCCCGCGTCAGCCGCCGCTCCCGCGTCAGCCGCCGGCCCCGCTTCAGCCGCCGGAGCTGGAGAGGCCGAACGCGACCAGGAAGCCCGCCACGGTGACCAGCCCGATGAGCAGGTGGGCGTTCTCGAACGCCTCCGGGATCATCGTGTCGGCGACCATGGCCAGGATCGCGCCCGCCGCCACCGCGGTGACCGCGGCGAGCGCGGCCGCCGGCGCCCCGCCGAGCAGGGTGTAGCCGGCGACCGCCGCCAGGCCGCTGACCACCGCGATCGCCGTCCAGAGGCCGAAGACGTAGCGGGCGCTGCGGCCGGCGTTGCGCATGCCCGCCGCGCTGGACAGGCCCTCCGGCACGTTGCTGATGAAGACCGCCGCGACGGTCACCGCGCCGACCGCTCCCCCGCCGAGCAGGCTGGTGCCGATCACGATCGACTCCGGGATGCCGTCGAGCAGGGCGCCGAGGGCGAGGGCCGCGCCGGAACCGCCCTGCTCCTGCTCGGAAGGCTGCTGGTCGCCGGACCGCTTCCGGTGCCGGGCGCCGCGCCGGGCGAGGATGATGTTGCAGCCGGTGTAGACGACGGCCCCGGCGGACGCGCCCAGGACGGTCGGGGTCAGCCCGCCCTTCTCGTTGGCGTCGGAGATCAGGTCGAACGCGACCGCGGAGAGCAGGACGCCGGCCCCGAAGCCCATGATCGAGGCGACGACGTGCCGGGGCACGGGCAGCAGGAAGCCCACCGCCGCCCCCACCAGCAGGGCGGACCCCGCGAGCAGCCCCCAACCTCCGGCCTGCAACCACTCCGGCATGTCGCGAAACCTCCCGAGCCGACGTCGTGATAGCTGCATTGCCCAGTTTTCCGGGCTTCAGCCTTCCACGACGCGAACCCCGGCCCGGCCGTCCGCGCCGGACCAGACGCGCCGGGCCGAACGGACCGGGCGCGCCGGGCGCGCCGGGCCGGACGGGCCGGGCGCGCCAGGCCGGGCGGACGGGACGGGCCGGTCGGACGGGCGGGCGGGCCGGGCCCGCTCAGCCCTTGACGGCCCCCGCGGTCAGCCCGGTCACGATGGACCGCTGCAGCACCTGGAAGACCAGCACGGTCGGCACCGCGGTCAGCAGGGTGCCCGCGCAGAACATCCCGAAGTTGCTGTTGCGTTCGCCGGCGACCAGGCCGTACATGCCGACCGGCAGGGTCTTGGCCGTGGTGTCGGTGAGGAACACGTTGGCGATGAGGAACTCGTTGATCGTGCCGATGAAGGCCAGCATCCCGGACACCGCCAGGATCGGGGCGACCAGCGGCAGCAGGATCCGGAAGAACGTCTGGGCGTGCGACGCGCCGTCCATCGTGGCGGACTCGTCGAGCTCGCGGGGGACGGTGTCGAAGAAGCCCTTCATCAGCCACGTGTTCACCCCGAGCGCGCCGCCCAGGTAGAGCAGGATGAGGCCCCACGCGCGGTTGAAGCCGATCGGCGGCCACAGCTCGGTGATCGTCGAGAACATCAGGAAGATTGCCACGATCGCGAGGAACTGCGGGAACATCTGGATGAGCAGCAGGGCCAGGAGGCCCGGTCGCCGGCCGCGGAACCGCAGGCGGCTGAAGGCGTACGCGGCCAGCGCCGACAGGAACACCGACGCGGCCGCCGACACGCCCGCGATCAGCACGGAGTTGAGGAACCAGCGTGGGAACGGGGTGTCCGTCAGCAGCCGGCTGAAGTTGCCGAACGACGCGCCGCTGGGCACCACGGTGGTCGACGACAGCGTGCCCAGCGGGTTCAGCGCCGCGGACACGACGAAGACGATCGGGAACAGCGAGAACAGCAGCGCGACCACCGCCACCCCGTGCCGCCACCCGACGGCTTTCAGCCACCTCATGAGTAGACCTCTTCCTGGCGGCGGGTCCGGCGGAAGCTGACCACCGAGATGACCGCGACGATGACGAAGATGAACACCGAGACCGCGGCGGCGAAGCCGTACTGGGCGCCCGACCCGCCGAAGGCCAGCCGGTACGTGTACGTGATCAGCAGGTCCGTGGCGCCGTTGGCCGGGTTGTCGGCGGCGAACGGGGCACCGTCGGTGGTCAGGTAGATCGCGTTGAAGTTGTTGAAGTTGAACGCGAACGACGAGATCAGCAGCGGGGTCAGCGCGACCAGCAGCAGCGGCAGCGTGACCCGGCGCAGCGACTGCCACGGCGTCGCGCCGTCGAGCTTCGACGCCTCGCTCAGCTCCGCCGGGATGGCCTGCAGCGCGCCCGTGGCGACCAGGAACATGTACGGGTAACCCAGCCAGAGCTGCACGAGGATCACCGCGATGCGGGCGGACGCGGCGCCGCCGAACCAGTCGACGTCGAGCCCGAACAGGTTGTTGATCAGGCCGAAGTCGGTGTTGAACATGTCCCGCCAGACCAGCAGCATCGCGAACGACGGCATCGCGTACGGCAGCACCAGCAGCGTCCGGTAGAGCGCGCGCCCGCGCATCCGGTTCGAGTGCAGGGCCAGGGCACAGCCGAGCCCGAGCACGAACGTCCCGCCCGTGGAGGCGAGAGCGAAGATCAAGTTCCAGACGAGCGTACGCGCGAACGGCCCGGAGATCGCCGGGTCGGTGATGAGGCGGGTGAAGTTGGCGAGGCCGACGCCGACCCGCCAGCCCTGCGCCAGCCGTTCGCCGTCCGCGGCGATGAACGCGCCCCGCTCGTCGTCGGCGGTCCAGGTCTTGCCGGTGGCCGCCTCCCGGATGCAGTCGCAGCCCGCGTCGTACGCGCGCCCGGCGCGGCCCTCGTACGCCCGGGTCAGGCCCTGCGAGCGGATCGCGCCGCCCGCGGTGGGCACCACCAGATCGGTGATCTCCCGGCCGCGGGCCGCGGCCTGCCCGCCGCTGAGCACGGTGTAACCCGCCGCGGCGGTGACCCGGCCGGCCGGGTTGACGGTGGCGTCGCCGGGCGGCAGGGCACGCAGGCCGTCCGCGTTCCCCGCGGACACCCGACCGGTCGCCGGGTCGGTGACGAGGAAGCTGAGCGGCCCGGTGGCCGGGTCGCCGGTGGTGGCGACGGTGAGCACGTACTCGGTGGATCCGGGCACCCGGGTGACCGAGGCGGTCTGGATGGCCACGACGGCGTCCTGCTTGTCGCCGCGGTGCCCGTCACTGAAGTTCGTGAACGCCGTGGACGCGGTGTAGAGCACCGGGAAGAGCTGGAACACCAGGAGGAAGAGCGTGCCGGGCACGAGGTACTTGGCCGGCACGTGGCGGGGGCTCAGGTACAGGTAGAAGAGCCCCGCGGTGGCGGCGGCCAGGATGCCGAGGGCGATCCAGTGGCCCTGCTCCATCAGCGGGAACGCCGCCCACAGGGCGATCGCGGCGACCGGCCCGAGCAGCAGGACGGTCACCAGGCGGCCGCGGGCGCCGCCCCGGCGCGGCCCGCGAGGGGCCGGCGCCGGGGCGGTTTCCCGCTCGAGAACGGCGGTCATTATTTGATCTGTCCCGAGATGGTCTTGGCGGCGGCGGACAGTGCGGTCTTGGGGTCGGCGCCGCCGATGACGGCGGACTCGGCCTTGCCGAACGGGTCCCAGATGCTCGCCATCTCGGGGATGGCCGGCAGCGGCACGGCGTTCTTCCCGGCGTTCACGAACTTGGCCAGATCCGGGTCGGAGCCCTTGACCTGGTCGAACGCGGCGGTCAGCGCCGGCGGCCGGGGCTCGGCCTGATACAGCGCGACAGCCAGCTCCGGGGTGGTCACGTAGTTGGTGACGAACTCCTGCGCGAGTGCCTTGTTCTTGCCCTTGGCCGCCACGTAGAAGGTCTGCACGCCGAGGAACGGCTGGGCCGGCTTGCCGCCCGCGAAGCCGGGGACGGCGCTCACGTCGTACGCGATCTTCGCCTTCTTCACGTCGGTGACCGCCCACGGCCCGGACACGAGGAACGCGCACTTGCCGGCGGTGAACGTGGCGATCGAGTTCTCGACGGTGATGGAGCGCTTCAGCGCGCCGTCGCCCTTCTCGCCGAGCTTGCGGATCTTCTCGAAGGCGGCCACCGATTCGGGCTTGCCGACGCCGAGGTCCTTGGGGTCGTAGTCGCCGGACGCGGTCCGGCCGAAGAGGTAGCCGCCGGCCGAGGTGAAGAACGGGTACAGGTGGTACGCGTCGCCGTTCTGCCCCACCTGCAGGCAGAGGATCTCGCTGGCCTTCTTCTGCGACTGCAGCTTCTTGCCCGTGGCGACGAGGTCCTCGACGGTGGCGGGGGCCTCGGGCGCGAGCTTGGTGTTGCGGATGAGGGCCAGGTTCTCGGTGGCGTACGGGACGCCGTACACCTGGCCGTTGAAGGTCACCGCCTTGAGCGCGTTGGGCGCGATGCCCTGCTGCTGGGCCGCGGTGAGCTGGACCGGGTCGACGGCGCCGTTCTGCACGAGGTTGCCGATCCAGTCGTGGGCGCCGACCATCACGTCCGGGCCGCTGCCCTGCTGGGAGGCGGTCACGAAGGTGGTCTGCTGGTCCTTGGAGATGGCCTGGACCTCGACGGTGACGCCGTTCTCCTGGCCGAACCGCTCGGCGAAGGGCTTGAGCGCGGCGGCGCGCTTGTCGTCGCCCCAGATGACGAGCTTGCCGCCCGCCGCCGGTGCGGAGGAGGCGGACTCGGGTTTGTCGCCGCTGCTGCTGCAGCCGGCGGCGAGGGCGATCAGAGCGATCGCGGCTATGGCTTTGGTGCGCATTTTTCTCCTATCGGGCAGCACGAAGCAGCCCGCTGCACAGAGTGGGTGGTGAAAGGAGGGGCCGGAGAGGCGTGAGTACGTTGCCGGGACGTTAGCAAGGTGTTTCGGTGAATGGAAGGCCTTGCAGAGCTTCCGCAAGAAGTTCCAGGGTCTACAGTGACGCCCATGCGCGCACGACTCTCCGACATCGCGCGCCAGGCCGAGGTCAGCGAGGCGACGGTGTCGCGGGTGCTCAACGACCGGCCCGGCGTGTCCGCCGACACCCGCCAAGCGGTGCTGACGGCCCTCGACGTCCTCGGCTACGAACGTCCGGAGAGGCTGCGCAAACGCAGCGCCGGCCTGGTCGGCCTGATCGTTCCGGAGCTGGAGAACCCGATCTTCCCGGCGTTCGCCCAGATCATCGAGTCCGCGCTGTCGCAGTCCGGCTTCACCCCGGTGCTGTGCACCCAGACCCCGGGCGGCGTGACCGAGGACGAGTACGTCGAGATGCTGCTCGACCGCCAGGTGTCGGGCATCGTGTTCGTCTCCGGCCTGCACGCCGACACCACCGCCGACCACGACCGCTACCGCCGCCTGGTGGACCGGCCACTGCCGATCGTGCTGATCAACGGCTACGCCGAAGGGCTCGACGCCCCCTTCATCTCCTGCGACGACCGGCTCGCCGGCGAGCTCGCGGTGAACCATCTGGTCGCTCTCGGCCACCAGCGCATCGGATTCATCTCCGGCCCGGACCGCTTCCTCAACGTGCAGCGCAAGCTCGACGGATACCGTACGGCGATGCGCCGCGAGCTCGGCGTGCGCGACCGCGACCTGGAGGAGCTGGTCGCGCTGACGCTGTTCGGCGTCGAGGGCGGCGAGGTGGCCGCGGGGCAGCTACTGGCACGCGGCGTCACCGGCATCGTGTGCGGCTCGGACCTGATGGCCCTGGGCGCCATCCGGGCCGCCCGGCGGCGGGGGCTGAGCGTGCCGCGGGACGTCTCGGTGGTCGGATTCGACGACTCGCCGCTGATCGCGTTCACCGACCCGCCGCTGACCACGCTGCGCCAGCCGGTGGCGGCCATGGGCAACGCGGCCATCCGCCAGCTGGTCGACGAGATCAACGGCCACGGCGCGCCGCGCTCGGAGTACGTCTTCCCGCCCGAGCTCGTGGTGCGCGGCTCGACGGCGATCCACCGCTCGGACCGCGGACCGGAGAGCGTCGGGCCGGAGAGTATGAAGTTTTCCGCGGCATGAGTCGTACTTGTTAAGTTGATCTTTGAAAGTTGTTGCGGCTCTTCCTGACGAGAGCCGCCGGTTCTAGCTGCGCCTTTGCCGCGACACGCCGGTGCGCTGCCAGCGGATTCTGCAACTCTCTCCCGACAATCCGGGCATAACCGCGAGCAGCATCGAACCCCTTCTCTTTACCGTGACGAAACACGCTGCTAACTTTCCTCGGACTTGCGCAAGAAGTTTCACCCGCTCCCCGCGCCCCCCGCGTCCCTGGAGGCTTCCCATGCGTACCCGTCAGGTCGTCGCCACCGTGGCGACCGCCGTCCTCTCCGCCGGCCTGCTGGCCGTCGGGGCCGTGCGTCAGAGCGACCAGGCCGAGGCGTCCACCGCCTCGCCCGGCGCCAAGGACGTCATCGTCCACCTCTTCGAATGGCCCTGGGCCTCCGTCGCGAACGAGTGCACCACCGTTCTCGGCCCCAAGGGCTTCGGCGGTGTGCAGGTCTCGCCGCCGCAGGAACACGTCGTGCTGCCGGGTAAGGGCTACCCGTGGTGGCAGGACTACCAGCCGGTCAGCTACCAGCTCACCACGCGCCGCGGCGACCGCACGGCGTTCGCGAACATGGTCAAGACCTGCCACACCGCCGGAGTCAAGATCTACGTCGACGCGGTCGTCAACCACATGGCGGGCGGCGCCTCCACCGGCGCCGGCAGCGGCGGATCGACGTACTCGCAGTACGCGTACCCCGCCGTGCCGTACGGCAGTGGCGACTTCCACCACTGCGGGCGCAACGGCAACGACGACATCGCGAACTGGGGCGACCGCTGGGAGGTCCAGAACTGCGAGCTGGTCGACCTCTCCGACCTCAAGACCGAGTCCTCGTACGTGCGCGGCAAGCTGACCGCGTACCTCGGCGACCTGGTGTCGCTGGGCGTCGACGGGTTCCGGGTGGACGCGGCCAAGCACCTGCCCGCCGCCGACCTCGCCGCGATCGTCGACCCGGTCGCCGGTGACCCGTACGTGTTCTCCGAGGTCATCGAGGGCGGCTCCGGCGAACCGGCGCCCGAGGAGTACGCGGGCATCGGCGACGTCACCGAGTTCCGCTACGGCGACGTGGTGGGCGGGGCGTTCAAGGACGGCAACCTGTCGAACCTGAACAACCTCGCCTCCCAGATGCGGCTGAGCTCCGGCGACGCGGTGGCGTTCGTGGACAACCACGACACCCAGCGCAACGGCCGCGCCAAGCTGACCTACAAGGACGGCTCCTCGTACGCGCTCGCCGAGGCGTTCATGATCGCCTTCCCGTACGGCGTCCCGCAGGTCATGTCCAGCTTCACCTTCTCCGACCCCGAGGCCGGCCCGCCCGCGTCGAGCAACGGCACGACCAACGGCGTGAGCTGCGGCAACGGCTGGCAGTGCGAGCACCGCACGCGGACCACGGCCAACATGGTGGCGCTGCGCAACACCGCCGCGGGCGCCGCGGTCACCAACTGGTGGAGCAACGGATCCAACCAGATCGCCTTCGGCCGCGGCAGCGCGGCGTACGTGGCGTTCAACCGCTCCGGCTCGGCGCTGACCCGTACGTTCCAGACGTCGCTGCCCGCGGGGACGTACTGCGACGTCATGGCGGGCGACGCGGCGAACGGCTCGTGCACCGGGCCGGCGTACACGGTGAACTCGAGTGGTCAGGTGACCGCGACCGTGGCGGCGAACTCGGCGCTGGCCCTGCACATCAACGCCCGGGGCAGCGGCGGCACCACCACGCCCCCGCCGGCCGGGTGCAGCACCGCCTCGGTGGCTTTCGAGGCGAACGTGACCACCACGTGGGGCCAGAACGTCTTCGTCACCGGCAACACGGCGGCCCTGGGCGACTGGAACCCGGCGAACGCGGTCGCGCTCTCCTCGGCGTCGTACCCGGTCTGGAAGGCGACGGTCTCGCTGCCGGGCGGCACCGCGGTGCAGTACAAGTACATCAAGAAGGAGGGGTCCACGGTGGTCTGGGAGAGCGACCCGAACCGTACCCGGACCACGCCGTCGGCCTCCCCGTGCAGCGCCACGTGGAGCGACTCCTGGCGGTGACCGTCAGCCGCTCAGCACCTCGCTGAGCTCGCGGGTGGCCATGCGGACCATGCCGGGGTTGGTGTCCCAGTAGTACGACAGCGCGCCCACCGCCTGTCGCAGGGCCCAGCCCCGGCCCCGCAGCCACGACGCGTCGTCCACCGCGAGCGCCGCACGGAAGCGCTCGCGGCTCGGCGCGGTGAGGATGGTCCAGGCGGCCAGCAGGTCGCGGGCGGGGTCGCGCACGCTCAGCCCGCCGAAGTCGATGGCCGCGGTGATCCGGCCGCCGGTGACCAGCAGGTTGCCCGGCAGCAGGTCACCGTGGACCCATGAGCCGGGCCCGTCGTGCGGGGCGGCCTCGAGGGTCTCCTCCCACGAGCGCAGGGCGGCGGCCTGGTCGATCCGGTCGCCGAGCTGCGCGATCGAGTGGCGGACGTCCTCGTCGCCGGACTGCGGCCCGGCCAACCCGTGGCGCATGTCGTCCGGGGCGAGCGCCGGGTCGAGACGGCGCATCGCCCGCACGAACGCCGCCAGATCCTCGGCGGCCTGCCCGAGGTCGTCGATCGTCCCGTCCGCGTTCTCGCCGGGCAGCCAGGTGCAGACCGACCACGGGAACGGGTAGTCGTCCTGGGGCTCGCCAAGCCCGACCGGCACGGGCAATGCCAGCGGCACCTGCGGCGCCAGCCACGGCAACCATTGCGCCTCCCGGGCGGCCTGCTGCGCCGCCCAGCCGATCCGGGGCAGCCGTACCACCAGATCGGCGCCGAGCCGGTAGACGTCATGGTCGGTTCCGTACGACGGCACGAGCCGCGCCGGCAATCCGGCCCACCGGGGAAACTGTTCGGCGAGCAGACGCCGCACGAGCGTCTCGTCGGTGGCGACCTCGTCGGCGTGCATCCTCATCGCAGGCATCCCCGCGATCCTCGGGCCGGGCCGCGACGGCGTCCACCGAATTTGCCCCCGACCGACCGTGGTCGACACCCGGGCCCCGGTGCCGGCCGAGGCGGCGACGGGCTCTTCGAGCCCCGTTGACCTTTCGCGGGAGCGGGGCTAGCGTTTCGGCCACGTTACGCAGCGAACAAGCGTTCGCATGCCGAACACTGGGAGGTGGCGGCGTGTCGGTCAACCGGTCCCTGCTCATCGGCGGCGACGAGGTCCCCGCGGCAGGCGGACGTACCACCGAGGACCTGAATCCGCACACCGGCCACGTCCTCGCCGAGGTCGCGGCGGCGTCCCCGGCCGACGTGACCCGGGCCGTCGACGCCGCGGACGCGGCGTTCCCGGGCTGGTCCACCACCGCGCCCACGCAGCGCCGCCGGGTCCTCTCCCGCGCCGCCGACCTCCTCGAGGAGCGCGCCGCCGACGCCGCGGCGCTCATGGCCGGCGAGACCGGCGGCACCCTCGGCTGGTCGATGTTCAACGTCGGCCTCGCCGCCACGATCCTGCGCGAGGCCGCCGCAGCGACCACCCTGCCGGTCGGTGAGGTGCTCGCCGGCGACAACCCGGACGCGCTGTCGCTGGCCGTCCGGCAGCCCGCCGGGGTCGTCGCCGCGTTCGCGCCGTGGAACGCGCCGCTGATCCTCGGCGCCCGCGCCGTCGCGGCGCCGCTCGCGACCGGCAACACCGTCGTGGTGAAAGCCAGCGAGGAAGCGCCGCTGACCTGCGCGCTGTTCATCGCCGACGTGCTGCGTGACGCGGGCCTGCCGCCCGGCGTGCTCAACGTGCTGACCAACGACCCGGCCGACGCGGCGCGCACCGCGGAGACCCTCATCGCCGACCCCCGCGTACGCCGGGTGAACTTCACCGGCTCCACGAAGGTCGGCCGGCGCATCGGCGAGCTCGCCGCGCGCCACCTCACCCCCGCCGTCCTCGAGCTCGGCGGGAAGAACTCGATCCTCGTGCTCGACGACGCCGACCTCGAGTACGCCGTGGACGCCGTCGCGTTCGGCGCGTACCTCAACTCCGGGCAGATCTGCATGTCCGCCGACCGGGTGCTGGTCGACCGTACGCTCGCCGACGAGTTCGCCGCCCGCCTCGCCGAGAAGGCCAAGGCGCTGCCCGGCGGCGACCCCACGGACCCGCACACGGTGATCGGGCCGCTCATCAACGCCCAGGCGGCCCGGCGCGTGGCGGGCCTGGTCGACGACGCCGCCGAGGCCGGCGCCCGGGTCCTCTCCGGCGGCGGCGCCCC
Source organism: Actinoplanes sp. NPDC049316 (assembly GCF_040677315.1). Taxonomy (NCBI): domain Bacteria; kingdom Bacillati; phylum Actinomycetota; class Actinomycetes; order Micromonosporales; family Micromonosporaceae; genus Actinoplanes; species Actinoplanes sp. NPDC049316. The sequence continues at coordinate 26,347 of NZ_JBFAQM010000033.1, read as the reverse complement.
GGACGGCGCCCACTACCCCGCGACCGTGCTCGCCGGGGTCACCCCGGACATGCGCATCCACACCGAGGAGATCTTCGGCCCAGTCTGCACGGTCCTGCCCGTCGACGGCGAGGACGAGGCCGTGGCGGTGGCCAACGACAGCCCGTACGGCCTGACGGCCGGCATCGTCACCCGCGACGTCACCCGCGGGCTGGGCGTGGCCCGGCGGCTGCGGACCGGCATCGCCCACGTCAACGACCAGTCCGTCGACGACGACCCGACCGCCCCGTTCGGCGGCGTCGGCGACTCCGGGTACGGCCGCTTCGGCGGGCGTGCCGGAGTGGAGGCGTTCACCGACCTGCGCTGGATCACGCTGCAGCAGCGGCCGAAACAGTTCCCGTTCTGACCCTTGCCCTCAAGCGCTTGAGGGGTGTCAGGCTCCCCCAAGGCCGCCGCCGAGTACACCGAGGACGACGATGCCGGCCGCACCCCGCCGGCGCTTCGGCATCGTCGACGTCCGCGACGTCGCCGACCTGCACCTGCGGGTGATGGCCGCCCCGGCGGCGGAGCTGTCCGGGGATCTCGGCCGGATCCTTCGGACGGTCGCCGCGGTCGGCGCCGGGATGGTGCAGCCGATCGTCGGGACGATTCCGCCGGCCGGCGTACGGTCGGCGCTGGACGAGGCCGGCGTCGGCGTCGTGTACGGCGGCATCGAGATCTCGCATGACGACGATCCCGGATGGGTCTTCAGCCGGTACGCCGACACGCCCGGCCTGCACGCCGCACTGTTCCGCGCCGACGTGCTTCCCGAGTATCGCGATTCGTGGGTGTTCCTGCGGGACAAGGCGCCCGAGTTCGAGGAGGAGTTCCAGGTCGGGGATCTCGACGGCCTGGCGCGGGAGCGACCGCTGCTCGTGGGATTGGACTTCACGCCGGGCAATGTCGCGGAGATCCTGGCCGCGCTGCCCGGCGTACGGGGGATCGCGCTCACCCTCGGCGGGCAGGCTCGGCGGGGGGATGTGCGGTTCCATCCGTACGACGTGGCCCTGGCCGTCGTGCGGGCCGCCGCGCCTCGGGGAGGGGGCCGGTCGTTCTGATCGACGATGAGATCTTCAGGCCGTAATGTCCGTTGTATGGCTCTACGTGTTCGGGTGGGTGTGCTGGCCGTCGTGGCTGTGCTCGGTCTGGCCGGCGGGTGCACCTCGCGGTCCGGGCCGCACCCCGTCACGGCGTCGGGTTCGGCTTCCCCGCCGCCGCCGGCGACGGCGGCTGAGGCGCGGCCGAACATCGTGCTGGTGCTGACCGATGATCTGTCGATGAATCTCGTGCGGTACATGCCGCACGTGCTGGCGTTGCAGAAGCGCGGCGCGAGTTTCGCCAACTACACCGTGACCGATTCGCTGTGCTGTCCGTCGCGGGCCTCGTTGCTGACCGGGAAGTTCCCGCACAACACCGGCATCTTCACGAATCACGGGGTGGACGGCGGGTTCCGGTTGTTCCACCGCAAGGGACTGGAGAAGTCGACCTTCGCCACGGATCTGCAGGCCGCGGGATATCGGACGTCGTTCTTCGGCAAGTATCTCAACGAGTATCAGCCGAAGGGCAGGTATGTGCCGCCGGGCTGGACGGACTGGCATGCCGGGGGGAACGCGTACCGCAATTTCGACTACGACCTCAACGAGAATCGGCAGGTGCGCCGTTACGGCTCGGCGCCGGGTGACTATCTGACCGATGTCGTGAGCGCCAAGGCGTCCGCGTTCATCCGGGACGCCGCCGGCGGCCGTACGCCGTTTCTGGTGGAGGTGGCGACGTACGCGCCGCATTCGCCGTACACGCCTGCCCCGCGCGATGCCCGCGCCTTTCCCGGGGTGACCGCGCCGCGCAGCCCGGCCTTCGACGCCCTGCCCGCCGGCGCGCCGCGGTGGCTGGCCGGGCGCGCGCCGCTGACCGCGCAGCAGCGCGGCCTGATGGACGACGTCTTCCGCGAGCGGGTCCGGGCGGTGCAGGCGGTCGACCGGATGGTGGCCTCGCTGCAGCAGACCCTGACGGCGGCCGGGGTGGCCGGGTCCACGATCCTGATGTTCACCTCGGACAACGGGTATCACCTGGGCGAATACCGGCTGGGCCCGGGCAAGCAGACGGCGTTCGACACCGATGTGCGGGTGCCGCTGATCGTGGCGGGCCCGGGCGTGCCCGCCGGGCGGGTCGTCCGCGAGCCGGTGTCGAACATCGACCTGCGGCCCACGTTCGGCGACCTGGCCGGCGCGGTCGTGCCGGCCGACGTGGACGGCCGCAGCTTCCGGCCGCTGCTGGGCGCCGACAGCGACAGCGCGGGACCGGTGCCGTGGCGCAAGGCGTCGCTCGTGGAGCACCACCATCCCTCGCCGGATCCGCGGGACCCGGACAACCCGTCGCGGCTGAGCGGCAACCCGCCGGACTACGCCGCGCTGCGGACCGCGACGTACACGTACGTCGAGTACGCCGACGGGAGCCGCGAGTTCTACAACCGGGCGTCAGACCCGTACCAATTGCGCAATGTCGCCGGTAGCCTGCCGCCCGCCCGGATCGCGGCCCTGCACCGGGCCCTGAAGGGCCTGACCACCTGCCACGGCGGCGAGGCGTGCTGGGTCGCGGCCCGGGCGGGCTGAGCTCAGCCCGGCAGAAGCTCGAGGGTACGGGCGGCAGCGACGCCCCGGATCAGCGCGACGGCCTCCGCGGCCGGCATGGCGGGCAGCCGGCGGCCGTCGCGCAGCCGCAGCGAGACCTCGCCGCCGGACGCCTCGCGCGGGCCGACGACGGCGACGTACGGGATCTTGCGGCCCGCGGCGGCCCGGATCCGGGCGCCGAGCGAGCCGTCGTCGTCCGCCTCGGCCCGCAGCCCCGCGTCGATCGCGGCGCGGCGGAACGCGGCGGCCGCGTCCCGTTCGGCGGCGCCCACCGGCAGGGCGACGACCTGCACCGGCGCGTACCAGACGGGGAAGGCGCCGGCGTGGGTCTCCAGCAGGGCGGCGAAGAGCCGTTCGAGCGAGCCGACCAGGCTGCGGTGCACCATCACCGGCCGCTCGAGGCCGCCGGACGCCACCCGGTACGACAGTCCGAACTGCGCCGGCTGATGCAGGTCGATCTGGATGGTGGCGAGGGTGGACTCGCGGCCGGCCGGGTCGGCGATCTGCACGTCGATCTTCGGTCCGTAGAAGGCCGCCTCCCCCGCGACCGCCTCGTACGCCACCCCGGCCGCGTCGAGCGCCTCGCGCAGCAGGCGTTCGCCCTGGGCCCAGCCCGCGCCGTCGCCGGCGTACTTGCCGCCGTCGCCGCGCAACGACAACTGATACGACGACACGGCAACCCCGAGCGCGGCATGGGCCTGCCGCATCAGCGCGAGCACTCCGGCGACTTCCGCCGCCGCATCGCGCATGCCGCAGAAGATGTGCGCGTCGTTCAGCGAGATCGACCGTACGCGGGTCAGCCCGCCGAGCACCCCCGAGCGTTCGGCCCGGTACATCCCCCCGATCTCGGCGATGCGCACCGGCAGATCCCGGTACGACCGCTGCCGGGACCGGAACACGAGCGCGTGGTGCGGGCAGAGGCTGGGCCGCATCACCAGGTCGTCGTCGCCGAGCCGCATGGGCGGGAACATGTCGTCGGCGAAGTTCTCCCAGTGCCCGGACAGCTCGTACATCCGGCGTTTGCCCAGGACCGGTGAATACACGTGCTGGTAGCCGGCGCGGCGTTCCAGCTCGTACAGGTAGGACTCGACCTCGCGGCGGGCGGCGGCGCCGGCCGGCAGCCAGAACGGCAGGCCGGCGCCGATGAGCGGGTCGGAGTCGAAGATGTCGAGCTCTCGGCCGAGCTTGCGGTGGTCGGCGGGCATCGCTGTCTCCTCGTCCGGCCCCGCGCGACCCACCGGCGGACACGGACGTGGCCCCGGGCGGGTTCGCCCGGGGCCACGTCGTCGCTGGTGATCAGATCAGCGCGAAGGCACGCCGGGACATCCCGGCGTCGTCGTCACAGACCTGAGGTTCATGCCGTGAGGCTAGGCGAACGCCCCGCCCGGCTCCACCGATTTCCAGTCAGCCGAAGCTGAGGCTGTAGCTGTTGGTGGTGAACGACGACTGGCCGGCGGTCCCCGAGATCTCGTAGCCGAACTGGAACTGGCCGAGCGTCACGTTCCCCCACCAGTTGTTGGTGCGCAGCCAGTTCAGCATCGCCAGCACGTTGAGGGTGCCGGAGGTGCTGTTGGAGGTGCGGACGAACGAGAAGACCGCGTTCGCGCCGTTGGAGCCGCGGTAGATGTTCCAGGTGGCGCCGCCGACGCTGACGTTGGTGGCGGTCGGGACCGCGCCGTTCGCGTCGTACTTCTCCGCGATCGGGCCCACCGCGCCCTGCTTGTTGGTCCAGATCATGATTTCGTACGCGTTGTTGTCGGCCCAGATGTCGTACGTGGTCTCGTAGTCGCCGCTCGCGGGGACCGTCACGTTGTACGAGCTGGTGAGCGAGCTGAGCGACCCGAGTGTGCGGTTGAGCGGGTAGCTGACGTTCGGGTACGACTTGATGCCGCTCGTGCGCGGGTGGTTGGCGACCACGCCCCAGTTGCTCGGCGACTTCGCCCACGTCGTCTGGGTGCCGGCGCCCGAGCCCCAGATGTTGTTGTAGATCGTGTAGCCGTTGCTGGTCCAGTTGTCCCACTGGCCGGAGCCGACCCAGACGGCATCCGATGGCACGCCGCCGGTCGGCGGAGGCGTCGTCGGCGGAGGCGTCGTCGGCGGAGGCGTCGTCGGGCCGGTCGGCGGGGTGACGCCGCCGGTGCAGGCGGTGCCGTTGAGGGTGAACACGGTCGGCGCCGGGTTGCTTCCGGTCCAGGAGCCGTTGAAGCCGAACGACACGGTTCCGTTCGTGCCGATCGAACCGTTGTAGCCGGCGTTCCTGGCCGTCACTGTCGATCCGCTCTGGGTGAGCGTGGTGTTCCACGCCTGGGTGACCGTCTGACCGGCCGCATAGGACCAGACCAGCGACCACGAGGTGAGCGGATCCCCCAGGTTGGTGATCGTGACGTTGGCGCCGAAGCCGCCCTGCCACGAGCTGCTGATCGTGTAGGCGACGCTGCAGCCGGCGGCGGCGGACGCGGGGAGGGCGCCGCCGATGCCCACGCCCGCGGTGACGGCCGCAGCGGCAGCCACGGAGAGCGCAATCCTTGCCTTTCGCATGTGCTTCCCATCGTCGTAGGGACACCGCACCGGCTCATCGAAGCGCTTCGACGGTGGCGCAGAGGCGTCGATGGATGTCTATGCGGTGTGGGCAGATGCTAGGCCCCGCCCGCTGCCGGTGTCTACGGGGACGCTCCCCGCCGCCGGCCTCCTCGCGGGACGTTCGGCACTGGTAGCGCCTCCAGGAAAGGGGTTGGAGTGGGTAGGCGTCCGGAGATTGTGGGTGTGCAAGCTCGGCTGGTGGAAAGAGGGCTCCTGGGACGTACGCGCCTACGCCGCGGGTCACCCCCGATTCCCGAACGACAGCACCGGCCGGCAGCTGTACGACGCCGGCGAATTCGAGGCCCACCGAGCCCTCGGCCACGAAGCCGCGGCCGCGCTGATCAGACAGAGCGACCTCGGCCACGAGGCCCGGACCATCGGCTGACCCGAGCCTCGCGCATGCTCAGTCGAGACAGAATTCGTTGTCCTCGACGTCCTGCATCACGAGGCACGACTCGTTGAAACCGTCGGCGCGCAACAGCCGTACCCGGCGCGCGCCGAGCGCGGTCAGGCGCTCGGCTTCGGCTTCGAGCGCGGCCAGGCGCTCGTCGCCCACCAGCCCGGTGCCCACGCGTACGTCAAGATGCAGGCGATTCTTGACCACCTTGCCCTCGGGCACCCGCTGGAAGAACAGCCGCGGCCCCACCCCGGAGGGATCGACGCAGGCGAACGCCGATCCCTGACGCTCGGGCGGCAGCGAGCGATCGAACTCGTCCCAGCTCGCGAAGCCGGGCGGCGGCTGCGGCACGACGTAGCCGAGCACCTCGCACCAGAAGCGGGCGACGCGCTCAGGGTTATTGCAGTCGAAGGTGACCTGGAACTGCTTGACCGACGCCATCGGCTCACCCTAGAGGTCCGGCCCGCCGGCCGCTCGCGGCCGGCGGGCTTCTCCCGGTGGCACGTCAGGCGGTGAACTTCACCCGGCGGCGCCGTGCCACGACGAACAACCCCACGCCCAGCGTGAGCAGGACGGCCGCCGTGCCGGCGATCGCTCCGGCAGCGGCGCCGGTCACCGGCAGGCCGCCCTCGTCGCCGTTGCCGGCGGCGGCGCCACCGCCGGCCGCTCCGTCACCCGCGGCGTCGCCGCCGTTCCCGGTGGTGCAGTCCGCCGGCCGTTCGTACGCGATGATGCGCGGCTTCTCGCCGCCGGGAGGCTGCGGGCCGCCGGCGGAGCTCACAGCGAGGGTGAAGCCGGCGGTGGCCGGGAAGCTCTCGGTCTTGGTCTCGCCCGGCTCGGCGGACACGATCCGCTGCTCGCCCTCGCTCGGGGTCAGGCGCAGGTCCACCACCTGGTTGGAGGACGCCGGGTTGACCAGCTTGAACCTCAGCGTGGTGCAGTCGAAGGACGCGGAATAGGTCGACGGCTCCGGCTTGGGCGGCCAGGAGCAGGTCGTCGGCGCGTCGGCCTCGGCGTGCAGCGTCTTGGCGTGGGTCTCCTCGCCGACCTTCCAGGTCACCGTGAGGGTGAGCGCGGCGCCCGTGCCCTCCGGGGACAGGGACAGGGTGTCGCTGACGGTGGTGTCACCCGTGACCGTGGCGCCGTCGGAGAACGTGGTGAGCTTCGGTGAGCCACCGACGTGGCTCGGAGGGTCCGTGTAGCCGACGTCGACCTTGACGTTGCTGAGCACGCCCTCGTGGCCGCCGGTGGCGGTCGTCGCGAGCGTCCAGGTGGCCGTCCAGCCGTTGCCGGTGCACTGCGCCGCCGCGGTGAGCTCTCCGGTGTGCGCACTCGCCGGCGCGGTCGCCACGACGGCGCCGGCCAGTCCGATGAGCAAGCCGGTGACCACGCCGGCGGCCCTGCGATGGAACGGAATCCTTGAACCCACGCGCGCTCCTGTGTCGATGGTGCAATCCCTTGAGCGAGCGGCGGCCGCCTACGTCGCAACAGCGACCGACCGTAACGACTGCCGATCCCTTGCGCCATGACTCGGACGGGTGACCGGACCCGTCGGTGGTGCAGGATTCCCGGCATGGAGTTTCTGTGCTACCACCGCGACCGGCCCGGTTCCGTGGCTCTGCGTCACGAGCTGGCCGAGCACCACTGGGCCTACATGGACCGGTACGCGACGACGATGATCGCCCGCGGCCCCACTTTCGCCGCCGACGGTGAGACCCCCACCGGCAGCCTGCACATCGTCGACCTGCCCGATCCCGCCGCCGCCCGCGCGTTCGCCTTCGAGGAGCCCAACTATCAGGCCGGCGTCTACCGGGACGTCCTGCTGCGCCGGTGGCGCAACGTGCTGGGGCGCACGATGTGGGAGTTCCCGGGAGGCGGCACGCCGGGAGATCGCTACCTGGTGCTCGGATTCGGCGCCGGGGAGACGGCTGACCTCGCTGCGCCGTCCGCCGGGGACGACCTGATCGCCTACGGGCCGCTGCTGTCCGACGACGGCGCGGCATGGCTGGGAACGGCGATGCTGGTCCGGGCGCCGGGACCGGAACAGGCACGCGCGGTGCTGAGCGCAGACCGGTACGCCGCGGTCGAGGTTCATCGCTGGACTTTCGGCGGCCGGCGATAGTCATCCCGGGCTTCGGCGGAAACCTGGGCGGCATCTCGCCGTGCCACCATGGCTCGTGCGCAACGAGCAACGCCTCCGGACACGGACACCCGAATCACGAGCCTTCGCCGAGCGCGTACAGGTGGTGATGGGTTTGACCTCGCGCCTCAATGCGCTGCCGTTCGACGACCTCGAGGCCCGCCGGACGGTGCTCACCGAGATCTTCGGTGGGCCGGTGCCGGATTCGCTGTCGATCCTGCCGCCGTTCCACTGCGACTACGGGCTCGGCGCATCGTTCGGGGAACGGGTGTTCATCAATCAGGGGTGCTTCTTCCTCGACTACGGCGGCATCACGGTCGGGGATCGGGTCATGATCGGTCCGCGGGTGACGCTGAGCACGGCCGGGCACCCGGTCGAGCTCGCCGAACGGTACGACTTCATCACGCACGCGCCGATCGTCATCGAGGACGACGTGTGGATCGGCGCCGCGGCCACCGTGGCCCCCGGCGTGACCATCGGACGCGGCTCGGTCGTCGGGGCGGGCGCCGTGGTCGCGAAGGATGTGCCGCCGTTCACCGTGGTGACGGCGACGAGCATTGTCGAGCGGAAGCGCCTGAGTACCGATCAGCCGAACAGCGCGAACCGGTAGCGCCCCGCCCCGCCGATCGACGTGAACTGCCCGCCCGCGCCGACCCGCCGGTGTCCCGGGTCCGCGGTCACGACCTGGACTCCGTACGTGCCGTTGGCCCGGGGGTTCCAGCGGGTGAGCCGGCCGGCGCTGTCGAGGGAGGCGAGCTTGACCCGCGAGGCGTAGCCGGCCGGGCAGCCCAGCTGCTTGATGGTGCTGGCGGAGCGGCAGGCCCGGTCGAAGTGGCCGCCGACGTACGTGGTGCCGCCCAGCACGGCCAGGTTGTGGACGTCGCCGTCGAAGAGGTGGGTCCAGCGGACGGCCCCGGACGGGGTGTAGCCGACCGCCCGGCCGCCCGGGCCTCCGGTGCCGGTGGAGATGCCGGTGGGTGAGATGGCGATGTCCATGACGAGGTGGGGCGCCTGCGGGCGGAAAGCGGTGACGAGCCTGCCGGTCGCCGGGGTGACCGCGGCGAGGCGGGCGCGGGACGCGCCGTTGAGGTGGGTGAATTCGCCTCCGGTGTAGAGCCGGGTACGGGTGACCGCGAGCGCGCGCACCCGCCCGTCGGCGACGGGGTGGAACGAGCGGTCCAGCGCGCCCGACGCGTGGGAGAACGCGGCGATGTTGCGCCGGGTCGCACCGTCGACGCGGGAGAAGGCGCCGCCCACGTAGACGCGGCCGTTGCCGATGGTGAGGGTCGAGACCGTGCCCGAGACCGTGTGGGAGAAGCGGTCGAGCCGGCCGGTGACCGCGTCGATGCGGGCCAGCGAGTCCCGGCGGGCGCCGGCGACGGTGTCGAAGTCGCCGGCCGCGTACACGGCCGGGCGGCCGGTCACCGTGACCGCGAGCGAGCGTACGGTGCCGTTGGCGGTCGGGTTCCAGGGCAGGACGGCACCGGTACGCGCGTTGAACGCCGCGAGCCGCTTGCGGGTGTAGGTGTGCCCCCGGAACGTCAGCTGGGTGAAGGACCCTCCGACGTAGACGGTGTCGCCGCGGAACGCCAGCGCCCACACGGTCGAGTTGAACGCCGGGGTGGCCGCGACGGCGGCCCGCGCCGGGGTGCCGAGGGCGATGGTGCAGATCAGGGCCACGAAGGCGGTCAGCGTACGCACATGTTGATCAACTGCCCAGGGACGCCGGAGGTTGCGCGGCGGCGCGGCCCTTCGCGGCCTGAATCTGTTCGTAGACGCGGGTACGCAGGGCCGCGAACCGCGGGTCGGCGCGGGTGTGCAGCTGGTCGCGGGCGGCCGGCAGGTCGACGGCCAGCTGGTCCTGCACGACGGTCGGCGAGGCCGAGAGCATGATGACGCGCCGGCCCAGGTACACCGCCTCGTCGATGTCGTGGGTGACGAACAGGATGGTCACGCCGAGCCGTTGCCACAGCTCGCTGACGAGGTCCTCGAGGTCGGCCCGGGTCTGGGCGTCCACGGCCGCGAACGGCTCGTCCATGAGCAGGATCGACGGCTCGTACGCCACCGCCCGAGCGATCGCCACGCGCTGCTGCATACCCCCGGACAGCTGCCACGGGTACGCGCTCTGCGTACCGTCGAGACCGACCGCGGCCAGGGCGTCGGCGACCAGCACGGCCCGCCGGGGTTTCGCGATCCTCTTCTGCCGCAGCGGCAGCTCGACGTTGTCGCGCACGGTCATCCACGGGAACAGGCTGCGGCCGTACTCCTGGAAGACGACGGCCATGCCCGGCGGCGGCCCGGCGACCTCGCGCCCGTCGACGCGGACCGTGCCGCCGGTGGGGTCGAGCAGGCCGGCGATGCAGCGCAGCAGCGTGGTCTTGCCGCAGCCGGACGGGCCGACGAGGCACACCAGCTCACCGGCCTCGACCGTGAACGTCAGGTCGCGCAGCGCCTCCACCTCACGTCGCTGCGACCGGTAGACCTTGCGCAGGCCCTGGACCTCCAGCATGGTTGTCGTCCCCCTCATGAGCGGCTGGCGTCGCGCAGGCCGTGGTACCAGGCGAGCAGGCGGCGTTCGGCGAGCCGGAACAGCTCGGACAGCGCGAAGCCGAGCAGTCCGAGCAGGATGATGCCGCTCCACATCTCGGGGATCGCGAAGCTGCGCTGGAACTGCACGATGGTGAAGCCGAGACCGTTGCTCGCGGCGAACATCTCGCTGATCACCATGAGGATGATCGCGATGGACAGCGCCTGCCGCAGGCCCGCGACGATCTGCGGGGACGCGGCCGGCAGGAGGAGGTGGCGCAACCGGGCCGGGCCGGTGACGCCGTACGCGCGGGCGGTGTCGCTGAGCACGCCGTCGACGGCACGTACCCCTTCGACGGTGTTGAGCAGGACCGGCCAGACGCAGCCGGAGACGATCACGATGATCTTCATGCCGTCGCCGATGCCGGCGAAGAGCATGATGACGGGTACGAGCACCGGCGGCGGGACGGCCCGGAAGAACTCGAGGAGGGGCTCGGCGGCCGCACGCAGCCGGCGGTTCGCCCCGATCGCGACGCCCGCGGCGACCCCGAGCAGCGCGGCGAGCGCATAGCCGGCGGCGAGCCGGGCGATGCTGGGCAGGACGTCGGCGCGGAGCCGGTCCGGGGTCCACGTGTCGGCGAACGCGGACAGGATCGTCCGCAGCGGCGGGGCGTAGAAGTTCTCGCTGCCGAGGCTGGCTGCGTACCAGAGCGCGAAGAGTACGGCCGGGAGCGTCAGCAACCGCAGGGCCCGCCTCACAGCGCCATCTCCGCCCGCACGGACTGGTGCCAGGACAGGAACCGGCGTTCGGCGTAGCGGGCGCCGACGTTGATGGCGACGCCGAGCAGGCCGGTGACCACGATGAGGGCGTACATGGTGGGCAGGGCGCCGGAGCTCTGCGCGACGGCGATCACGGAGCCGAGGCCGGGCGCGCCGATCACCAGCTCGGCGGTGACGGCGAGGACCAGCGCGACGGCGGCGGCCAGGCGGATGCCGGTGAAGACGTACGGCAGCGCGGTGGGCCAGAGCACGTGGCGCAGCCGGGCCCAGGGGCTGAACCGGAAGCTGCGGGCGGTCTCGTCGGCGACCGGGTCGACGTCGGCCACCCCGTACAGCACCTGGACGAGGACCTGCCAGAAGGCGGCGTACACGACCAGCAGGAGCGTGGAGCCGAGGCTGGTGCCGTACAGCAGGACGGCGAGCGGGATGAGCGCGACCGACGGGATGGGCCGCAGGAACTCCACCGTGGACGCGGTCCAGGCGCGCAGCGCCGGCACCGCGCCGAGGAGCACGCCCACGCCGACCCCGGCGGCGACGGCGATCAGGAGCCCGAGCGCCCACGCGGTGAGGGTGTCACCGACGGCGGTCCAGAAGGCGGCGGTGCCGGCCTCGTCGGCGAGCGCGGCGAGGATGCGGCTGGTCGGCGGCAGGTCGGTGACCAGGCCCAGCCGGGGCAGCACCTCGACGAGCAGGAGCAGCGCGGCCAGGCCGGACAGGCGCAGGATCACGGCAGGATCTTGCTCAGGTCGGGGGTCGCGCCGGCGAAGATCCCGTCCTGGGCGCCGAGCTTCGCGAGCGTCTCGACCGACGCCCGGTTGATCGTGGTGGGCCACTTCGGCAGGGTCAGCGAGGCACGGACCGCCGGATCGATCTTCGTGTACGTGCCCAGCACCGCGCGCACCTCGTCGGGGTGGGCGCCGGCGTAGGTCAGCGACTCGTTCATCGCGTCGGTGAAGCGCTTGACGAGGTCGGCGTCGTCGGCGATGAGCTTGGTCGAGGCGAAGTACGCGGCCACCGTGAGGTCGGGCGCCGCGTCGACGTAGTTCCAGGCCACGACGCGGCCGCCGGCGGCGGTGACGGCCGACAGGGACGGCTCGACGACCCACGCGGCGTCGACCTGGCCCGCCTGCAGCGCCGCGGGCATGTTCGCGAAGGGCATCTCCACGAACGTGATGCCGCCCGGGTCGCCGCCGGCCTTGCGGACCGACTCGCGCACGGTGGTGTCGCCGATGTTCTTGAGCGTGTTGACGGCGATCTTCTTGCCGGCCAGGTCGGCGGCCTTGGTGATGGGGCTGTCCTTGCGGACGGCGACGCCACCGAAGTCCTTGCCGGCCTGCCCGGTGGAGGCGACGCCGTTGGCCACCACCTTGACGGGCACGTTCTTGGTCTGCGCGATCAGCAGCGAGGTCATGTTGCTGAAGCCGAACTGGAACTGGCCGCTGACCACCCCGGGCACGATGGCGGCGCCGCCCTGCCCGCTCTCCATGGTCAGCTCGATCTTGCGGGAGGTGAAGAAGCCCTTCTGCTGCCCGAGGTAGAGCGGCGCCACGTCGACGATCGGGATGATGCCGACCTTGACCTTGTCCACTCCCCCGCCGCCGGTGTCCCCGCCCGAGTCGCCGGAGCCGCAGCCTGCCCCGGCGACGACGAGGGTCAGCGCTGCCAGCCCCGCGATGATCCGGCGCATGTCCCGGCCTCCTCTTGTCTGTGTGCGCTCTCCGCACGTAAGTTCTCATGGAGAACGGCTCGCGTCAACGACAGGTGCCGATGAGAGGGGGCGACGTGCGGACCCAGGTCGGCATCATCGGCGCCGGACCGGCGGGCCTGGTCCTGGCCCGTCTGCTGCAGCGGGAGGGGATCGAGTCGGTGATCCTCGAGCGCCGGTCCCGCGCGTACGTGGAGGGCCGGGTGCGCGCCGGCGTGCTCGAGCACGGCACCGCCGACCTGCTGGACGAGCTCGGCGTGGGCGCGCGGATGCGGCGGGAGGGCATGGTGCACCGCGGCATCGAGCTGCGCTTCGGCGGCGAGGGGCACCGCATCGACCTGGCGGGCCTCACCGGCCGGACCATCACCGTGTATGGCCAGCAGGAGGTGGTCAAGGACCTCATCGCCGCCCGGCTCGGCGACGGCCTGCCGCTGCGCTTCGAGGCGGAGGTGACCGGCATCGACGGCACCACGATCACGTACAAGCACGACGGCGTGGAGCAGAGCCTCGAGTGCGACGTCGTGGCCGGCTGCGACGGCTCGCACGGGGTCGCGTACGACGCCCTCCCCGCGGGCGCCGTGCGGCGGCACGAGCGGGTGCACCCGTACGCCTGGCTGGGCATCCTGGCGCGGGCGCCGGCGGCCAACGAGGAGCTGGTGTACGCCTACCACGAGCGCGGGTTCGCCCTGCACAGCATGCGTACCCCCGAGATCGTGCGGCTCTACCTGCAGGTGCCGCCCGGCACCGACCTCGCGGAGTGGCCGGACGAGCGGATCTGGGACGAGCTGCGCCGGCGCCTCGGGCTGCCGCTCGTCGCGGGCCCGGTGCTCGAACGCGGCGTCACGCCGATGCGCAGCGTGGTCGTCGAGCCGATGCGCCACGACCGGGTCTTCCTGGCCGGGGACGCGGCGCACATCGTCCCGCCGACCGGCGCCAAGGGACTCAACCTGGCCGTGGCGGACGTCCGGGTGCTCGCCGAGGCGCTGACGGCGTACTACCGCCACGGGAACGAGGAGCTGATGGCGTCGTACTCGGACACCTGCCTGAGACGGGTGTGGCAGGTGCAGCGGTTCTCCAACTGGATGACCTCGATGCTGCACCGGCATCCCGGCGACGACCCGTTCGGCGATCGGCTGCAGCTGGCCGAGCTCGCGTACGTGGCGGGCTCCACGGCGGCCGCGACCACGCTCGCCGAGAACTACGTGGGGTTGCCGCGGTGATCGTCCCCCTCGCCGAGGCCGTCGCCGAGCTGGTCCACGACGGCGACACCGTGGCCCTCGAAGGCTTCACCCACCTCATCCCGGTCGCCGCCGGCCACGAGATCATCCGGCAGGGCCGCCGCGGCCTCACCCTGGTCCGGATGACCCCCGACATCGTGTACGACCAGCTCATCGGCGCCGGATGCGCGCGCAAGCTGGTGTTCTCCTGGGCCGGCAACCCCGGCGTCGGCTCGCTGCACCGCTTCCGCGACGCCGTCCAGCAGGCCTGGCCGGGCCCGCTGGAGATCGAGGAGCACAGCCACGCCGGGATGGCCAACCGGTACGTCGCCGGCGCCTCCGGGCTGCCGTTCGCCGTGCTGCGCGGGTACACCGGCACCGACCTGGCCCGGCACACCGCGACCATCGCGCCGATCACCTGCCCGTTCACCGGCGAGACGCTGACCGCGGTACCGGCCCTCAACCCGGACGTCGGCATCGTGCACGCCCAGCGCGCGGACCGGCACGGCAACGTGCAGTACTGGGGCATCACCGGGGTGCACAAGGAGGTCGTGCTGGCCTCGGCGCGCTCGCTGGTCACCGTCGAGGAGGTGGTGGACGAGCTGACCCCGGTGCCCGGCGCGGTCGTGCTGCCGGCCTGGGCCGTCACGCGGGTCGCGCACGTGCCCGGCGGCTCGCATCCCTCGTACGCGATGGGCTTCAGCGACCGCGACAACGACTACTACCGGCGCTGGGACGCGATCAGCCGGGACCGCGCCGCGTTCGCGCAGTGGCTGAAGGAGCTCACGTCGTGACGTGGACGGCGGACGAGATGATGACCGTCGCGGCGGCACGGGCACTGCGCGGCGGCACCCGCTGCTTCGTCGGCATCGGGCTGCCCAGCACGGCGGCGAACCTGGCCCGGCGTACGCACGCGCCGGACCTCGTGCTGGTCTACGAGTCGGGCACGATCGGCGCCAAACCGGACCGGCTGCCGCTGTCCATCGGCGACGGGGTGCTGGCCGAGACCGCCGACGCGGTGGTCAGCGTGCCGGAGATGTTCAACTACTGGCTCCAGCCGGGCCGCATCGACGTGGGGTTCCTCGGCGCCGCGCAGCTCGACCGGTTCGGCAACATCAACACCACGGTGATCGGCGACGACTACACCGATCCACGCGTACGCCTGCCCGGCGCCGGCGGCGCGCCCGAGATCGCCGCGTCCTGCCGGGAGGTGATCGTGGTCGTCCGGCAGAGCCGGCGCACCTTCGTCGACCGCGTCGACTTCGTCACCTCCGTCGGGCACGGCGCCGGCCCGGGCGACCGCGCCCGGCTCGGCCTGCGCGGCGGCGGCCCGGCGCTGGTCATCACCGATCTGGGCGTGCTCGAGCCCGACCCGTGCGACCGTGAGCTGGTCCTGACCCACCTGCACCCCGGGGTCACCCCGGACCGCGCGGTCGCGGCGACCGGCTGGCCGCTGCGACTAGCGCCGACGGTGAGCACCACCGAGGCGCCCCGCCGCGCCGAGCTGGCCGCGCTGCGGGCGCTGACCGGCTCGGCGCGGCCCGACGACGAGGAGAGGACATGACGACGTCACCCCATCCCCCGCTGCTGTCGCCCGGGTACAAGTCGACGGTCCTGCGCGCCCCGCGGCAGCAGCCGATCCTGCTGCCGCATTCGCTCGGCGAGCTGACCGGCCCGGTGCTCGGTGAGGGCCCGGTCGTGGCCGGCGACGCCGACCTGTCGGTGGACGGCACCGCAGAGGCGCAGGGCCAGCGCATCATCGTGCACGGCCAGGTCCGCGACGCCGCCGGCCGGCCGGTCGCCGACCAGCTCGTGGAGGTGTGGCAGGCCAACGCCGCCGGCCGCTACCTGCACAAGTGGGACCGGCACGACGCGCCGCTGGACCCGCACTTCGCCGGGGTGGGCCGCACGATGACCGACGCGCAGGGGCGCTACCGGTTCGTGACGGTCAGGCCGGGCGCCTACCCGTGGGGCAACCATCCGAACGCGTGGCGGCCGGCGCACATCCACTTCTCGCTGTTCGGGCGGGCTTTCACGCAGCGCCTCGTCACCCAGATGTACTTCCCCGACGATCCGCTGTTCGCGTACGACCCGATCTACAACTCGGTGCCGGAGTTCGCCCGCGACCGGCTGGTCTCCGCATTCGACTTGTCCGCGACGGTGGAGTCGTGGGCGCTGGGCTTCCGGTTCGACATCGTGCTGAGCGGCGACTCGGCCACCCCGATGGAGACCCCGGCATGACCGACTGCACCGAGCCACGCCCAGCGCAGGCTGCCGACCACCGCGACGGTGAGGGCCAGGAGGGCATGCCCATCGGGCACAGCAGCGCGGGGCCGACTCCTTCGCAGACCGTCGGGCCGTACCTGTCGATCGGGCTGACCTGGGCCGAGGGGCCGTACGTGGTCGCCGCGGACGCACCGGGGGCGGTGTGGCTGCGCGGCGAGATCCGCGACGGCGCCGGCGAGCCGGTCCCCGACGCGCTGGTGGAGACATGGCAGGCGGATCCTGAAGGACGCTTTCACACGCCGGGGTTCCGTGGGTTCGGCCGGTGCGCCACGGACGACGACGGGCGGTGGGCGATCCGTACGGTCAAACCGGGCCCGGTCGAGGGTCAGGCGCCGCATCTCGCGGTCTCCGTCTTCGCCCGCGGCCTGCTGCACCGGGTCGTGACCCGCGTGTACTTCGCCGACGAGCCGCAGGCGAACGACGCGGACAAGGTGCTGGCCACCGTGCCGCAGCAGCGGCGGCACACGCTGCTCGCCGAGCACGACGATCAGGGCTACCGCTTCGACATCAGGCTGCAGGGTGACGATGAGACCGTCTTCTTCGAGCTCTGACGGCGGGCTCTTCGACGGGGTCCTCGCCGCGGGGGGCGTACGCGCCGCGGTGAGCGACGGCGCCTGGGTCCGCGCGCTGCTCGACGCCGAGGCCGCGCTGGCCCGCGCCGCCGCCCGGACCGGGCTCGCCGAGGCGGCCGATGCCGAGGCGGTCGCCGCCGCCTGCTCCGCGTTGGAGATCGACGTGGCGGCGCTGAGCGCGGACGCCGCGGAGACGGGCAATCCGGTGGTGCCGCTGGTCCGGCGACTGCGGGCGGCCGTTGCGGGCGACGCCGCCGCGCTGGTCCACCGCGGCGCCACCAGTCAAGACATCGTGGACACCGCCGCGATGCTGGTCGCTCACCGCGCCCTCGGGCCGCTGCTGGACGACCTGGCCGGGGCCGCGGACCACGCGGCGGAGCTGGCGCAGCAGCACCGCGACACCCTCGTCGCCGGGCGCACGCTGCTGCAGCAGGCGCTGCCCACCACGTTCGGGCTGGTCGCGGCGGGCTGGCTCACCGGCCTCACCGCCGCCCGGCGGCGCCTGGCCGACGTCCGCGCGCACCGGCTCGCCGCCCAGCTCGGCGGGGCCGTCGGCACCCTCGCGGCGTACGGGACCGACGGGCTGCGGCTGGTCACCGCGTACAGCGGGGAACTGAGGCTGGCCGAACCGGAGCTGCCGTGGCACACCGAGCGGTCCCGGATCGGCGACCTCGCGGGCGCGCTGGGCATCGCTGCCGGCGCCTGCGGGAAGGTCGCGCGGGACATCGTGCTGCACGCCCAGACCGAGACCGGTGAGGTGGCCGAGGGCGGCGGCGGGGGCGGGTCGTCGACGCTGGCGCACAAGCACAACCCGATCCATGCGATCAGCGCCTCCGCGGCAGCCGCCACCACACCGGGGCTGGTGGCGACGCTGCTCGCGGCGATGCCCCAGGAACACCAGCGGGCGGCGGGGAACTGGCACGCGGAGTGGCGGCCGCTGCGGGCGCTGCTCGAGGGGGCCGGGTCCGCGGCGTACCACCTGCGAGCCTCGCTCGGCGGGTTGCGGGTGGACCGGGGCCGCATGCGCCGCAACCTCGACATCACCCGCGGTGCCCTGCTGGCCGAGCGGATCGCGGCGGCGCTGGGCCCGAAGGGACACGATCTGGTCCGCGAGGCCGTCGAGCGCGGCGACCTCGCGTCGGACCCGGCGATCACCGCGCACCTGCCGGCCGCGGAGGTGACCCGGCTGCTCGACCCGGCCGGGTACCTCGGCAGCGCCGGCGCGCTCATCGACCGCGCGCTGCGGGAAGCCCGGCGATGATCCCGCACCACCGGGTGGACGGCCCGCCGGACGCCCCGCCGCTGCTGCTGATCAACTCGCTCGGCGCCGACCTGTCCATGTGGGAACCGCAGGCCCCGGTCCTGTCGCGGCGGTTCCGGGTGATCCGCTACGACGCTCGGGGACACGGGCGCTCACCCGTACCCCCGGGGCGGTATTCCCTGGCCGATCTCGGCGGCGACGCGCTCGACCTGCTGGACCACCTCGGCGTCGCGCGGGCCCATGTCTGCGGGCTGTCGCTGGGCGGCATGACCGCGATGTGGCTGGCCGCGTACGCCCCCGGGCGCGTCGGCCGGCTCGTGCTCTGCTGCACCTCGGCGCTGCTCGGACCGGCGTCGTCGTGGGCACAGCGCGCCGCCACCGTGCTCGCCCGCGGCACCGGGGCCGTCGCCGACACGGTGGTCGCCCGCTGGGTGACGCCGGAGTTCGCGGCGCTGCGCCCGGAGGAGACCGGCCGACTGCGCGACATGATCGCGGCCACCCCGGCGGCCGGGTACGCGGGCGCCTGCGCCGCCATCGAGGACATGGACCTGCGCGCCGACCTGCCCCGCATCACCGTCCCGGCGCTGGTCGTCGCGGGCGCGGACGACCCCGCGACCCCGCCGGCGCACGGCGCGGCCATCGCCGCGGCGATTCCCGGCGCACGCCTGGTCGTGCTGGAACGGGCCGCGCATCTGGCCACGTACGAGCAGGCGGCCGCGGCCAACCGGCTCATCCTGGAGGCACTCGATGGCTGACGCGTACGACGACGGGATGGCCGTACGCCGCGAGGTGCTCGGCGACGCCCACGTGGACCGGGCCGTGGCCGCGACCACCGAGTTCACCGAGCCGTTCCAGGAGTTCATCACCCGGTACGCGTGGGGCGGCGTGTGGACCCGGGACGGGCTGGACCGGCGTACCCGCAGCTGCGTGACGCTGGCCGTGCTGACGGCCCTGCGGTGCCACGACGAGCTCCCGATGCACGTCCGCGCGGCCCGGCGCAACGGCCTGAGCCCGCAGGAGATCGCCGAGGTGCTGCTGCACACCGCCGTGTACGCCGGCGTCCCCGCCGCCAACACCGCGTTCCGCCTGGCACAGGAGGTCCTCCGCGAGGAGGGCCCGGCGGCCGGTTAGGGTGCGTGCAATGAGTGACCAGGCCCGTGAGCCCCACTACGTGCAGTCCCTGGAACGCGGGCTGGCCGTCATCCGCGCGTTCGACGCGCGGCACCCCGAGCTCACCCTCAGCGAGGTCGCCCGCATCTGCGACCTGACCCGCGCCGCCGCCCGCCGGTTCCTGCTCACCCTCACCGACCTCGGGTACGTGCGCACCGACGGCCGGCTGTTCTCCCTCACCCCGCGCGTGCTGGAGCTCGGCTACTCGTTCCTGTCCAGCCTGTCGCTGCCCGACGTGGCCGAGCCGCACCTGGAACGCCTGGTCGCCGAGGTGCACGAGTCGTCGTCGATGTCGGTGCTCGACGGCGACGACGTCGTCTACGTGGCCCGGGTGCCGACCCGGCGGATCATGACGGTGGCGATCAACGTGGGCACCCGCTTCCCGGCGTACGCGACCAGCATGGGCCGCGTCCTGCTGGCGCACCTGCCCGGCGAGCAGATCGAGGCGTTCCTCGAACGGGTGTCGCTGGAGCCGCTGACGGACCGGACGGTCGCCTCCGCCGAGTCGCTGCGCGCCGAGCTCAAGCGGGTCCGCGAGCAGGGCTACGCCATCGTCGACCAGGAGCTGGAGGAGGGGCTGCGGTCGATGGCGGCGCCGGTGCACGACCGTACGGGCGCCGTGGTCGCCGCCGTGAACGTCTCCGTGCACGCCAGCCGGACGTCGGTCGGCTTCCTGCGGGACTCCCTGCTGCCCCCGCTGCTGGCCGCCACCGCCGCGATCGACGCCGACCTGCGGGTCACAGCACCCCGGCGCTAGTCCGCCGCTTCTGCCGGTACATCGCGTGGTCCGCCTCGACGACGAGGCGCTCCACGTCGTCGCCGGTCTCGCCGAGCGCCCAGCCGACGCTCGCGCCGACGCGGTGCAGCCCGGTGGCGCCGCTGATCGGCTCGGCCAGCGCGGCGCGCAACCGCTCGGCGGTCGCCGCGATCGTGTCGTGCAGGCCCGTCCCGGTGACCACGGCCACGAACTCGTCCCCGCCGGTACGCGCGATGACGTCACCGTCGCGCAGGTGGTGGCGCAGCCGTTCGGCGATCACGCACAGCACCTCGTCCCCCGCCTCGTGCCCGGCCTGGTCGTTGACCTTCTTGAAGCCGTCGAGGTCGACCACCAGCGCGGCGATCTGCACGCCGGGGCGGTGCCGGATCGCCTCGGCCCGGGTCCGCAGCAGGGTGCGGTTGGCCAGCCCGGTCAGGCAGTCGTGGGTGGCGGCGTACTCGGCCTCGGACTGGCTGCGCTCCAGCGCCGAGTGCAGCCGCGCGTGCTGGATGGCGATGGCGGCGTGCTCGGCGAACAGGGCCAGGATCTCGAGCTGCTCGGGTCCGGGTTTGCGCAGCCCGTCGGGCAGGTCCACGCTCAGCACCCCGACCCACTCGCCGCCGGGCGCCATCAGCGGCGCGAACAGGCAGTCCATGGGGTGCCACATGTCCGGGTCGTCGGTCTCCGCGATGTCGGGCACCCAGGTGTACAGGCTGTCGGGCACCCCCGTGCGGTGGTCGACGAAGTACAGCGTGCCCCAGCGCTCGGCGCGGCGGAACAGCTCGCGCCAGTTCTCCGCCGACCCCCGGCTGCCGAGCAGCTCGTCACGCAACTCGTCGCTGCCGGCCACCGCCACCGTGGTGTAGTCGCCGTTCTCCTCGGCGAGGTTGACCGCGGCGAGGCCGAACCCGGCCACCTCCACGACCCCCCAGGCGACGGCGTCCAGGGTCTGGGTGAGGTCGAGGCTGGCATGCACCCGTTTCGTCACCGCGTGCAGCGCCCGGAGCGCCTGCAAATGGGTGTCGGCGCCTGCCATCCCACCTCCCTCGGCCCGGTCTCGATCAACTGACCGTAGTCCATCCCGTCACGAGTTGTGGACCGGCGATCGGCATCGCCGGAGCAAATGTGAGCGGTTTCGCCCCCGGTCGTGGGCGACGCGGGCATAATACGGCCGATTCGCCCCGCGGACCGCCCGATCCCGGCCGGCGACGCCACGGCCGCCGCCATCGCCGGGCCGGCATGCCGTGGGCCGCCACGGCCCCGGGCCGGCGATCTCCTACGGTAGGCACATGGCACCCCCGCAGAGCCGCCGCGAGCGCCCAGCGAAACCCGCCCTCACCCGGGACGGCATCATCGCCACCGCGGTCGCGGTGATGCGCGCCGAGGGTCTGTCCCGGGTCACCATGCGACGCCTGGCCACCGAACTCGACACCGGCCCGGCCTCGCTTTACGTGTACGTGCGCAACACCGCCGAGCTGCACGCGGCCGTCCTCGACGAGCTGCTCGGCGAGGTGGACCTGACCCCCGCCGGCGGCTGCGGCCCGTGGCAGGAACGCCTGGTGAGCGTGCTGGAGTCGTACACCCGGATCCTGTTCGCCAATCGGGGCCTGGCGCAGTCGGCGCTGATCTCCCGGCCGTCCGGCCCGCACTCCCTCGCGCTGATCGAGACCATGCTGGGCCTGCTCGCCGAGGGCGAGGTGCCCGCCGACCGGGCCGCCTGGGCGATCGACATCCTGCTGCAGTACGCGACCGCGTCGGCCGCCGAGCACGCGGCGAGCCCACCGGCGGACGAGGACACGTGGAACGCGATGGTCGAGGCGGTCCGCACCGCGCCGGCCTCGGTCTATCCGCACATCGCGGCGCTCGGCGAGGAGCTGCTGTCCGGCGGGGAACGGCTGCGCTGGGCGTTCCTGGTGGTCCTCAACGGCATCCTCGTCACCCCGCGGCCGGGCCGCTGATGGCGTACCTGGTCGAGGTGGAACGGGTCTTCCGCGCTCGCCAGGGACTCCCGTCACCGGTGCTGGCGGCACGCGGCGGGCCGCGGCTCGGCGCCGGGGAGGACATCGAGGTGGTGCTTCGCGCCGGGGTCTCCTTCGACGACGAGCAGCTGACCGAGCGCGGGT
The DNA here is from genome assembly GCF_040677315.1 of Actinoplanes sp. NPDC049316. Taxonomy (NCBI): domain Bacteria; kingdom Bacillati; phylum Actinomycetota; class Actinomycetes; order Micromonosporales; family Micromonosporaceae; genus Actinoplanes; species Actinoplanes sp. NPDC049316. Next base: position 4,188 of record NZ_JBFAQM010000033.1, on the reverse strand, counting down.
GGTACTGCGACACCGACGAGCTGACCGGGCGGCTCGAGCGGTGGACGCACATCCTCGGCGACGGCCCGTGGACCGTGCGCTTCCCGTTCCGCCCCACGTTCGAGCTGGTCGCCCGCCACCTCTTCCACGCGCTGCAGCCCGAGGTCCCCCAGCTGGCCTATGTGGAGCTGGTGGACCGCACGTACGGATCCCGGACCCGCTACGGCCCCCGGGTCAGCGGATGACCGCGCCGATGCGGCGTACGGCCTCGGCCAGCCGGTCCGGCGGCTGCGCCGCGTAGCCGATCACCAGGCCGGGTGGGCCCGGCAGCTGCCGGTGCCAGGACAGCGGCTGCACCCGTACGCCCGCCCCGGCGATCCGTTCCGCGAGCGCCACGTCGTCCGCGCCGGCGGGCAGCGTGACCAGGACGTGCAGCCCGGCCGCGATGCCCTCGACCCGGGCGGCCGGCACGTGCTCGCGCAACGCCGCGACGAGCGCGTCGCGGTGGCGGCGCTGGCGGCGGCGGACCGTCCTCAAGTGCCGGTCATGCTCGCCGGTGGCCAGCAGGCGCGCCAGGATGAGCTGCGGCAGCGCCGGGTTGCCCAGGTCGCTGGCGTGCTTCGCGGTCACGAGGTCGGCGTGCAGGTGCCGCGGCGCGATGAGCCAGCCGAGGCGCATGCCCGGGGCCAGCGACTTGGACACGCTGCCGCAGTACGCGATCCGTTCCGGCGCCGAGGCCTGCAGCGCCGCCACCGGGGCCCGGTCGTAGCGGTGCTCGGCGTCGTAGTCGTCCTCGATGATCAGGCCGGGCCACTCCAGCAGGGCCAGCCGGCGGCGCGGGCTGAGCACCACGCCGGTCGGGAACTGGTGGGCGGGGGTGAGCAGGACCGCCTCCACGCCGGTGGCGGTCAGGTCGGGCACGCGGACGCCGTGCGCGTCGACCGGCACCGGCACCGGCCGTACACCCCAGTGCCGCAGCTCGTCGCGGGCGCCGCGGGAACCGGGGTCCTCCATGCCGCACGCGTCGATCCCACGGACGCGCAGGTTGTGGCTGAGCAGCGCGAGGGCCTGCGCCACTCCACTGACGACGATCAGGTCGTCGGCGGTCGCCCGCACGCCACGGTTGCGCACGAGCCAGGTCGCGAGCTCGGCGCGCAGCCGCGGGTTGCCGCGGGGGTCGCCGTACCCGAAGTCGGCGGTCGTCGCCTCGGCGAGCACGGCGCGTTCGGCGCGCAGCCAGGCGGCGCGCGGGAAGGCCGACAGGTCGGGAACCCCCGGCGAGAGGTCCAGGTCGATGCCCGGGGACGGGGGTTGCGGCAGGCGCAGGCCCGAGGTCTCCCGGCGTACGGGATCCGCGCGCGGCCGTGGCGCCCGGGCGGTGACGGTCGTGCCCGCCCCGGTCCGGCCGGCGAGCAGCCCCTCGTCGGTGAGCCGCTGGTACGCCTCGACCACCACGCCGCGCGACACCCCGAGGTCGTCGGCGAGCACCCGGGTCGCGGGCAGCCGGGTGCCGGGGGCGAGCCGTCCGTCGCCGATGGCGGCGCGCAGCCCGTCGGCCAGCCACGCCGTGCGGCCGCGCTCCGGGGGTACGCCCAGCAGATCGATTTGGTCCTCCCCGAGAGCCACGAAATGGTCCTTGGGACAGGACCATACGCCCCGCAGCATGGATCTCATGTCCCGTCTCGTCTCTCTGATGTCCGGCGCCGCCGCCATGTGCTGCGTGGGCGGCAGCGTCGCGGTCTCCGGCGTGCTCGCCGACGCTCCGCTGTTCACCACCCAGTCCCTGCGGTACGCGGTCGCCTGCCTGCTGCTGCTCGCCTTCGCCCGGACCCGCGGCGTCCGCGTGCGGCGCCCCCGCGGCCGGGAGTGGGGCTGGCTGGCCGGGATCGCCGCCACCGGCCTGGTGGTCTTCAACGTGGCGCTCGTACAGGGTGCCCAGCACGCCGAGCCCGCGGTGCTGGGCGTGGCGGTGGCCTGTGTACCGCCCCTGCTGGCGGTCGTGGGGCCGCTGCTGGAGGGGCGCGGGCCGAGCCGTACGGTGCTCGCCGCCGCGATCGTCGTGACCGCCGGCGCCGCGCTGGTGCAGGGCCTGGGGCGCACGGACGCCGCGGGTCTCGCCTGGGCCGCGGCGGCCTTCGCCTGCGAGGCGGCGTTCACGCTGCTCGCCGTGCCGGTGCTGGGCCGCCACGGCCCGGTCGGGGTGTCCGTGCACGCCGTCTGGCTGGCCGCCGCGATGCTCGCCGTGCTCGGGGCCGTCCATGAGGGACCGGCGGCCGTCACCCGGCTCACCACGCGCGAGCTGCTGGCGGGCGGCTACCTGGCCGTCATGGTGACCGCGGTCGCCTTCGTGCTCTGGTACGGCAGCGTGGCCCGGCTCGGGGCGGGCACGGCGGGCCTGCTCACGGGCATCGCACCGGTGGCGGCGGCCGGCACCGGGGTCGCGCTGGGCGGCCCGGCGCCGCAGCTGCTGGTATGGGCGGGCATCGCCACGGTGGCGGCGGGGCTGGCGCTCGGCCTGCGCCGGCCCGGCCCGCATGCTGACCGGGAGAGAGCCGGCGACGATCCCGGCGTGACCGCTCCGGTCACGGCCGCCGTGAACCCGGCATGACGGATATAGAGTGAAGCGCGTCGATCCCTTGCCGACGAAGGCAGGTACCGCCCGTGCACCTGTTCACCGTCATCGCCGTCTGCGCCACTGTCCTCAGCGTCCCGCAGGTGGCCGCCGCCGCCACCCGCTCCTGCTACGACCGCGATGCGCCGGTCACGTACGAGGAGAGCCGCATCGAGACACCCGCGCTGCCCGGTGGGGTGCGGGTGCCGTACGAGCTGGTCGAGTCGGGAGGCTTCACGCCGTCCGTGGAGAGGCTGAGGCACGACCTCTGCCGTGCGCCGTCCGTCCCCGCCGCCCGCCGGCTGCTGCAGCGCGAAGGCGCGTGGCTGTGGGAGACCGCGGTAGCGCGCGCCCAGGGCCGGATCCGGATGGGCACCATCGAGCGCTACGACGACCGCCCGCTCTACTGGTCACGGCTGATGGGCACCCGCGACATCCGCCAGTGGTCCCCCGGGTTCGCGCTCTCCGGCGCCGAGCGGTCCGCGCTGCTCAGAACCTACGAGTACGCGTCCCGCGGGATCACCTCCACCACGTCCGGGCGCGGGGTGAAGCGGGTGCTGGTGAGCGGGTTCGACCCGTACCAGCTCAACGGCGAGATCCGCCGGTCCAACCCGTCGGGCGCGTCCGCGCTGCAGCTGGACGGGCTGACCTACCGCGAGGGGCGTGCCCGCATCCGGGTGCAGTCGGTCGTGCTGCCCGTCACGTGGAGCGGCTTCGACGCCGGCATCGTCGAGGACGCGTTCGGCCCGCACCTGACCGCGCGCTCGCGCGAGCGCGCCGACCTGATCATGACGATCAGCCAGGGTCTGCGCGGCGTCATGAACATCGAGCAATGGGCCGGCGCGTGGCGCGGCGGCTCGCCCGACAACAACAACGAGGGCGAGGCGGAGCTCATCCCGCCGGCGCCGCGCCGGCCGCATCCCGCGCCGACGCCGGAGTTCATCGAGACGACGCTGCCGTACCGGGCGATGATCGACGCCGGCACCGGCCCTTGGCCGACGGCGCTCAACCCGCGGATCTGCGAGTGGCCGGCCGGCACCCGGCCGTCCGGGCCGGTACGGTGCCACGACGAGGGCCCGTCCGCGGGTGGGCAGGCCCAGGCGGGTGGCGGCGGCAACTACCTGTCGAACGAGAGCATGTACCGCTCCAACCGCCTGCGCCTCGAGCTCGGCGCCACCGACGTTCCCGGCGGGCACCTGCACATCTCCGCCCTGGTGTACCCGGCGGACCCGCTCGTCCTCATCGACGACGCGTTCTCGGCCGACCGCGCGGCGACGATCGAGCAGACCGTCGCCCTGGTGAAGGCGACCGGCGCCGCCGCTTAACGGTCCCGGCCCGCGGCCGTCCCCCAGGCGGCCGTCCCGCCGGCGGCCGTCCCCCTATCAAGGGCGGCCGGCTGTCCGGGCGCCCTCCATCCAGCGGTCGCGAGCCCGGCGGCGACGGCGGTGTCGATCAAGGCCGCCCCTCGCGACAGCGAGGGGCGGCCTGCAAGCTCTGACGGGAAGCTCAGCCGAGCAAGGTCGGGATCTTCTCGAACAACTGCTGCGTGTACGTCACCATCTCGTGCAACATCCAGTTCCCGCTGAACAGGATCGCCG
>NZ_JBFAQM010000032.1:0-99024 GCF_040677315.1 Actinoplanes sp. NPDC049316 | reverse complement strand
GGCCGCGTACCTTCTCGCGGCCGAGGAACATGTTCTGGACGATGTCCAGGTTGTCGCAGAGCGCGAGGTCCTGGTAGACGACCTCGATGCCCAGCTCGGCGGCGTCGCGGGGACTGTGGATGGTCACCGGGCGGCCGTCGAAGGAGATGGTGCCGGCGTCGATGGGGTAGATCCCGCTGACGCATTTGACGAGGGTCGACTTGCCGGCGCCGTTGTCGCCGACGAGCGCGGTGACCTCGCCGGCGTACGCGGACAGTCCGACGTCATGGAGGACCTGGACCGGACCGAAACTCTTGTCGATCCCGCGCAGCTCCAGGAGGGGTGTGGCGGCCACGAATGCTCCTTGTCGATGCGGCGCCGCCCACGCGCGGTGCACGTGGACGGCGCCGTGGCGCTGGTGAGGTTCAGCCGGCCGGCTCGGCGGCCGGCCGATGCCCGCGGCCGGACGGGCCCGCGTCGGCGGCCCGCCGATGCCCGCGGTCGGCCGGGGCCGGCTCAGTGGTCAGCTGATCCCCGCTTCGGTGCAGGCCTTGGCGAAGTCGCCCGTGCAGAGCTGCTCCTTGGTGACGTAGTTGTCGGCGACGACGTCCTTGACGTTGTCCTTGGTGATCGCCTGCGGGGTCAGCAGCACCGACGGGACGTCCTTGCCCGACTCCGGGTCCCGGGTGGTTCCGGTGGCCGTGGTCGGCTTCTCCCCCTTGGCCAGCGCGATAGCCAGCTGGGAGGCCGCGTCGGCCTCCTTCTTGATCGCCTTGTAGACCGTCATGCACTGGTCGCCGGCGAGGATGTTCTGCAGGCCCTGGACGGTGGCGTCCTGGCCGGTGACCGGGACCTGGCCGTTCAGCTTGTTCTTCTTCAGCACCGCGATCGCCGCGTTGCCGAGGCCGTCGTTGGCCGCGAGCACACCCTTGATGTTCTTGTTCTGGGTCAGCATCTGCTCGAAGATCGTGCCGGCCTGCGCGTTGTCCCACTCCGGTACGGCCTGGTCCGGCCCCTTCTGGAACTCGCCGGAGTCGTACTTCGGCTTGAGGACCGAGTCGTAGCCCTGCTTGAAGAGCGTGGCGTTGTTGTCGGTCGGCGACCCGTTGAGCTCGGCCACCACGGGCTTGACGTACTTCTTGGCGGCCAGGCAGTCGACCAGGCCCTGGCCCTGCAGCTCGCCGACCTTCACGTTGTCGAAGGACACGTAGTAGTTCGCGCCGCCGTTGAGCGTGAGCCGGTCGTAGTCGATCGTCGCGATGCCCGCGCCCCTGGCCTTGTCCAGCACGGCCTTGCCGGTACCGGAGTCCAGGTTGACGATCATGAGCACCTTGACGCCGCTGGAGATCATGCCGTCCGCGATGGTCTGGAACTGCGCCTTGTCGCCCTGCGCGTTCTGGATGTCCGCCTGCACGCCGGCCGCCGCGAACGCCTCCTTCAGGTACGTCAGGTCGGCGGTGGCCCACCGGGCCGAGCTCTTGGTGTCCGGCAGGATCACGCCGACCTTGCCGGTCGACGAGCTCCCGGTGCCGCTGCCGCTGTCGGACCCGCCGTTGTCGCCGCAGGCCGCGATGCTGCCCGTGGCCAGCAGCCCGGCGGCAGCAAGGGCGAACACTCCCTTACGCATGGTGACCCCTCCATGATCGAGACTCGGGCTCCGAAAGTTTCGGGGACTTGATCTCGATCAGATCAGAAAGTTTTTGTTGTTTCGGCAACGGTCGACCATCACGCGCCCCAGCACAAGCGCTCGATCCGACCTAACCCGAAGACCGGGATAACAATTCGGCAACACGGCCGGAATCACGGCGGCATCCCGCCTCCGGAAATTCCGGTACTTTTCCGAAGGCGTTCGGACCGAGCTTGGCTGTGCCGCCGGGAGCCGGTATGGTGCCGCCACCGTCGCTGGAAGGAAAGGGACGTTTCGTGGATGGGCTCTGGAGCCGGGTCGGTGTTCGCGCCACCTCCGTCGGCCTGCTGGTCGCAGGCGTCATCGGCGGCATCCATCTAGGACAGATGCGCGAGGATCAGCAGCAGGAGGAGCGCAGCCGGGTCGCCGTCCGGGCCGACGCCGCCGACCTCCAGCTGCTGCAGGTGCGCGAGACCCAGCAGATCGCCGCCCGCGCCTGGCGGCACGCGGCCACCAGCGACGCCGCCGGCAAGGCGGCCGGTCAGGCCCGCGCCGCCGCGGCCAAGGCACGCAAACAGGAGAAGAAGGCGATCGAGCGCAAGGCGGCCGAGGAGAACGGGACGGTGCCGTTCGCCGGCGAGATCCCGTCGTCCTGCAAGGAATACAGCGGCAACCGCGCCATCGGGTGCGCGCTCACCCTCGAGGCCGGCTTCGGGCTCGCCGAGTTCCCCTGCCTCAACAAGTTGTGGAACCACGAGAGCGGCTGGAACGAGAAAGCCGCCAACCCCAGCGGCGCGTACGGGATCCCCCAGGCCCTGCCGGGCAGCAAGATGGGCACGGTCGCCTCGGACTGGAAGACCAACCCGGCCACGCAGATCAAGTGGGGCCTCGGGTACATCAAGGGCCGTTACGACACGCCGTGCGGCGCCTGGTCGCACTTCCAGAGCAACAACTCGTACTGACTCACGGGTCGCCCGCTCGGTGCGCCCGCGCGGGCTCCGGCCGGCCGCCGGCCCGCGCCCCGGAACCGGCTCCGGCCCGCACACCCGGGCCGGCGTCGGCTCGCACACTCGGCCCGGCTCCGGCACGCGCACTCGGCCCGGCTCCGGCACGCGCACTCGGCCCGGCTCCGGCACGCGCACTCGGCCCGGCTCCGGCACGCGCACCGGGGCGGGCTCCGGTGCCGCGCATCAGGATGGCGAAGGTCGTCACGACCAGGCCGGCCCAGGTCGCGCCGAGGGCGAACCCGCCGAGCACGTCTGTGAGCCAGTGCGCGCCGAGATACAGCCGCGAGAAGCCGACCAGCATCGTGACCAGGACCGCCACCGCCCACGCCGTCACCCGGTGACCCCAGCGCCGCAGCCGCCCCGCGGCGAGGTACGCGATGACTCCGTACGCGGCCGCCGCCTGCGCGCTGTGCCCGGACGGGAAGGCGTACCCCGGCGCGGCCGTCAGCAGGTCGGCGATGGCCGGCCGGGTCCGCGTCGTCAGCAGCTTGATCGCATCCACCAGCACGCTCGTACCACCGGCGACGACGGACAGCATGACGGCGGTCGACCACCGGTATCCCTTGCGTGCCAGCAGGAGAGCGGCCAGCACGAGCAGCACGGCGACGACCCGGCCGGTGCCCAGCGTCGTCACCACCCGCATGACGGCGGTCAGCCAGCCGATGCGGTGCTCCACCAGCCAGGCGGCGACCGGGCTGTCCCGCGTGGCGAGCTCGTCCTTGCGGACGACGTCCTCGAGGACGGCGCCGAACGCCCACCCGGCGAGCCCGATGACGACCAGGCCCGTCGTCAGCGAGAGGCCGAGCGCACCGCCGCGGGTGAACCGGCGCGCGACGAACGCCAGCTCCCGCCGGTAGCGCCGCCGCAGGCCGGCGACGCGGGGCCGGTCGATCACCCGGCCGGCCAGGGCGCGGAGGCGCTCGGGGTGGGTCGCGACCCACCGGGCCGCCGCGGTCACCGCGCTGATCAGCACGAGCAACAGCACCAGGACCAGCCCCGCGGGCCCGGTCACTGCGGCGATTCTCTGATACGAACCCCCGGCGAAATAGCCGATCAGCACGGAGCCGGGCCCCCAGATCAAACCCCCGATGACGGCGTACGTCGCGAAGGTGCGCAACCGCATCCGCGCCATCCCCGCCGCCATCGGCATCACGGCGCGCAACAGGCCGACGAGCCGTCCGAACAGGATCGCGCGGGCTCCCCGCTCGACCAGCGCCCGCTCCACCACGGCCCATCGCTTCGGCCCGATCCGCCGCCCCAGCCGGCTGGTCCGCAACGCCGGCCCGTACCGGCGCCCGATCGCGTACGCGAGCAGATACCCGCCGACCGACCCCACGGCCGCGAGCACCAGCATGACGGTCAGGCTGGCCCGGCCGTGATAGGCGAGCAGTCCGCCGAGCACCAGCACGAGCTCGCCGGGCAGCACGAGGCCGAGGAACAGCGACTCGGCGGTGGCGAGAACCGCGACCACCACGTACGCCAGCGCGGGCGGAATCCCCGCCATGACATCGGTGAGCCAGCGACCCATCACCGCCGCCTTCCGCGCGTCCTCCCCGCCAGCCTGCGCGGCGGCCGATCCGGCGAGGCAGAGGCCTTCGGCCCGCAACACCCCGAAACGTTCTCGGAAGTTTCGGCCACTCTATTGACGACTTTCGCTGCTATCCCTAGCGTACGGGGAGAACAGCCGCCCCGGAACTTTCGGCGGTTGCCCCCGCTTCCCCAGGAGGAGCCATGACCGAACGCCGTCTCCGTGGCCGGGTCACCGCACTGCTCGCCGCCTCCACCCTCGCCGTCTTCGGCTTCACCGGCGCATCCCAGGCCTCGACCCACGACCGGCCCTGCCGCAACGGGTACGTCGGCCTCACCTACGACGACGGGCCGAGCGCGACCACCGGCCGACTGCTCGCCGCCCTGCGCGCCAGCCGCCTGCGCGCCACCTTCTTCAACCAGGGCAACCACACCCTCGACCAGCCCGGCCTCGTCCGCGCCGAGCTGCGCGCCGGGATGTGGGTCGGCAACCACACCTTCACCCACCCGCACCTCCCCGAGATCGGCGAGCCCGCGGCGTTCCAGGAGATCGCCAGCACCCAGTGGGCCCTGCGCGACGTCACCGGCCGCGAACCGACGCTCTTCCGCCCCCCGTACGGCGAGACCGACGACCAGGTCCGCGCCGACGAGGCCCGCATCGGCCTCCTCGAGGTGCTGTGGACCGTCGACTCCCGCGACTGGGCCGGCGCCACGGCCGAGGAGATCGCCGCGGCGGCGCACACCCTTCAGCCGGGGGGCATCATCCTCATGCACGACTGGCCCCCGGCGACCATCGAGGCGGTGCCGCTGATCGCCAAGGACCTCGCCGAGCGCGGGCTGTGCCCGGGCCGCATCGCCTACACGCCCAAGGACATCCCGTACGGCAGCAACCAGGTCTTCCACGCCGAGGCCGTACGCCCGTGACGGCAAGCGCCCGCACCCGGCAGCTGTCCATCCGGACGCCGCTGCCGATCCCGACCGGCGCGTAAGCGTCGGCGTCGGCGTCGGCGTCGGCGTCGGCGTCGGCGTCGGCGTCGGCGTCGGCGTCGGCGTCGGCGTCGGCGAAGAACGACGGATCCAGCGGCGTCGTCACATGGCGGGGAGTGCTCGCCCGGGGTTCAATCGAGGCTGACGCGGCCGCCGCTGAGATCTGTGACGATGTCCCGCAGCTGCACCTTGCCCGGCAGCCCCTTGGCGAGCCCGTACTCCAGGCATCTGCGCGTCTGGTTCCGGTTGCGTTCGCGCCGTTCCCAGCGTTTCCGATCGGCCGGGTCGTCGGCGGCCAGGTCCGTCCAGGCCACGGGTTCGATGGTGAGGGTCCGCAGGACGATCCCCAGGCTCCGGACCCGGTCCCAGGGGAGCACGACGTCCCGGCGCAGCCGGCGGCCGTCCGCGCTCAGCCTGATGCCGGTGTGGTCGAGCACGGGGTCGGCCTTCGGGAGCCGGTTCGGCCGGGCGATCCAGGCGATGCCGAACGGCACGCTCAGCGCGGCGAGGAAGCCCGGTGCGAACAGGTACGCCAGCGACAGGGTGCGCGTCAGAGCGAGGACGGCGATCACGGCCAGCACCGGCACGATGAGGAGGAGACCGATCAGGAAGGCGGCCCGGCGGGCCCTTCGACGCCGGTTGAGCGGCAGCGTGAGGGCGGCGGCGGGATCGGGGGACGACGGCGTTGCGGCTGACACCCGACGATCATGCCGTACGGGCGGACGGCCGCCCCGCCCGGTGACCGGGCGGGGCGGATGGTGTCAGCGCTGGCGGGTGAGCAGGCCCGGCCGGTACGGCAGGAGCCCGTAGTCGCCGCCGGAGCTGGGCGAGCGGCCCTGGTAGAGCAGCTGCAGGTTGCACGGGTCGATGGTCATGGTCTGATCCGCGCTGGTACGGACCAGCTCACCGTGGCTGATGTCGTTGGTCCACGTCGCGCCACTGTTGGCCTTGCCCGCGAAGGGGTTGCTCTCGGTGGCGGCCTGCGGGGTCCACGTTCCGCCGAGGCTGGTGGCGGTGAACGAGCGGAAGTAACGGCCGTTCGCACCGATCGCCTCGACGATCATCAGGTACTGGTTCTGCCCCTGCACCTTGTACACCTGCGGCGCTTCGAACAGGTTGTTCGTGGAGTCGCTCATGATCGTCGTGTACGACGAACCGAAGCTGCCCGGGAAATTGCCGATCGGCATGCTGGCCCGGTAGATCTTCCCGTTGTCACCGGCGAAGAACAGGTACATGTTCTGCCCGTCCCCGATCAGCGTCTGGTCGATCGGGCCGGTGCCCGAGCCGGAGATGCTGCCGGTGAACAACGGCTGCGCCGCGGACCAGCCGTTGGCGTTGGTCGGATCGCTCGAGGTCTTGTAGCTGAACGCCGTCGGACCCCACTGGTACGCCAGCACCCAGATGTTCTTCGGCGCGAAGTAGAACAGCGTCGGTGCGACCGTGCCCTGACTCATCGCGTTCTGACTCGCCGAGGCCATGTCCGACCAGTTGGTGAACAGGCCGAAGTTCATCGAGCCCCAGCTGGACCCGGTGTCGTGCGTGGTCGCGTACACCAGATGCCGGCCGTTGTACGGCACGGTGGTGAAGTCCTTGAGCGACACCCACCCGGACCTCGGGGTCGCGAGCGCTCCGGTCGAGCTCCAGCGGTAGCTCGACGGCAGCGTGCACGAGCCGCTCGGCGGCGGCGTCGTGGGACCCGAGTCGCCGACCCGGGCGAGCTGCCACTGCTGGTTGGCGCCGTTCCAGTCGGCGTACTGGACGATGTTGCCGCCGTCGGCGGTCGAGGCGCCCTGCACCTCGAGGGCCTTGCCGCTGTTGCGGTTGATCAACTGAACGTAGCCGTCGATGTCCTGGATGCTGAACTGCTGGTTGGCGGCGTTGTTGTCGGTCCACTGGACGACGGAGCCGCCGTCGGCGGTGGACCAGTTGTAGACGTCGAGCACCTTGCCCGAGTGCCGGGACTTGAGCCGGTAGAAGCCGCCCCCGGAGTCGACGAACTGCCACTGCTGCTGGTTCTGGTCGTTGCGGGTCCACTGGGTGATCCGGGCCCCGTCGTTGGTGGCCAGGTTGTACACGTCGAGAGCTTTTCCGCTGTTGCGGTTGACGAGGACGTACCAGGCACCGGTGTCGATGGTCGCCGCCGACGCCGCGGGAGCGTTCACGGTCGTGACCACACCGCCGGCGAGCACGGTGAACGCCGCGGTTGCCACCGCAAGCCAGCTGCGTCTCAGGGATGGTTTCACGCTTCTCCTCCAGAATTGCTTTTGACGCCTCGGGACGGGGGGAATGGCGGCGCCAGGAAATCGGGCACGCCGATTTCCGCACTCGGGACCGACGAGGAAGTGAACGGTAACAACACCACGTTCGCGGAACTTCCGACCGAAGGCCATCGAGAGTTCGCAATGTTGCCAGAGCATTTCGTCGGCATCAAGAGGGGCCGATGGACCGAAAGTTTCCACAGGTCGGAGACAAGCCTTAGCAGCCTTTCAGCGATGTCATAACAGGTTTTCAGTGCCAGCCTGCCGCGATATGACACCGCTGGATTTCCGGAAGTCTTCCGGAAAGTATTGTTTCCGGGATGGCGCTGTGCCAGCATGGCGTCACATCGAGACACATCATTCCGGATTTCCGTACGCGCAGAACGGACGCCATTCCGCCGTGCGTGCGGCGCAGTGCGCCCGGAAACCGGGATCGAGAAAGGAGGCAATCGTGGCAAGCAGTCATTCAGCCCGCGCCACCGGTTCCCCGGGGCGCCGGTCCGTACGGAACCTGCTGGCCGCCGGCGCCGTGACGGCCCTCGCGGCGGCGGGTGTGGTGACGGCCATGCCGGACGCCGACGCGGCCGCGAGCACCCTGGGGGCGGCCGCCGCGCAGTCCGGCCGGTACTTCGGCACGGCGATCGCCGGCAGCCGGCTCGGTGACTCGACATACGCCACGATCGCCGGGCGCGAGTTCAACATGATCACGGCCGAGAACGAGATGAAGCCGGACGCGACCGAGCCCCAGCGGGGCCAGTTCTCGTTCGGCGCCGGCGACCAGATCTACAACTGGGCCACCCAGCGCGGCCTGAAGGTCCGCGGCCACACCCTCGCCTGGCACGCCCAGCAGCCGGGCTGGATGCAGAGCCTCGGCGGCAGCAGCCTGCGCCAGGCGATGATCGACCACATCAACGGCGTGATGGCCCACTACAAGGGCAAGCTCGCCTACTGGGACGTCGTCAACGAGGCCTTCAACGAGGACGGCAGCCGCCGGCAGTCCAACCTGCAGTCCACCGGCAACGACTGGATCGAGGTCGCGTTCCGTACGGCCCGCAACGCCGACCCCTCGGTGAAGCTCTGCTACAACGACTACAACATCGAGAACTGGTCGTACGGCAAGACGCAGGGCGTCTACAACATGATCCGCGACTTCAAGTCCCGCGGCGTACCGATCGACTGCGTCGGCCTGCAGACCCACTTCACCGGAGGCAGCTCGCTGCCCGGCAACTTCCAGACCACCCTGTCGAGCTTCGCCGCACTCGGCGTGGACGTGGCGCTGACCGAGGTCGACGTCACGAACGCGTCGACCTCCCAGTACGCGGGGCTCACCCAGGCCTGCCTCAACGTGGCGCGCTGCGTGGGCATCACGGTCTGGGGCGTACGGGACAGCGACTCCTGGCGCTCCAACGAGAACCCGCTGCTCTTCGACGGCGGCGGCAACAAGAAGGCGGCGTACACCTCGGTGCTCAACGCCCTCAACTCCGCCGGCGGCCCCACCTCGCCGCCGCCGAGCAACGGCTCCGGATCGCCCTCGGTGCCGCCGGCCGGCGGGAACCGGATCGTCGGCGCCCAGTCCGGCCGCTGCATCGACGTGCCCAACGCGTCGCAGAACGACGGCACCCGGGTGCAGCTCTACGACTGCAACGGCCAGGCGAACCAGACGTGGACCCTCACATCCAGCAAGCAGCTGACCGTGTACGGCAACAAGTGCCTGGACGCCGCGGGCTCCGGTAACGGTTCGGCCGTACAGATCTACAGCTGCAACGGCCAGGCCAACCAGCAGTGGAACGTCAACTCCAACGGCACCATCACGGGCGTACAGTCCGGCCGCTGCCTCGACGTGTGGGGCACCGGCAACGGCCAGCAGGTCCAGATCTACGACTGCCACGGGCAGGCCAACCAGCGGTTCAGCCTGAGCTGATCCGTCCCGCATGGATCAAGGGTGTGGCGGCCTTCGCTGCCACACCCTTCGCCGCGCTTCGTGTTCCTGCCGGTCGCCGACATCGGCCGGGCCGTGGAGTTCAGACCATGCCCGAGCTGGGCCGCGGCGCCTGACGTCCCGTCGGTGGGCCGGCTCAGCGCGCCGAGCAGAACGCGCGCAGAGCGGCCTCGTCGGCCGGGTCCATCCATTCGTACGTGCCGCGCAGCTGGTCGGCCCGCTGGTCCACCGTCGCGACCGTGGCGGTCATGTCGCCCCACGGCATGCTGATGTGCAGCAGTGTCCGCACGATACCGGGCGGCAGGTGCAGGCTGTCGGCGGGCGTTGCGCGCAGCAGCAGGCCGCTGGTGGAGACGTCCTCGACGTGCCCGGACACCGCCACCAGCCGCCGGCCCGGTTCGGAGTCGAGCTCGGCGGTGCCGGTCGCGGCGTACATTCCGGGGCGCCGCACGGCGCCGCGCCGCTGCACCACGTCGGTGGGCGGGGGCCCGGTGATGGTCAGGACGCCGCCGCGCAGGTCCGCCTCGACCCAGGTGACGCCGGCGCTGCTGACCAGCTCGAGGATGCCGGAGCGGCGGGTGCCCGGATCGTCCGGGCCGAGCACCGGGATCGGCGGCAGCTCGGCCACGAACTCCGCGCCGACCTCGGCCGGCACGATCAGCGTGAGTGGCGGTTCACCAGGGCACCGCAGCACGAGCGTGCTGCCCGCCGGGACCGTGACCATCGGATCTCCCCGTTCGTCGGTGTGCGTCCCCCGAACGGTCCCACGCCCGGCTACCGGCCGGTGGGGCCCCTTCGCACCGTCACGCTCCCGGGCGTACGCACGGCCGGCGCTTCCGGACCGGGCACCCAGGCCGTAGTCTCTTGGCGGCTTGACGAGCGTCGTTCGGGGGGCGATGTGCGCTTTGGTGTGACCGGTCACCGGGTGCTCCCGCCGGGCATCGCCGAGCTCGCGCTCGCGTACTGGCGGCGGACGTTGCCCGTCGGCGCCGGGCTTCTGGCGGTGTCGAGCCTGGCCGAGGGCGCCGACCAGTTGTTCGCCACCCATGTGCTGGCGGTCGGCGGCACGCTCGAGGCGGTTCTGCCGTGCGGGGACTACGCCGGGTCGCTGCCCGCGGACGGCAGCCGGGCGCGGTTCGAGGATCTCGCGCGCGCGGCGGCCACAGTCATCACGATGCCGTACGCCGAGCCGTGCGAGCAGGGCTACCTCGCCGCCGGCCACGCCCTCGTGGACCGCTGCGACCACCTGTTCGCCGTGTGGGACGGCCTGCCGGCGCGCGGGGTCGGCGGCACCGCGGACGTCGTCGCGTACGCCCGGGCCCGCGGACGGCCGGTCACCGTGCTGTGGATCGACGGCGCCCGCCGCGCCTGACCTACCCGTCCGGCACCGTCGCCGGGACGATGACGGCCCGCGCGGCGGGCACGTGCAGGTCGGCGAAGATCTGCCGGGCGCGGTCCCGGTGCGGCCGGGCGCCGTCGAGGTCCCCGGCGTCGCGCCCCGCCGCCGCGAGGCCGTCGTGCGCCCGGGCCTGCTCGTACCTGTCGCCGATGTCCTCGGCCAGCGACCGCGCCTGGCCGTGCTGGGCCCGGGCCCCGGCGGGGTCGCCGGCGGCGAGCAGCACCTGGCCGAGGTCGTTGAGCGCCTCGGCCTCGCTGGCGCGGTCCCCGATCCGCCGGTGCAGCATGAGCGCGCGGCGCAGGTGCTCGGCCGCCTCGGTGAGGCGGCCCTGGCGGGCGAGCACCGCGGCCAGATCGGTCAGCGCGTACGCCTCCGCGGTCCGGTCGCCGGTGCGCCGGACCGTGGCGAGGCTCCGTTCGAGGTGCGCGGCGGCCCGGTCGAGCGGAACGGGGCGGTGCGGCAGCCGGGCCAGCAGGGAGACCACGTACGCCTCACTGAACCGGTCGGTGAGTACGGCGTACAGGTCGAGAGCCGACCGAAACCGCTGCGCCGCCTGTTCGTGATCGCCCAGCCGCGCGTCGATCAGCCCGAGCCGGACCAGCGCATCGGCCTGACCGGCGTCCTCACCGCGCTGCCGGTACACCGCCAGGGCCCGCCGGTAGTGCTCCGCGGCCTGCCGGTAGTCGCCCAGCCGCCAGTCGACGCTGCCGAGGTTGCGCAGCACCAGGGCCTCGGACGCGCGGTCGCCGAGGTCCGCGTACAGGTTCAGCGCCTGCCGGTAGGTGACGGCGGCCTCGTGCAGGCGGCCCTGCCGCCGGTGCAGCCGGCCCAGATCGGACAGTGCCCGCGCCTGCGCGTCACGGTCGCCGAGCGCCTGGGCCGCGGATACCGCGGACGCGGTCACGGCCGCCGCCTCGGTGACCGGCCCGCCCGCGTCGAGATAGCGGAACAGGGTCTCGGCGAGGGCGACGGTGTGCTGATACCAGCCGTGCGCCGCGCCGTACGTGCAGACCGCGGCGAGGTTGGGCCGCTCCGCCTCGATCCACGCCCGGGCCGCGTCCGGATCGCCGGCCGCCGGGACGCCGCCGGGGTACAGCGTGGCCATCGCCGCGACGGATCCGGCGAGGTAGTGGTCGAACAGGCGGGTGAGGGCGGCGCGCCGGTCCGGCTCGCCGTCGTGCGCGGCGGCGAGCTCGGCGGCGTACGCGCGCAGCAGGTCGTGCATGCCGTAGCGGCCGCCCGGACCGGCCTGGACGAGGCTGGCGCGGGTCAGCACCCCGAGCAGCCGCCGCGCCTCGCCGGGGGTGGTGCCGGTCAGCGCCGCCACGGCGTCGACGTGCGCGGTCTCGCCTGGGTGCAGCCCGAGCAGCCGGAACACCCGGGCCGCGCCGTCCGGCAGGTTCTGGTAGGACCAGGAGAACACCGCCCGGATCTCGGCGCGCGGGTCGCCGCCGGCGTCCAGCAGGTCCAGGCGAGCCTGGTAGTCGCCCAGCTCGGCGACGAGGTCGGCCAGCGGCACGTCGGCACGGTCCGCGGCCAGCTCGGCGGCGATCCGCAGGGCCAGCGGCAGCCGGGCGCACGCCGCGGCCAGGTCGGCGGCCGCGGCCGGCTCCCGCTCCACCCGGGCGCCGATCAGTTTCGCCAGCAGCCCGACCGCGTCCGGCAGCGGGAGCAGGTCGAGGTTGACGCGCTCGGCGCCGTGCACGGCCACCATGCCGGGCAGCGAGTCGCGGCTGGTGATCAGCACGAGGCACGACCCGCTTCCGGGCAGCAGCGGCCGGACCTGCTCCACCGAGGACGCGTTGTCCAGCAGCACGAGCATCCGCCGGCCGGTCAGCTCGGACCGGTATCGGCCCGCGCGCTCGTCGGTGCCGGGCGGGATCTCCGGCCCGCGTACGCCGAGCGCGGTGAGGAACCCGGCCAGCGCGTCCGCGACCCCCACCGGCTGCTCGGCGTCATAGCCGCGCAGATTCACGTAGAGCTGCCCGTGCGGGAAGGCGTCGCGGACCCGGTGTGCCCACCGTACGGCCAGTGCGGACTTGCCGACCCCGGCCGTACCGGACAGCAGGGCGACGGTCAACGGCGGCTCTTCGCCGCCCGCGGGTGCCAGCAGGCGGTCCAGCGCGACCAATTCGTCGGTACGCCCGGTGAACGCGCGGACGTCCGCCGGCAGTTGCGTGGGCGTCGTCATCGCGGCGGTGGCCGGGGCTCCGGGCGCGCGGCTCTCCCCGGCCGGCCCGGCAAGAGCGGGATCGGCGGCGAGGATCTGCTCGTGCAACCGGCGCAGAGCGGCGCCCGGGTCGCTGCCCAGCTCGTCGGCGAGAGAGCGGCGGATCCGCCGGTACTGCTCGTCGGCGTCCGCCTGGCGGCCGCTGCGGTACAGCGCGAGCATCGCCTGGCCGGCCAGCCGCTCGTCCAGCGGATGCTCGGCCACGGCGGCGGCCAGCGCCGGCAGCAGCTCGCCGTGCCGGCCGAGCCGGAGCAGCACGTCGTTGCGATCCAGCTCCGCGGCGGACCGCTCGTCGAGCAGCGTACGGCGCATCGCGTCCAGCCACGGCGTGTCCAGGCCCGCGAACGGGTCACCCCGCCACAGGGCCAGCGCCTGCGTGATCAGGCCGGCTGCCGACCGGTCCGACTCCGCCGCCCGCGCCGACGCCATCAGGCCACGGAACCGGTGCAGATCGACGGCCTCCGGATCCACGGTGAGCAGATAGCCGCCCGGCTCCCGCCGGATCTCGGCCCCGCCGGCGCCCGCGACGGCACGCCTGAGCCGGGACAGGTAGCTGTAGAGCGCGCCGGCCGCCCGCTGCGGCGCGTTGTCGCCCCAGACCCGGTCGATCAGCTGGTCCACCGTGACCGGACGGCCGGCCTCCACGAGCAGCACGCCGAGGACGCAGCGCTGCCGGGCGTGCCCGAGCTCGACGGACCGGCCGTCGATCCGGGCCTCCACCACGCCGAGGACACCGAACTGCGCCGCCAACCTGCCTCCGTACGCCTGCCACCCGACCAGCGGATTCAAGGAATCTACAAGGACCGGTGCCAGTCTCCCATGCTTCGTACAAGATCCGACGCAGAGCATGGACGTCGTTGCAGCGGCAGGTGGCCCTCGCCCGATTACGCGAGCGTACGGGGGAATCGGGACGCCACAGCGACACGAAG
This sequence comes from Actinoplanes sp. NPDC049316, assembly GCF_040677315.1. Classification (NCBI taxonomy): domain Bacteria; kingdom Bacillati; phylum Actinomycetota; class Actinomycetes; order Micromonosporales; family Micromonosporaceae; genus Actinoplanes; species Actinoplanes sp. NPDC049316. The sequence continues at coordinate 85,142 of NZ_JBFAQM010000032.1, read as the reverse complement.
AGCGACGGGCACCCTGCCCTGCAACTAGGTCCCCGCCCGGCGGCCGGCCCCGCCTTCCCGGCTCGGCCGCCATCGACGTACCCCACAGTGCTGCGGCACAATCTGGCGCGAACTTTGCGACGGGGGGCCTCGAGATGGCTTATGACGCCTTCATCTCCTACAGCCATGCGGCCGACGGAGCTCTGGCACCGGCCTTGCAGCGCGGCCTGCAACGGCTGGCGAGGCCGTGGCACCGGCGCCGGGCGCTCGAGGTCTTCCGCGACCAGACCGGCCTCGGGGTCAGCCCGGCGCTGTGGTCGTCGATCCGTACGGCGCTCTCCGGATCCCAGCACTTCGTGCTCCTGGCCTGCCCGGAGGCGGCGGAGTCGCGCTGGGTCAACCAGGAGGTCGAGGCCTGGCTGAAGCAGCACCCGGTGGACCGGCTGCTGCCCGTCGTGACCTCCGGGGAGTGGGTGTGGGACGCCGCCCGGGGCGACTTCGACTGGGAGCGGTCGACGGCCGTACCGCCGGCGTTGCGCGGCGTGTTCCGCGAGGAGCCGCGGCACCTGGATCTGCGCTGGGCTCGCTCGGAGAGCGAACTCGACCTGCGGCACGACCGGTTCCGCGAGGCCGTGGCCGAACTGGCCGCGGCCATGCACGGCATGAGCAAAGAGGACCTCGACAGCGAGGATGTGGCCCAGCATCGCCGGGTGATCCGGTTGCGCCGCGGCGTTCTCGCGATCGTGGGGCTGCTCATCGTGCTGGCCGCGGGCACCGGCTGGCTCGCGGTGCACAATGCGCGTACGGCATCCGCGTCGGCGGTCGAGGCGTCGCGGCAGCAGCAGCTGGCCGAACGGCAACGCGACGCCGCCGCGGCGTACGCGGCCGAGGCGCAACGTCAGCAACAGATCGCCGGGGACGAGCAGGACCGCGCTCAGCAGGCCGCCGCGGACGCCCGCCGGGAGCAGGGCAACGCCGTGCAGGCCGCCGCCGAGGCGAACCGGCAGCAGGGCAACGCCGCGCAGGCCGCCGCCGAGGCGAGCCGCCAGCAGGCCCGGGCCGACAGCGCGGCGGCCGAGGCCGAACGCGAACGGGCCCTCGCCGCCGAGGAGCAGCGCAAGGCCGAGAAGGCCGCCGCCGAGGCACGCCGGCAACGCGACGTCGCCGACCGGCAGCAGGCCCGGGCGGACCGCGCGGCGGTCGAGGCCGAACGCCAGCGGGCCCTCGCCGCCGAGCAGCGGCGCAAGGCCGAGAAGGCCGCCACCGAGGCACGGCGGCAGGAACAGGCGGCGCGCACGCAGCAGAGGATCGGCGTCAGCCAGCGCCTGATCGGCCAGGCGGACTCCGTCCGGGAGCACGATCCGCGAACGGCGACGCTGCTCGGCGTCGCCGCGGCGCAGATCCACCCGGGTGACCGCGCCGAGGCCGGGCTGGTCAACACGCTGGCCGGGACGCGGTACGCGGGCACCCTCACCGGTCACCGGGGATCGCTGACGGCGACGGCGTTCAGCGCCGACGGGCGCCTCCTGGTGACCGGGAGCGCGGACAGCACCGTACGGCTCTGGAGTCTGCCCGAAGGCGGCACCCCGCACAGCCTGGCCCAGCTCACCGGCTTCTCCGATTACCTCGGGAGCGTCGCGCTCAGCCGGGACGCGAGGGTCCTCGCCACGGGCAGCCAGGACGGGACCGTCCTGCTGTGGAACCTCGACGACCGCCGTCACCCCCGCCTCGTCGCCCGGCTCGCCGACCACACCGACGTGGTGACCACAGTGGTCCTCAGCGCCGACGGCCGCACCCTCGTCAGCGGCAGCTGGGACGGCTCCGCCCTGGTGTACGACCTGACCGATCCGCGCCACCCCAGGCGCCTGGCCGGCTTGACCGACCCCGACGCGCAGGTGTCGGGCATGGCCCTCAGCGCCGACGGGCGCACCCTCGTGACGAGCACGTGGAAGGAGACCGTCGTGTGGGACCTGAGCGACCGCCGCAACCCACGCCGGCTGGCCGCGCCGGCCGAACTCGCGCGCTCCCACGCCGAACCGTCGCTCAGCGCGGACGGGCGTATGCTCGCCGTCAGCCAGCGGGATCTTCCCGTCTCGCTGTGGGACATCAGCGACCGCCGCGACCCCCGTCGTGTCGCCCAGCTCACCGACGGCCCCGGGTGGGTGAGCTCGATGGCGCTCAGCGCCGACGGGCACACCCTCGTGGCCGGCTACGCGAACCACACCGTCCTCGGATGGGACCTGTCGCAGCCCGCCAAGCCCGTACGCATCGCCCAGCTCACCGACTACTCCGGGCCGGTCAACTCGATCGGGCTCAGCGCCGACGGGCACACCCTGGCCATGGAAGGCCGCAACTACACCGAGCAGTTGTGGGACCTGACCGACCGCACCGGCCCCCGGCGCGTCAGCCAGGTCGCCGGCCACCGCGACGAGGTGAGCGGCGTCGCGTTGAGCGCCGACGGCCGGGTGTTCGTCACGGGAAGCTACGACGGCACCGCGCAGGTGTGGGACCTGTCCCGGCCCGGCGAACCCCGCCGGTTGGGCCGGCTCGAGGGTCACCTCGACTCGCTGGACGCGGTGGCGCTCAGTGCGAACGGGCGCACCGTCATCACCAGCAGCACCGACGCCGTACGGCTGTGGGACACCGCCGACCTGTCCGCCGGCCGCACGATCGCCACGGAGGCCGGGGAGACGACGTCGGTGTCCGCGTCGGCCCTCAGCGCCGACGGACGGCTCCTCGCCGTGGGCCTCGCCGACGGCACCGTTCAGCTGTGGGACGTGGCGGACCACCGCACACCGCGCCGGCTCGCCCGCTTCGAGGCGATCATGTACGGAGTGGACACGATGTCGCTGAGCGCCGACGGGAAGACCCTCGCCGTCAGCAACGGCCTGAACGCCCAGCTGTGGGACCTGGCCACGCCGGCCGCGCCCCGCAAGGCCGCGTTGCTCAACGACTCCACCGGCGCCCTGGACGAAGTGGCGCTCAGCGCCGACGGACGGACCTTCGCCACCGCCGGCTCGTACGGCGTCGTGCTGTTGTGGGACACGACCGACCGGGACCGTCCCCGCCAGACCGCCCAGATCGTCGGCGAATCCGGATCGAGCCGCGCGATCACGCTGAGCCCGGACGGACGGACGCTGGTCAACAGCGGCCCGGACGGCGAGATCCTGCTGTGGGATCTCACCGACCGCAGCAACCCCCGCCGGCTGGCCCGGCTCGACGGCGACGTCGGCTCGACGTCCACGGTGGCGTTCAGCGCCGACGGGATGAGCCTCGCCAACGGCTCGCGCCGCACCGCCGCGGTGTGGGACCTGAGACACCTCAACGGCCTCCGCGGCCGGGCCGTCGAGCGCGCGTGTGAGATCACCGGCGGCTTGACCCGGGAGGAATGGGCCCGCTACGTCCCCGACCTGCCGTACGAGAGGACCTGTCAGCGCAGATGACGCGGCAGCGCCGCGTGGCTACGGGCCACGCGGCGCTGCTCGGTCACCGGCGCCGGTCAGCTCACTCGTACGGCAGGTGCACAGAGGACAGACTGCCGAGCGAGACGGTGGACGGGCCGGAGCCGATCGGGCTCCAGACCTCCACCCGGACCGTGCCGTTCCTGAGGTCACCCAGGCTTCCCGTGGCCGAGGCCAGGCCCGCGGTGTCCCGGTACCTCTCCCACCCGGGAACCGGGTCGGTGGCGAAGTACCGGTACGTCTCGACCCGCTCGAACGAGCCGTCGCCGGTCAGGTCGTACGAGATCCGTACCTGGGTGGCGTTGCCGACCGTCGTGCCCGCATCCACCGCGAGGTCGAAGGTGGTCTGCGCGCCCGGCTGACGGGTCAGGTCGAGTCCCGTGGCGGTGAAGGTCACCGGGTCGTGCGGCTGGTCGTCCGCGATGTGCGCGGCCTTCGGCACGGCCGCCGTACCGGTGGCGCCGGCCGCTCCCGCCAGGGCTCCCCCGGCCTGCAGGAACCGGATGGCGCCGCCCGGGGTGGTCGGCGTCGGCGTCGGGTCGGTGGTGGCCGTCGGCGTGGGCGTCGGGTCGGTGGTGGCCGTCGGGGTGGGCGTGGGGCTGGTGGTCGGGTCGGTCGGCGTGGGGCCGGTGCCGGTCGGCGTCGGCTCGACGCCGCCACCGGTCGCGTCACCGCCGGTCCAGGTGAAGGCGCCGGCGGTGGCCGTTTTCCCCGCTGCCACGGTGAGGGTCCGGCCGTCCGAGAAGCTCACCGTCAGCGGCTTCGCGGTGATGTTGGCGGCCACGTACGTCTTGACGCCGTTCTTGACGAAGACCCGGGCGAGCGGGTGGTTCGCGGTGACCGAGGGATCGGTCGTGCCGAGGGCGGCCAGGTTGCGGATCCAGTGGAACGTGTGCGCCTTGCTCTCGCCCTCCTCCGGGGTGTAGCCACTGTTCGCCCGGAACTTGGCCAGTGCCGCCTCCCCGTCGCCGAGCGCCAGGAAGGACCAGAGGATGTCCTGCCACACGGTCGGTTCGTGGCCGGCGTTGCGGACCACCTCGGCGTAGTTGGAGCGTACGTACGCGGGATCGTTGCCGAGGTAGAGGTGTCCACCGGTGATCGGCAGCATGTTGATGCCCTGGATCATCTCGGGCGCCGCGGTGAACCAGGTGGCGTACGCCCCGCCGTCGCCCCACACCATGCCGACCGTGCTGTGGCCGAACGCGGCGGGGAAGTTCTCGTCGTGGACGTCGAACCAGTACTCGTTGATCGCGGCGGACTGGGTGGTCCAGATGAAGATGCCGGCGTCGCGCACCGCGGTGTTGCCGGTGGCTTGTCCCCACTGGATGAGCGCGTTGGCGTAGTTCATACCCTCGGAGGAGGACTCCTGGTTGTTGCCGGCGAAGAAGGCGCCGTGTCCGGACGCCCAGTCGTGCCCGGCGTAGATGTCGAAGTCACGCAGGTACGGGTACCGGTTGTCGGTCCGGTCGTAGTTGTTGGCGTCCCGGATCAGCTGGTCGATCATGCCGCCGTAGCGGGCGTTCGCGGCCCAGGCCGGGTCGAATTTGGCCAGCGTGGCCGCCGCGGCGATGAAGTACCCGTAGTGGAAGTGGTGGTCGTTGAGCTCCTGGTCGGAGCCGTACGACGCCGGGTAGCCGATCAGGGTTCCCCAGTTGCGGTCGTAGTAGAACAGCCGCTGGGTCTCGCCCGGCGAGGCGGTCAGCCAGTCGGTGAGCCGCTCCCGGATGGCGGTGAGCGCGGTGTCACGGACGTCGGTACGGCCGAGCTGGTCGGCGATCTCGGCGATCCGGGCGGCCCGGCCGAGCCCCTTGCCGGTCCAGTAGGTGTCGTTGCCGCGTACGTCCATCGGGTTGCCCTTGACCGCGTCCAGGTAGCCGTTGAGCGTGGTGAGGTCGGCGCCGCTGCTGTCGGCCACCGCGGGGATCTCCGGCAGAACGCCCGAGAAGACCGCCGACGTGGTGAACGAGGACCTGCCGACCAGCGTCTTCATCGCCCCCCGGGCGCTGACGTAGGTCTGTGCGATCGGAGTGGCGCCGGTCAGCGCCCGCCACTGGTGCGGGTACAGGCTGATGACCGTGCCGGTGCCGTCGCCCTCCCGCGCCGTGGTGGTGTACGAGTACGTCGTCGACACGCGTCCGGCGGCCTGGTCGTAGGAGTACGAGACCTTGGTGCCGGTGACGTGGTTGTGCGCGTACTTCCCGTACGAGGTGGCCAGGGCGACCTTCTCGGCGGTGCCGGTGGACGGCGTGGTGGGCAGCGCGGCGATGGAGAAGTAGCCCTTGCCCGCCAGGCCGGAGGTGATGACGTTGCCCGAGACCGACCAGCTCGCGCCGCTGGGCGCGTACGCGACGTAGTCCTTGCCCGCGACGGTGTAGCCGATCCACGGGCCGCTGCCGGACCAGACGGTCGGGGTGCTCACGGCGGTGATCTGGGCGTTGCCGCCGGTGACCTGGAAGTAGGCGAAGGGCAGGCCGTGCCCGATGGTGGCCTTCATGGTGCGCGCGCCGTCGCTCCAGTACGGGGTGACCGTCCAGTCGCTCCAGTTGTCGACGAGCACCTTCGGCGCGTTCATCCCCGTGACGCCGGCGGTGAAGTCCTCGGCGTACACGTAGTGGTATTCACCGACGCCGGTGGCCGAGCCGCTGATCTGCGGCTTGGTGTTGTAGGAGAAGCCCAGCCCGCCCGCGGTGGTGTCGTAGCTGATCGGGTGCGCGTGCAGGTTCTCGCTGTAGTTGCAGTCGAACTTCTTGAACACCAGCGACGACCACCAGTCGTTGGTGGGGACCGGGCCGGCCGGCGCGTCGGCGGTCAGGAACTGCCGGGGGTTGGTGGACAGCGAGCCGCAGCCGGTGGGCAGCGAGGCTCCGGGAGGAAGCGTCTCCGTGTGGCTGCCCGCTCCCACGGCGGCCGCGTCGGCAGTGGAGGCGACGGCCGTCGCCGCGAGCCCGGCCGTGACGGAGGCGACGACGGCCAGGACGAAAGCCCTGCCGGTGAGGGCTCGGGATGCGGGGCGGCCGGGATCTCCGGCTGCCGCGCGTCGGACACGTAGCTGCATGACGCCTCCACTGTGGCGGTTCTGGGAATGGTGTGAGAGCGCTCTCTTGGCAGGACCGTAAATGGGTCCAGTACGTGTCGTCAATGTTTCGACTTTTTTAAAAACCCGTCCGAAGTGGATGAACGCCGGCGCCGTACGCTGCGGAATCGGGCGTAACGGCGATGCGCGTACGCAGGGTGAAGAGGCGCAGGACCGGGATGCCCGTCGGTTACCGACGCAGCGTGACAATTTCCGCCCCGGCCTTCGGGCGACCCCGGTTGCCCGGCGCTGGATCAGGAAGGTTTACTTCCTTTTTTGCGGACCCGACAATGTCGGCGGCGAATGCTCGAGATTCCTATCTGATCCACTGCTGGTTGCTGCCGCCGTTGCACGTCCACAGCTCGACCGCCACGCCGTTGGCCGTCCCCGCTCCGGTCACGTCCAGGCACAGTCCGGACTGGACGCCGACGATCGTGCCGTCGGCGTTGATCCGCCACTGCTGGTTGGCGCCGCCCGTGCACGACCAGATCCGGATCCGGGCCCCGGCCGCGGCGCTCGGCGCGTCGAGGCACCTGCTGCCGTAGACGGTGAGCCGGCCGTCGGAGGTCGCCGTCCAAGTCTGGTTGGCGCCGCCGTTGCAGTCCCAGATCTGCACGACCGTGCCGTCGGCCTGGCCGGCGCCGTTGACGTCGAGGCACCGGTTGGAGCCCGCGCCACGGATCGGCCCGGTGGGCGTCGTGCCGCCACCGAGCGGGGTGACGGACAGATTGTCGAACTGGGCGCTCACGCCTTGGCCGGTGGCGTAACCGATCTGGCCGGCCACCCACGTCGAGTCGCTGACGGTGCCCAGCGTGGTGCCGTCGAGGGCGGCGGTCACGCTGCCGCCGTCGACCGTCAGCGCCAGCTTGTGCCAGCGGCCCGTGCCCAGGGCGGCCGTGGTGCCGCTTGCCAGGGTCCGCTGGTTGCCGCCGGTGGAGTTGCTGCGGATGGACCACGATCCGTTGTCCGCGACCCGCAGGTAGTAGGCGTTGAGGTTCTGCGGGCCCTCGTGGTTGTAGGTGCCGGCGCGGCCGATCAGCTGCACGTAGCCCGCCCTCTCCAGCATGACGTCGGAGGCGACGGTGTAGTTGCGCCAGCTCAGGTCGCCCAGCAGCGAGAACGGCTCGGCATGACCCGACGTCCAGAAGATCGGGATCTGCTCCGACATCTGCCGTACGCACTGACCGGCACGCCCGCCGCCGCACGCGACCACTTCGAACGAGCCCTGGTGGTCCATGAGGTACCGCGCCTCCCGCGCGGTCTGGTAGCCGTCGAAGTCGTCGGCGTACGGCAGCGCGAAGGCGCCCTGCGCCGGGCTGACCGCGGTTCCCTTGCCCTGGCCGGTGGTGGTGGTGATGCTGTAGACGTACCCCGGCTGGACGGTGAGCGAGAACGAGCCGTTCGACGGCGTGATGTCGCTGCGCCGCACGAAGTGGTCCGCGGCGTTGCCCGACCGGACGTTGGTGGACCACACGTGCACAGTGCCGGTCGACAGACCCCCGGTGACGCTGAAGGTGAGGTCCTGCGCCGTGGTGGCGTCCATCGTCTCGATGACGGTGCTGTAGTCGCGGTTGCCGGGAGCCTTCAGCGACACGTAACTCCCGTTGCCCTTGTTGCCGCCGATGTAGCCGCTGGCACCGTCGAGATAGCGCCATCCCGGTGCGGTGAACTGGGTGGTCTGCGCCATCACCCAGGTGCTCTTGCCGATCGAGTAGTAGCCGGACCATGGCTGCGGGGCCACTGCCACGCCGGTGGTGCTCCAGGGCACGTTCGGGGTGATCGCGGCGATGACGGGCCAATTGAGGTACGCGGTCATCTTGCCGTCGATGTAGTCCCGGTTGATGCCACGGGCCAGCGCCTGCGCGCCGGCGTTGTAGTCGTCGGAGCCGTTCTCGCTGGCCCACAGCGTCTTGCCGGAACTCACCGCGGTGGCCGAGCTCGGGCAGTCGGTCTGCGCGCTGCGGTAACCGCAGACGTAGTGACTGCCGTAGACCGACACCGCGGCGGCGAACGCGGCGTCACGCCGGCCGTCGTCCGCCGCGCCCCAGCCGAACTCGTCCGAGGCCACGATCTTCACGTTCGCGTACCCATGCGAGGTGAGCGCGGAGCGAAGGTTCTTGTACCAGGTCAGATCGCGGCCGCGCTCGTTCCAGCCGCCGAGGTAGTCGATCGTGAGCCCGTGCGAGGCGGCGCAGCCGAGCCAGGCGATCAGGTAGTCGATGGAGTCGCCCGACCAGAAGCTGCCGTTGCCGATCCAGCCGGGCGCTCCCCAGGCCAGCCCGACGAGCTTGATGGCCGGATTGCGCGACTTGGCCTGGCCCATCAACCACCACTCGTACCCGCGGTCGCAATTCACCGCGCCGCGGACGTGCTCGTGGCTCGGTTCGGCGCCGGACGTCGAGTTGGTGTCCCCGCCGATCTCCACCTTCATGATCTGCATGGCGGCGCCGTAGCCCGGCTTGAACAGATAGTCGAGGATCTCGCTGCGCTGCGGCTCGGGATAATCGATCAGCAGCCGGCTGTTGCCGCCACCCCCGCTGATCGCCCCGACCCCGTCGAACACCCGCCCGCCGGACGTGCCGTCGACGGTGATCGTGGTCGCGGCCTGCGCCGGGGCGGGGAGCGCGACCAGCACGCCGGCGAACGCCAGCAGCATGGCCGCGACTCCGGCCCAGGCGCGGGACAGCGAGGGCGGGCGGCCGGGACGGTCCGAGGGTGCGGGCATTGGCTCAGGTCCCTTCTGCGGTTCAGCTTCCGGTGCAGGCGACCGTGGCTCCGCTGCCGGTCCCGGTGCCCTGGAAGCCGAAGGTGGTGCTCCGGCCGGCGGCCAGCCGTCCGTTTCAGGCCTGGTTCGTGACGGTGACGGCGCCGGCTGTCCCGTCGGCGACGCCGTTCCAGAGCGAGGTGATCGACGCCCCGCCCGGGAGCCCGAGGGAGACCCGCCAGCCGTTGAGCCCGGCGGAACCCCCCGGTGACGGTCACGGCGGCGACGAAGCCTCCGCTCCACTGATCCTGCACCGCGTACGCCGCGGAACAGGCGGGGCTTCCCTGGCCCGGCGGGGTGTCGCCGCCGAGCGTCAGGTTCTTCTGCTGGACCTGCCACTGGCTGTGGCACAGCCCGCAGTCCGGGCCGACGAAGGCGGTGCCGGCCGCGGTGTCACCCTTGAGCCGCCACTTCAGCCAGAGCACCGCCACCCGACCGAACTCACCGCCGTTGACCTGGTCGTACGTGCCGCCGTGCCCCACGTTCAGGTTGCCCGTGAAGGCGGGCAACCCGGCCGGGAGCTTGCCCCAGTCGTCGATGGCGTTCGGGTACGCGATGTCGCCCGGACCGCCGATGAAGGACGCGATCGGCTTGGTCAGCCGCCTCAGTTGGTAGTCGTCGGCATCGTTGAGCAGTCCGCTGCTGAAGATCGCCGTCGTGGTGATCCGCGGATCGTTCGAGACGGCGTACGCCTCCAGACCGCCACAGGACCAGCCCGCCACGGCGATCTTGGAGACGTCGAGCCTGCCGGTGCCGCGCCGAGGGCCACGCCCCCCGCGGTGATCGACAGGGTGGCGGCGATGACCGCGCCCATCCTCCGGCGGTTCATCGCTGCAGGGTGAGCAGTCCGGGTCGCCACGGCAGGTTGTTGTAGTCGCCGCCGGCGCTGGGGTTCTTGCCCTGGTAGAGCAGTTGCAGGTTGCACGGGTCGACGGTCTTGGTCTGGTCCGGGTTGGTGCGCACCAGGTCACCGTGGCTTATGTCGTTGGTCCACGTGGCCCCACTGTTGGCCTTGCCGGCGAACGGGTTGCTCTCGGTGGCGGCCTGCGGGGTCCAGGTGCCGCTCAGGCTGGACGACGTGAATGAGCGGAAATAGCGGCCCTGGCTGCCGATCGCCTCGACGATCATCAGGTACTGGTTCTGGCCCGCGACCTTGTAGACCTCGACCGCCTCGAACAGGTTGTTGGTCGAGTCGCTCATGATCGTCGTGTAGGACGAGCCGAAGCTGCCCGGGAAGTTCCCGATCGGCATGCCGGCCCGGTAGATCTTGCCGTTGTCCCCGGCGAAGAACAGGTACATGTTCTGCCCGTCGCCGATGAGCGTCTGGTCGATGACGCCGTAGGGTGCGTCGGGAAGCGTCCCCGTGAACAGCGTCTGAGCGCTGGACCAGCCGTTGGCGTTGGTCGGATCGGTGGAGGTCTTGTAGCTGAACGACGTCGGACCCCACTGATAGGCCAGCACCCAGATGTTCTTCGGCGCGAAGTAGAGCAGCGTGGGCGCCACCGTGCCCTGGCTCATCCCGTTCTGACTGGCCGACGCCATGTCCGACCAGTTGGTGAACAGACCGAAGTTCATCGAGCCGTACGACCCGTTGGCGACGTTCGACGCGTACACCAGGTGTTTGCCGTTGTAGACGACGTTGGTGAAGTCCTTCAGCGACACCCACCCGTTCTTCGGCTCGGCCAGCGGACCCGTCGACGTCCAGCGGTAGCTCGACGGCAGCGTGCAGGTGCCGCCAGGCGGCGTCGAAGGCGGGGTGGACGGCGGGGTGGACGGCGGGGTGGACGGCGGGGTGGACGGCGACGACGGGACCGTCCCGCCGGTGCAGGCCACGCCGTTGAGCGCGAAGCTCGCCGGGACCGGGTTGCTGCCGGTCCAGGAGCCGTTGAAGCCGAACGACACCGTGCCGTTGGCCGGGACCGAGCCGTTGTAGCTCACGTTCGTCGCGGTCACCGCCGAGCCGCTCTGGGCCACCGTGGCGTTCCACGCCTGGGTCACCGTTTGCCCGGCGCCGTACGACCACGTCAGGGTCCAGCCGGACAGCGGGTCGCCCAGGTTGGTGATGGACACGTCGGCGTTGAATCCGCCCTGCCACTGCGACGACACGGCGTAGCGCACCGAGCATCCCGCAGCGGCGGCGCCGGCCGGCGACACCGCGACCACCCCCGAGGCCAGCACGAGGGCGCCGGCCGACACCGACACGACCGCGGCCAATCTTGATCTGGTCATGGGCTCTCTCCCGGCACTCAGGTGAACGGTAACATTGATGCGCGTCATCATATGGAAGCGCTCCCATAGTCACAACGGTTACCGACTCGTTGACGGCGAAACCCGGCGGTGATAGGCCGACACTGTGCTGCGGGGGGATGCCCGCCCGGCGGCGCCGGCATCGCCGGCCGTGCGGATTCAGCTGCTCGGAGGGTTCGATGTGGACCGGGACGGGGCGCCCGTCCAGGCCCGCGAGTGGCGGCTGCGCAAAGCCCGTACGCTGGTCAAACTCCTGGCGCTGGCACCGGATCAGCGGCTGCACCGCGACGTGCTCCTGGAGGTGCTGTGGCCGGGCCGGCCGGTCGCCTCGGCGGTGAACAACCTGCATCAGGCCGCCCATATCGCCCGCCGGGTGCTCGCCGGCGCCGGTCCGCACGGCGGCCTGCTGGAAATGCACGACGAGATGGTGGTGCTGTGCGCGACCGGCCCCCTCGACGTCGACGTGCGGCGGTTCGAGCGGCTGGCCGGCCTCGCGCGGGCCGGCGGCGACCTCGCGGCGATCCGCGCCGCGGTCGAGGTGTACGCCGGCGACCTCCTGCCCGAGGACCGGTTCGAGGACTGGGCGGCCGGGCACCGCGAACGCCTGCGGGAGAGCCTGTGCGAGCTGCTCATCGACCTGGCCGCCAAGGCCGGCGAAGCCGAGGCGATCGCGGCGCTGCAGCGGGCGCTCACGATCGATGCGCTGCACGAGGGGGCCGTCCGGGGACTGATGCGCCGCCTGTCCGCCTCCGGACGGCGCCCGGAGGCGCTTGCCCGCTACGAGCGGCTGCGGGAGGACCTGTCCACGGGATACGGCAGTGACCCGGATCCGGAGACGCGGCGGCTCTACCGGGATCTGCTCACCGGTGACCGCGCGGACGTGCGGCCCACGCCACCGGACGCGCCGCGGCACAACCTGGCGTCGCCGCTCACCAGCTTCGTCGGCCGGGAGCGGGAGATCGCCGAGGTGCACCGCCTGCTCGGCCGCGGCGGTCTGCTCACGCTGACCGGGGTCGGCGGCGCCGGCAAGACCCGGCTCGCCGAGGAGGCGGCGCGGCGGCTGCTCGGCTCCTATCGCGACGGTGTCTGGTTCGCCGATCTGGCGCAGCTCACCGATGCGCGGCTGGTGGCGAACACCGTGGCCGCCGCGCTCGGCCTCGACCCCGGCGCCGGCGCTCATCCGCTGCGGACGCTGGTCGGCAGGCTGGCGCCCAGGACGCTGTTGCTGATCCTCGACAACTGCGAGCATCTGCTCGCCGCGTGCGCCGAGCTCGCGGGGGCGGTACGCCGTGCCTGCCCGGGAGTGACGGTGCTGGCCACCAGCCGGGAGCCGCTGCACGCGCCCGGGGAGGTCACGTTCCGGGTGCCGTCGCTCGAGGTGCCCGACCCCGGGCTCGGCGACGACCTCGGCCGGCTCGCGACGCTGCCCTCCGTACGGCTGTTCCTCGACCGCGCCTGCGACGTACGCCCCGGCTTCGTCGTCGACGCCGGGAACGCGGCAGCCGTGGTGGAGATCTGCCGCCGGCTCGACGGGATACCCCTCGCCCTGGAGCTGGCCGCGGCCCGCATGTCGCACCTCGAAGCGGTGGAGATCGCCGAACGGCTGCACGAGGCGCTGGCCCTGCTCGGCCGCCGGGGCCCGCTGACCCGGCACGCGACGCTGCGGGCCACACTGGAGTGGAGCCATGCCCTGCTCGCCGGCGACGAACAGCTCCTTCTCCGGCGGCTGGCCGTCTTCGCCGGCAGCTTCTCGCTTCCGGCGGCCGAACACGTCTGCTCGGACGAGCGGCTCGCGTCCCCGGAGATCCTCGACTGCCTCGGCCGGCTCGTGGACAAGTCACTCGTACAGATCGAGCGTGCCGGTGACCGGTCCCGGTACCGGTTGCTCGAGACGATCAGGCAGCTCGCCAGGGAACGGCTGGCCGAGGCGGGCGAGGCCGACGCGTTCGACGCCGCGCACTGCCGGCATTTCCTGCGCCTGGCCGTGGACAGCGACACCGACCGGGCGTCCGGGATCGTGGTCGAACGTCCGCAGGCGCTCGACATCGACCACGACAACCTGCGCGCGGCCCTTGGCTGGTCGGTACGCCACGATCCCCCTCAGGCCTTGCTGCTCGGCGTGAGCCTGTGGCGCTACTGGCTCGCGCGGGGTCATTTCGTCGAGGGTTCCGGATGGCTGGAGCGGGTCCTCGCCGCGGCGCCGGAACCGTCGCCGGAGCAGGCGCGCGCGTGGTTCGCGCTCGCGGTCCTGGATGCGCGCCGGGGCCTGAGCGACCGGCTGCCCAGCCTGGGCGCTGCCGCCGTCACGGCCGCCGAGCGCTCGGGAACGCCGACCGACGTCACCTGGGCCCGGCTCATGCGGGGCATCCTGCTGGTCGGCGTCGCCGAACTCGACGAGGTGGACCAGGTCACCCGGGCGGCGCTCGACGGCGGCGAGCCACCGCCGACGCCGCCCGTCGCGGCCACCGCACACTGGCTGGCGGCGCTGGCCGATCTGGTCCGGGAAGAGGTGGGCGCCGCCGAGCTGCGGTTCACCCGCTGCCTGCGGCAGCTGCAACTCGTCGACCCCGCGGCGGCGCCGTTCCTGCCGGCCGTGACGCTGTCGATGCCACTGGTGCCGGTCGCCGGGTCGCTGGTGCCGGTGTTCGAAGAGACCTGGCTGCTGGGCCGGCGGGTGGGGGCCGTTCAGGGACACGCGTACGCGCTGTCGGCGCTCGGCTACGTCCATCGCCTCGCGGGAGACCTGGCCAGCGCCCTCGCCACCACGCGGGAGGCGGTCGACGCGTTCGGCCGGATCGGCGACGCGGCCGGGCTGGCACACGCCCTGAACCACCTCGGCTGCGTCGAGCGGGACTCGCGGCTGTTCGAGCCGGCCGGCGAGCACCTGCGGGAGGCGTTGCGGCTGCGCGAATGCCTCGGCGACCGGCGCGGCGAGAACCTCACCCGCGCCAACCTGGGCCTGCTGTCGGCCGCGGTCGGTGACGTCGCCGAGGGCCGCCGGCTCGCCCGGGTCGCTCTCGACCGGTTCGAGGACGTGGACGACGGGCCCGGCGTCGGCGGGGCGCTGCTCGACCTCGCGGTCGTCGAGATGTTCGCCGGCGAGCGGCACTGCGCGCGGGTCCTCGCGGAACAGGCCGTGGACGCGTTCGCACCCCAGGGATACGTGCGGCTCGACGCGTGGACCCGGCTGCTCGCCGCCGAGCTCGCCTGCGACGACGGCGACCTGCCGGCCCTCGAGCGCCACGGCCGCGCGGCGGGTGCCCTGTTCCGCCGCCTGGGCTGCCGGATCGGCACAGCCCGGGCCGAGGCCCTGCCCCTGAGGCAGGCAGCGGCTAAGCGACGCTAAGCCGCTGCGAAGGTCGCGGTCTTAGCGTCGGAGCCGACCGAACAGATCCGACAGGGAGCGACCATGACCAACACCCTTGGCGAAGCCACCATCGGCGAGCTGGCTCAGGCGTTACGAGGGGAACTGATCCGTCCGGAGGACCCGGGCTACGACGAGGCGCGGTCGATCTGGAACGGCGCCCACGACCGCCGGCCGGCCCTCGTCGTCCGCTGCCACGGGGTGGCGGACGTGCTGAAGACGGTGGAGTTCGCCCGCAGCGAGGGACTGCCGCTCGCGGTCCGCGGCGGCGGCCACAGCATCCCGGGCTTCTCGTCGGTGGACGCGGGCATCGTGCTCGACCTGTCGCCGATGAAGGGCGTCCGGGTCGACCCCGTCCGGCGTACGGCCACGGCGCAGGGCGGAACCGTGTGGAGTGACCTCGACGCGGAGACGCAGGCGTTCGGCCTCGCGGTGACCGGCGGGCTGATCTCCACCACCGGCATCGCGGGGTTCACGCTGGGTGGCGGCATCGGCCTGCTGGTCCGCCGCTGCGGCCTCGCCTGCGACAACCTGACCGGTGCGGACATCGTGACCGCCGACGGCCGGTATCTGCACGCCTCCGAGGACGAGAACGCCGAGCTGCTGTGGGCGCTGCGCGGCGGCGGCGGCAACTTCGGCGTGGTCACCTCGTTCGAGTTCCGCCTGCACGAGGCCGGCCCGACGGTCTTCGCCGGACCGGTCTTCTACCGCGGCGAGGACGCGCAGCGGGTGCTGAGCGGCTTCCGCGCCGCCACCGCTCAAGCGCCGGACGAGCTGTCCATGGTGGTCAACCTGACCACCGCCCCGCCGGCGCCGTTCCTGCCCGGCGAGATCCACGGCAAACCGGTCGTCGCGGTGCTCGGCATGTGGTCGGGCCGCCCGGAGGACGGTGACGCCGCGACCCGGCCGTTCCGCGAGCTGGCGCCCGTGGTGGTCGACCTGTTCGGCGCGATGCCGTACGTCGGGATGCAGAGCATGCTCGACCCGCTGTACCCGCGCGGTCTGCACAACTACTTCCGGTCGGCCTTCTTCGACGCCCTCGACGACGCCACGGCGGGCGCGGTCTGCGACGCGTACGCCCGGGTGCCCAACCCCCTGTCCGAGCTGCACATCCACCACCTCGGCGGCGCGATGGGCCGGGTGCCGGCCGGCGCGACGGCGTTCGGCACCCGCGACCGGGACTTCATACTGAACATCGTGGCCCGGTCTGCGGACGCGGGCGGCTACCCCACGGCGGTCGAGTGGGCCCGCGCGGCGACCGGAGCTCTCGGACCGGACGCCGCGGCGTACGTGAACTTCACCGGCGAGGCCAGCGAGGACCGTGTCCAGGCGTCGTACCCGAAGGCCACGTACGAGCGGTTGGTGGCGGTCAAGGACCGCTACGACCCGACCAACCTGTTCCGCCTGAACCAGAACGTCCGGCCCTCCGCCCACCGGTGATCACCGGTTGTTCGGACCGGCCGGGCACACTTGCGGTGTGGAACGTCACGAGTTCGGCGCCGCGATGCGCCAGTTGCGGGAGGGTACGGCACCTGTTCGTCCGCAGCGACGCCGACCAACTCGCCGGCCTCGCCGCTCGCGTGAGCACCGGTGAGTTGCGCGTCGAGGTCGCCGAGCGGGTGGCGCTGGCCGACCTGCCCACCGTTCACGCCCGGGCCGGCGCGGGTGAGCTGCCCGGCAAGATCGTCGTCCTCGCGCCCACCGCCCCGGAGCTCACCGCCGCGCCCGGCGGGCGAAATGCCACGGGAGCTGCTCGTCGTGCCCAACTGCGGACAACCGCGGACGGTCAACGGTTGCGCACCGCATGACCTATGTCGAAGTCGTACGACGAACGGGCGTTTGTCTGGGGTGGGAGAGCCAGAACCTGATCCGCCGCGGCAGGCGCAATACCCGGCTCCCCTCGTCGATCTCGTCGTAGCGCTGAAGCGTCGACGCGAATTCCTCCCACTCGTTCCCCCACGCCCAGTCGAGGAGGATCAGCCAGCGCAGCAGCCGCCCGACCCGGCGGTCACCGGCGAACGCGCGAAGCAACTGCTCGCCTCGCGGGTCGCCGCTCTTGCCAAGCGTCCGGGCCGCTCGAATACGGTTCAAGTGAGAGTGTCGCGAGTCCTTGGCGATGGCTGACAACAGGTTCAGTGCTCCCTCGCGCGGCAGACCGGCGTCGGCGATGGCCAGCAGCAGCAACGTGGGCGTCGGCGTCAGCGCGAGCCGCTCGAGCCGGAGGGAATGCTTCCTCGGCAATCGCCGCCAGACGCCGACCGATGACTCGATGTACACCGCGTGGCCGTACGGAGGATACGTACGCCTTTCGACCTGCACTCGGATCGCCGGGCCGAACAGCGGCCGTTCCTCTCGCACCTCGTCGACCAGATCGGTCGCCGCGCGGTCCACGTTGCGCCCGAGTATTTCGGCGGCGCGGATCCGCCGCCGAACCGGAAGCCTGTCGTCGACGATCATGTCGACCAGCGCGTGCAGGTCGCCGGTTTCGTATGCGAGGCGGGCGCTGGCGTGCAGGCGGAGCCTGGGTCGTGCAGTTGCGGCGATCTCACGGAGTGCGTGCCAGGCGTCGCCGCCGTATCGGCCGAGGGCGGCAGCGGCGTGCAACCTGGTTCGAGTCCTGCGGCCGGCGCCTGCCCTCAGCGACAACTCGGCGAGCGCCTTCTCGTCGCCGGCCGCTGCCAGACCGGTCAGCGACCGGCGACTCGTCCGCGGCAGTCGGCTTCCCCGCAGCCGGCGACAGGCGTCAGGATCACCGTGTGCCACGAGGAACGCGTCGAGTTCCGTCCGCTCGGCGGGCGACGACAACCGCGGACGGCCGGCGAACCGCGTCACGCCGCAGGCGGCCAGGCCGGCGTCGAGCCACACCCGTGCGCCAGGCCGCTCCGCGAGCTCTCTCGCCCTGCGCAGCATCGCCGCGTCTCCGATCACAGCCAACCGCCGCGCCGCGGCCACCGTCATCAGAGGCTGCTCGTGCCGAACCAGGCCGACGAGGGCATCGAGGTCGCCTCGCTCGCTCAGCATGACCGCCGCGCCGAAGGTGCACGGCGCGCTCGTGGTGGCGACGAATGCCCTCAAGAGCTCAACGACCTTCGGGTGGTGCCGGCGGTGCAGCACGATCAGCGCCCGGTACTGGAGTGCATGGTTGGTGACCGGCCGCACGACGTAGTAGATGGGGCTTGGTGTCACCTCTGCCAGGGCGAGCAGGGCGGAGTCATCCTCCCGGTCCGCCAGGGCCTCAGCGGCACGGAGCCGGCTGTCGTCGTTGATCTCGGGTGTTTCCAGCAGCGAGCGGAGAGCGGTGGGTTCGCCGTCGTCCGCGAGACGGACGGCGGCGTTGACCCGGTCCGCGTCGTCGATGTGCGAGTCCGACGCCTGTTCCGCGAGCGCCTGGCGGCCGAAGATGCCCAACGGTTGGCGTTCGGTTGCTCGCCGGGCCTCCCACTCGACGGGTTTGGCCGCCGCGCCGTGGGCGAACAGAGTCTCGTCGGCCAGTCTGCGTGCATCCGGGTCGGTGAGCCGGGATGCGGCCTCTCGCAGCAGCCGTACGCCGGTGGCCTCGTCGGTCTCGGCAACCGCGGCTGCGACCACGACACCGGTCCACTCGTTGACGGTCCTGTCCGTGGCGAACTCGGCCAGCAGACGCACCACGTCGGCGTCGATGCTCAACTCGCGCAGGACGCGCAGCGCCTCCGCACCGCCCGCCTCACTCGACAATTCGGTGAGCAGACCGTCCAGCACGCGGCGGCGGGTCTCGGCCCGTAGCGGAACCCCGTCGGCGAGAAGGTCTCCGGCCCGGGCCGGGGAACGTCCGTCGTCGAGGAGAGCGCCGACGAGACGATCGGCATCGGATCGCATCGCCGCTTCGAAACCGGCCAGGCTCCGGGCACTCGGATTGGCGGCCAGCGAGCGCCACTCCTCCTCATCGAACCGGGACCGGCGCGAACGGGCGGCGAAGAATTCGGCGAAGCTCTGATGGATGAACCGCAGCCGTCGCCCGCGGACAACCATGACCCCGGTGCCGAGAAGCAGATCCCGCACCAGCTGTCTGCCCTCGGGGACCAAGACCGCTACGTCGTAGTCACCGTGCCGGCGCAGCCAATCCGTCGCGACGTCGATCAGGTCGGCCTGCGGGTCGCGTACGTAGGCGTCGCCGACGCTGCCGAGGAGGCCCTCGATCGTCGTCGTGAAGTCTGCTCGGAGCCACGCGGCGAAGCGCGCCGCGCCGGTTCCCCGTTCGGACAGGGCGGTGTCCATCGCCTCCCGCACATGGTGTGATTCGCGGCGGCCGGTCAGCAGATGATCGACAAATCTCGAGTAGAGCTCGGCCCGGCTCGAGGGCAGCGGCCGATCGATGTCCTGCTCGAAGACCATGGCGGCGATGGTCGCCAGCAACGGCACGCGGGCGACCGGACCGAGGCGTGCCGCCGCGACACGCGCCACGTAACGTACGGCCAGTTCGGCCGCCTCCTCCGGCCGGCCGGGATGCCGCGCTCCGAACCAGCGCCGCGCGAAGGTGTCGAGGTCGTCCTGGCCGAACGGTTGCAGCTCGAACACGTCGACCGCGGGGCCCCGGAGTTCCGCCATCTCCTCCTCGGGCAGCGGCCGGCTGACGACGACGATCTGCCGGGCCACCGGTGACTCGTCCAGCCACCGGTGTATCGACCAGAGCAGGCGGGACCGGGCTTCCGAGTCGATGATCTCGTCGACACCGTCGATCATGATCCGCCACCGTCCGCCCCGGACGGGCGGTTGCTCGAACACCGACGGCCCGATGTCGACCTTCAGGTCATGCAGGCATGCCTGCGCCAGGGCATTCGGCAGCGAATGCCCAACGAGGTCGGCAGCGGCGACCGCCACGGTGACGACTCCTCGCCGGCGACCTGTTAGTGCCGTCTTCGCCCCCTCGGCGACCGTGGCGGCGACCAGAGCGGATTTGCCGGCACCCGCACCGCCGAGCAGGACAGCGTGACGACGGCCGGTCAACATCGCGTCGATGCCGACCGCCAGCTCGGCCGTCGCCGAGTCGGCGACCTGTTGACGTACGTACACGTCGGTCAGGGCCGGCACGTGTCCGAAAAACCGGTACCGATGCCGCGCGGCGTCCTGGTCCTGGGCACGCAGCAGTGCCTCCAGTGCGGCGTCGGTCAACTGCGGCACCGTCGACCGGCGCCGCCGGAGGCCGGCGACGGTCAGGGCGAGCCCGGCGATCCCGACCAGGGCGCCAACCACCGAAGCGACCTTGTCACCGGTGTCCAGCAAGCCGTCCATGCGAGCCCCCAGTCGGATCGTAGCGATCCGTCATGACGCGAACGACTTTCCGTAGTTTGACGAAACCCGTCCGGCGGTGCCCTCATCGGACTGCTGCAGCGGTCAGCCGCTCAGCTCAGCGCTCCAGGACCAACCACCGGCGACCTTGGCGATCTCACTCAGCGGGATCCTGGCAACGAGGAAGTCGACCTTGGTGCCTGCCATAGGCGCGGCAAGAACCTGGATCTCACGCTGCTCCTCGGCGCTCGCGTTGGCCAGAACCGAGAAGACCGCGTGGTCCTCCTGCTCGCCGTAGGCGTCAGCCGCGAGGTGAATGACGGCACCAGACTTGAGCGTAACGACCCACTGGCTGGGCGGTCCGGCCGCAAACTCCATGGTCAACAGGCTACCGACGAGGGCACCGTCCGCCTCTCGCCGCCGAGGCCGGGGGCCGTCGCCGCTGTCGGCGTCCCGCCACCAGCACCGAACAACGAAGGGCCAGCCCTGGGCGGACTGACCCTTACCGGCCGTGGCGCGAACCAGAAGGCTCACGAGCTGCCGAATGTGGTGGACCATAGTTGGCAGAACAAGAACCGCATACCCGCAGCTCAGGGCCCAATCGTGACCCTAGCGGCAGTGCGTCGACTCGCATCCTGACCGGCGCACCGCCCGCCGTGCCGATTCACCCCATCGGCAGCCACCCCGGGCGCTACGGCCCCGGCAGGCCGACCACCACTCATGGATCTACGAGGCCATCGGGAACTCAGCTCGCAGGCCGGTACCCGTGATCTTGAGGTCGAGCTCACCTTCCAGAGCACTGGCCAGGCGGTGCAGCAGCGGAAGCGTCGGTGTGACCGCACCCCCCTCCAGCCGCGAGATCACAGTCTGCGTCGTCCCTGCCCGTGCCGCCAACTCGGCCTGGCTGATGCCCAGGACCATCCGCCGGTCATAGACGGCCTGGCCAAGGGCAATGCGGGTGCCCGCCTCGACGTACTCGGGACTTTCCCGGTGTTCATCTGGAATAGTCCACTTGGTGTGGTACCCCTTCATCGCCTACCGCCTTCACGGTCGTAGAGATGAGTCGCTGGCCGGTGCTCGGCTTCGCACACCTTCTGGGCGGCGACGGCGCGCTCGACCTCGTTTGTCTCCCGGTCTCGGGTCTTGCGGAACACGGTCAGCAGCACGATCCGACGTTGCCGGAGCAAGCCAATAGGTGATCCGCCACGCGGCCCTACCCAGATGGAAGCGCAACTCGCGGACCGCGCCCTGCAGATGTTTGCTGTACGGCTCACCGAGCGTGGTCGGTGAGGCCGCCAGCCTGTCCGCATGGTATTCGACTGACCGATATGCGGGAATCGGCAAGGTGTCCAACCACCGCTGAACCTCGGGTTCCAGCTCGACGTCAAACCGCTTCCCCATATACGCGAGCATATAACCGGAGCGGCAGCGAAGGCCAGCGAGTCGCCTGAGATCAGATGTCCAGGCCCACCCCAGGCCCGCTACGCCCTCTCGATGGCGCCGACCCGCCGCCCGGTTGTGCAGACAGGTCAACGTCATGCCGGTTGCGCCACCACTGTTCGATCAGCTGCGCCAGCGCAGTGACGGCCTGCTGATGGTCCTCGGCAGTGATCGGGACAACCCCAGGCGGCAGAACCTTGATATTCGTCGCCACGCGCCGCCGGTTCACCATCACCATCATCTCCCGCCACCTGAGGCTCCTCCCGTCAGGGTGGCACCGCCAAGAAGCTCACGGAGTCCCTCGCTTGAGTGACACCGCAACGCGGGCCAGGACGGGACCGCCCGCACCAAGTCCTCCGATTCCGCAATCAGCTCGTACCCACCACAACGAGCTGCCATCTGCAGGCAGGCGTTCCCTCGGTGTTCACCACGGCGATCTGCGGTAGATTCGCCGCCGCGACGGTCGGCGACGGGGAGATTTGCGTAGATGGATGCCAGCACTGAGGAGTTACGGGACGCGCATGACGTGCTGTCGGAGTGGTACGCGAAGAACCTGGCCGGGGTGCTGGAGAGCATGCCGGTCGAGCGGGCGATGCTCGACCTGTTCGCCGAGCTGACCCTGGCCGTGGGTACCCAGGTTGCGGACGTGGGCTGCGGCACCGGACGACTTCTTCCGCACCTCGCGAGCCGTGGCCTCTCGCCGCGCGGGGTGGATCTGTCGCCCAGGATGGTCGAAGTGGCCCGACGCGAGCACCCGGGCTTCGAGTACGAGGTCGCCGACCTACGCGACCTGCCGTTCGAGGACGCAGCGCTGGCCGGAGTGGTGTGCTGGTTCTCGTTGATCTACCTGGCGCCGGACGCGAGGGCCCGTGCGTTCGCTGAACTCGCCCGGGTGGTGCGGCCAGGCGGATACCTGGTGGCAGCTTTCAAGCACGGCGACGGCACGGTGCACCGCAACGGTCCCGACAGCCTGGTCGGCAGTCTCGGCATCGACTTCAACCGGTACTGGCTCTCGGCCCAGGAGATGCAGGACCGCTTCACTACCGCCAGCTGCACCATGATCTTCCAGGGCAGCACCCCGCCCGAGGGGACGGAGCCGCCCTACGGGTACATGCTGGTCCGCAAGACGGGCCCCGACAGCGCGTAACGCGAGACACCGCAGCCCGGTCCGGTCGTAAGCCGGGCCGGCCGTGGCGGTTCGAATTCCAGACCCGCTCGAACTCATCACCGCGGATCTCGTCCCAACCACGGCGATAGAAACGACTCGGCACGGCGGAAGGCTACCGCCGCGGTGCATTCATTTGCTGCCGATAAGCTCAGTGCCAGCACCCCGTGCGGGACAACTCCGGGTTGGTTGCGAACCCCGGATGTGCCTGCCGCGCACACCGGCAGTCGTCGTAGACCCACAGGGCCCGGACCCCACGATCGGGAACATCCACACCGAAGCTGGCGGTCCCGACCACGCAAAGGCCGTTTGCCCAGTTCACCGCGCATCTGAGCGGTGCGGTTCGCGCACTGCCAACAATCGATTCACGTTTGCCCTGGTCAGGGGCTATTGGTGGACCATAGTTGGCAGAATAAGAACCACATAACCGCAGCTCAGGGCCCGATTGTGACGCTACCGGCCATCCGCAGACGCACACCCTGACCCATTCGCCGCAGGCGCCCACCGCAGCGCCGGTCCCGCATCGGCACCGGCGCTGCAGACCCTCGCGTCTACCTCCAGCGACCACCATCCAGCCGCCGGGCAACGAGGTCGTCCAGCTATCCGAGGGCGGCAGAGTTCGCCCCTACAGGTATTCGTCGGCGAGCGAGCACAGGTGAAGAACTCCGGGATATCGGGTGGCCTGGTCGGTATGAGCGTGAGCGCGGCGAAGTTGATGGGTGAGCAGGGCCAGCGCATCAATGTCGTCGCCGGGCTGGGCGAACGCGACGCATAGCTCCAGCGGCACCGGGTTGGTGGCCGCGCGCAGGAAGTTGGCGTGCAGGTCGGGATCGAGTTTGGTGGCGTCCAGAGGTGTCTGCGCCTGGTCGGAGCGCGGATTGATGGCGTAGAAGGTACGCCCGTCCAGACGGAACAGCCCGCTGATGCGAACGGCGTTGCCGGGGGTGCCGAAGGCACGGGGTACTTGCATGCTGCTGGTCCGGTCGCGTACACGGACGATACGCAGGCCGGGACAGTCTTGCGGGCTGAGGGTGGGAGGCAGGTCAGCGTCGTCATCGATGTCCACGCCGGGCGGGATGAGCAGGCCTGGGGTTAGGTGTTTGTCCTGCATCCACGGCCAGCCCCAGCTGCGGAAGCTTTCAGCACGAACGAATGCGATCCGATCGTGTTGGTCGCGGGCCGCGCCGACACCGAGCACGTTGGCGAGGAATCGTGCGATGTAGGCCTTTTGGTCGGGGCCGGCCTTGATGCGGCCTTGGCCTTTTGCGAGGGCGTGCGCCAGCTCCTTGTAAGCGATGACGCTGGTGGTGTCGTTTTTGGGGTTGGCGAGGATCGCGGTTGGCTCAGAGTCGCCGTGGTGGCGGACGACCACGGGGATGCGATTGCTGCGATCGTGGTGCAGCCAGATACCGATGTGTTCGAAGTCGGGCAGGCCGGCGGGCAACTGGTAGTCGCCGATGCGACCGAGTTGGCGCAACGCGTCACCGATTGCTGCGGAGCAGCGGTGGACGGTGCTGGGTTTGAGGTCGGTGCCGGGGTAGGGCTCGCGTCGTTTACCTTTGCCGTCTTCGCGTGGGTTCTTGGGGGGAACGAACAGTTCGGCAGGTCGCAGGCATTGCAGTTGTCGTCCGGAGAGGGCGAAGGCTTTCTTGAGCGGTTTCTTCGGGTCGATCCTCTTCAGTCGCTGGAAGTGGCGTTCGTCGCCGAGTTCGAGGATGGCGGCCCGGGTGGTGGGTACGGTGCCGAGGTCGCGTTTCACGTGGCTGGTGTAGACGCCGGCAATGGTGCTGTCTGGTCGGTTGTCGTCATCGCTGCGCATGATGCCCGTCGCCATCGCGGTGCCGTCTTTGAGTTCGACGGTGAGGTTCATGTCGCCGGTGTAGTGGATAGTCCCGGGCTCGGTGGCGTCTTGGCGGCGGGTTAGGCCGAGGTGGCTTTCCAGGGTGGTGAGCAGGGCATTTCTGGTCAGGTCGTGGTGTGTCCACAGTTCGAGTGTGTAGCGGGTTTGCGGGTCGAAGCTGGTCTTGATGCGGGGCGGGGCTTGTTTCCCGACACGCGGGAGCGGGTCGGCAGGGCGGATGCCCAGGGGTTGCAGGAGAACGCCGAGCCGGGTGTGGGCTTCGAGGTGGTCACCGGGAACGAACCCGGTCTGGGCGGCGTGCAGGACGGATTTCGACCGGTGGCGGCCGTCAGGGTCGCCTGGTTCGTCGAGGTCGGCGGCTTCGCTCTTGGTGCCTTCGCTGTAGAGCACGTACCCGCGGATTCCGCGTGCGGCAGCGGCCTCGGCCGGATCCGCGAAGACCGCCGCCGGGTTGGGGAACGGCAGGTGGGTGAGTTTCGCTAGTACCGCCGCGAGGCCGGGTTTGAACCGCCATTGACGCCCGTCCTTCTTGGCCCAGGTCTGCTCGACGGGAGCGGCGAGCAGAGTATGGGGTTCGTGCTGGCGGAGGAATCCCTCGGGTCCGTTCAGCCACAGGGTCGCGCCGGGTGGCCCGTCGCCGCGGGAGGGGACGTAGGTGACCGGCCGCAGCGGGAACCGGCTGATGCTCATATCCGCGTACACACGAGGGCCTGGCTGGTTGGGGGCGGTCTCCACGTGAATGGTGATCTTCGCCGTGACCAAGGCCTCGCCGGTCGCGTCTGTCTCGAGCGGCTGCGGCGGCCAGAGCACGATGTCACGGCGATTGTTGCGTTGGGGAGGTCCGAGGATCAACCGGCGGGGTTCGTCGAGCAGTGTCAAACCCTGCTCGATGACGTGCAGGGCAACGAACGTCGGCAGCATCTTGTAGACGTGCGCGGCCGGTGCCGCGGTCCGGTTGTGCCGGACCTCGTGTTGCAGAACGTCGAACTCCGCGGGTGTGAAGATGAGTTCGCGAGGGTCGAGTTCGTCGAACCAGTTGACGTCGGGGCGGACCTCGGTGCTCGCCCACGCGGCGACCGCCGCCGTGAGGATGTGGGGGTCGACGCCGTCGAACGCGACGAGGAACGTGTCGGATGCGAGGTCCCAGTCGGCGTGGATGACCGCTGGGTCGACGGCGATGAGGATCTCGACCAGGCCCCGGGTGGGTAGTGACCAGCCCTCCTGAACCCAGGTGTTCTTGCGGTACTCCGCCGCGAGCCGGTCGCGCCAGGCCTGCGGCATCGCGGCGACCAGGCAGGGCCTCATCCACACGGCGTCCGGCTCGATCTCGAAGCTGGTAAGCAGCGCCTCGTTGCCGATCGGCTTCCGTGGCCGCTTGGCGGGTTCGTTGGTGAGCGTGGCGGCGGTCATGAAGCGCCTTTCCGTGAAGTGCCCAGCGGGTCGTTGGTGCGGATGAGGTGGCCCATCAGTTCCCAAACCGCGGTGTTGATCGCGTGCAGGCGACGTTCGTCGTCCCCGGCTCCGTGCTTCGGGGCAGCGAGCAGCCGACGCAGGTATGTATCCATGGCCAGCACGATGCTGGTGGTTTCGGTGTCCGGTGCATCGTCGTCGCGAGCAAGCCGCGGCGCGAACGCGGCGTCGCATAGCAGGACGTGGGTGCGCTGGTTGCCGCGGATGGAGCGACCGATCGTCTGGCTCATCGGGACCAGGGTGTTGCCCACGAAGGCCGGGATTTGGTCGCGTTCGAGTGCCCGGAACTGCACCGGACGGCCGATGATGTCGAACCACATGATCCGGGCGTCTGCGCGCAGCTGCTTGACCAGTTCGTCGACCTCCCCTGGGAGCGCTGGTTGGCTGACCCTAGGTGGGTTCTGCAGGTGGGCGATGGCAAGCTGGGTGACCAGTGACAGCGGGAAGGACAGGTCGTAGGGCGGCGGGTGGGAACGGGTCAGGTAGATCACGGCGCCGAGCGCGGCCGTGTCGTTGCTGTTGAGGATGTTGTAACCGCGCTGGATGGACATCTCCGCAGCGACCAGGACGTCGTCGGTGCCTTTGCCGAATGTCGCGACCATGCGCCGCAGGATGCCGTCGCGGCCGGGATCAGCGGCGTCGGGTACCACCACCCGGGCGGTCAGCGGGGTGCGGTTGTTGATGTGATCCCCGACGATGCGGGCCTCGGCCTCGGACAGCACCACGAACAGTATCTGCTGCCGATCAGCCGGGAGCTGCGATCGCAGCTCGTCGATGATGCTGCGGTGCCGGCCGGCGACTGGCAAGCAGAGCCCGGTGACTAGGCCGCGCAGGCCGTCGTGCCGTTCGACGCCTTGCCGGCCGGACACGAAGATCGGCTTTTCGCCGGTCTTCGGGTTGCGTACCACCATGGTAGAGCTCAGGAGTGCTTCCCGGTCGTCGGCCGGTTGCGACAGGACCGCGATCGGTGTGATGGGGATGTGGTAGAAGGATGAGCCGGGCGCCCAACTGGTTGCCGAGGTCAGGATGACGTGTGGCCCGTCGACCCCTTCGCTGGCCAGCAGGTCATGGGAATGGTGCAGCAGCCAGCGGCCGACGCCGTGGACCCACAACAGCTGGATCAGGGAGCCGCCGTTGCGGCTGTCGACCCATCGCAAGGCCAGGATGTTGCCCATCGGGGCTTCGGGGATCAGCGGCCGGTAGTCGCGTGGCGGCTGTTGTGCCCAGAACCGCTCCTCATCGGGCAGGTCGAGCTTGGCGCGGATTGAGGGGTACATCGTCGACAGCTCGAAGAACGTGTGCGAGATGTAGCCCGCCCAGACCGCAGCTTCGATAATCAGCCGCAGCAGCGGTCGGTGTCGCTCGAGCCGCTCGTGCCGGACGCGGGCCTGCTCGTCGGTCTCGTTGTCGGGGCGAACGCGCTGCGCGTTGTCGTCAATCCAGGCGTTCAGGGCGGCGTCCACCGTGGCTGAGTTACGGCGGCGGGCATTGAGGGCTTCGACGATCGCTTCGAGCTCCGCGGATGCCGGCGGGCCGAGAGGATTCTCGGCAAAGTCCTGCACGTGCTCGCGGTAGAAGTCGTCCGCGAGGTCTTCGCGCTGTTTGTCGCCCTCGCGTTGTTGCGGCAGGCCGAACAGGGTGCGGGTGACGCGCCGCCACAGCGAGTGTGCGGTGAACGGGGCGTCGCCGAGCAGCTCTTTCAGATGCTGCGCTAGAGGCGCCAGGGCTACCTGGTTGAGGGCGAATACGGCTTGCTCGTGAATTTGCAGGTATTCGTTCCAGTCTTGGACCTCGGGGTCGGCGGCCGGTGCCATGTTGTGTTTGGCGAGAGCGGAGTTGGTCCGTTCCACCATGCGATGTGACCAGCCGTCGGGCCCGCCGGTGAGGTGTTCGTTCTGCACGAAGCTGGCGTCGAGGATCTGCTGCACCCAGTCGGCTTCGTCGATGATCAGGTGGTCCATGTGCGGTTGGACGGCTTCCAGCCAGCGTTGCGAAACCTCGGACGGTGCGGCTCGGCTGGCAAGCAGGGCTTGTGGGGTGGTGACCCATACCTGGGCGGTGGCGACGTCGCGATAGGCCCGCTGCGTGGGGCAGACCGCGAGCAGCGGACAGTCGTGCCGGCGGTTGCGGCCGTCGGTCGAGCGTAGGCTGCCGCGGCACGGCGCAGTCTGCGGGTCAAGGGGCTTCCAGCCGGGCCCGTTGTGCCGGCGCAGCGGCTCCAGCAAGCAGGCGACGGCCGTGTAGGCGGCGGCGGGATCAGCCGTCTCCGCCGACTCGGGCACCAGCCGCTCGCTTTCCTCCACGACGGTGCGCCAGTACCGACCGGCGTGCTCGGTGCGGGAGAAGTTCCCGATCAGCGGAACGGCCTCGATGCCGAGAGTGCGCAGGAACGAGACCTTGGCCAGTACATCTCCGACCGAGCTGACGACGAAGCAGACGCGCTCCTGATGAAACTGAACACGGTCGATGCCCACGAGGTCGGTCAAGGTCGTCTTGCCGGAGTTCATCAAACCGACGATGTGGTTTACGCCGTCGAGGTAGAACGATCGCGGCCGGTGGACCAGTTCCGCCCGGTTCGGGTCGACGGCGTTGAAGAACACCCGTTCGGTCAGCCGCTCGAACCAGTTCCGGTTGCGAATGTCCGGCCTGTTCGCCAATCTCCCGTCGATCCACGAGGCGGTCCGTTCCAGGTCGTCGAAGAGCACCTCGACGCGTTGGCGCTGCCTCGGCGTGGGCGCGCCGAGGACAACGATCGGGGGGCCTTCGGGTAGCTGGGCGGGGAACTGGACGTGGTCAACACGGCCGTCGTCGAGATCGAACGAGTAGCGTTCTCCCGCCGTCGCGGCCGGGAACTGCCGGACTGGCCGGTACTCCAAAGGAGCGCTCATCGCGGCGTCGTAAACGACTGCCCGCTCCGGGCAGTAGGCGGTCGGTTTGGCGGCGAACACGGTACTGTCAGATACCCGGAATTTTGGATCATCCAGCCGCGCGAATGACCGCCATTCGGGTGGCACGTTCGCGTACTTGTTGAGCAGTCGTCGCCAGTAGCCGCGGCGTCCGACGTCGCCCATCCGGTGCCGGACCCGGCGCAACACGGCGTCAATGTCGGCGTCGAGTTTCACGTAGCCGGACAGCAGGGGCTGCAACGTGCCGACCGGTTCGCCCGGCACGTGGATGGTCAGGAAATGCAGGCCGAGTTCGATCGCGCAGAACGCGTCCGGACCGATGATCGAAGACGGGAAGCCGGCGTCGTCCAACCGATCGAGCAGGTCTGAGCGCCAGCTGGTGTTGTCTCTCACGGGTGCAACTCCTCGGCGCGTTCCCTGATCCGCTTGAGCAGGCGCTGTTCATCGATGACGACGACACCGCTGACCCGGCCGTCGAGTTCCGAGCGGAGATCGGTCACGTACTGCGGCTGTCGGGCTCGGTGCATCGGCAATGCCAGGAAACGGCCGGTGCACGGCAGACGCTGAGGCCATATGAATCCCCGGCCCAGCAGGTGAGCACTGACCTGGTCCTTCGCGTCGACGCCCCAGGATTCCAGGACCACCGGGTTCGGCCCCGGCGACAGGAACTCGACCAGGACATCGAGCACATCTACCTCGGGATACGCGGTTACGCGGACCTTCCCGGCGAGCCGCTCATCGTCGCGGAGCGCGTCGATAATCCGCGCCTCAACGAGACCCGGGTCATGGAAGTACAAGCGGGTCGCGCGGTGCTGCTCGTACACGACGGCAAGCGGTTCCAGCACACTCACCAACGGATCGCCCCCCAAGCATCCCGGCGTATGACAGGACGGGGCCAGGTCGTTGACCACGTTGTGGCATCCCGGGCAGAGCAGGAACCGCTGCGGCCCGGACACCGGCCGGCTACGGTAGGCCACATCGATCAGCCCGCGTACCATCGTCCGGCCGGAGCTATCCTTGGCCCGGAAATTGTGCTCGAGACTCAGAACCGTTCGATCGGTGATGACGGTGTGGTCGATCAGGTAGCGCCGCAAGTACGCGTACGCTTCCTCGACTTCCTTCTTTGTGGTGCCGTTGGCTGCGGCGGTCGAGCGGAGCGCCTCGTAGACCTGCCTCTCCACCCACTCGGCCTCGACATCGACGTGGGCTAGGCGAGCGCCCTGCTCGGCGAACTCGGACAGCTGCTCATCGACCAGCAAAGTCTGCTGAAGATCAGTCGGCGATAGGTCGAGAATGACCGGCCAGGTCGAGAACGGCTCGGCACACCATCGCAGCAGACGGAGGTCGTCCCAGTCGAGCGGGCCGCTCTGCTCGGCGCACCGCCACCACAGCCGGGAGAAACCCACCCGCCACGCGGGCGGCAGAAGACCTTCCTCGATGGTTTCACCCTGCTGCGCCCGGCTTCTGCGGTGCAAGATCTCGGCGAGGCCAGCCGCCAGCAATGTTACCGTGAGGTAATCATCGTCTGGCGAGGCCTGTAGTTCGGCCAGCGCAGTTTGCGCGCCGGCTTCTTCAAGCGACGTCCCCATATCCTCCGGCTTTCGGAACCAGTTGATCCGTGAGCCCGTGAAGTAAACATCGGGGGTACGACACTCTTCCCGTGCCGGAACGGGGTCGACAGGCGCGCTCTTGGCTGTCATGTGTCAGGCAAGCGAATGCCGCCGACGAGGCAAAACGCTGTGAGCAGGCAAGATGGTGATCGAGAATGCGCCTAGTGTCCGGAGCGATACACGTCTCGCGCACAAAGGTGCAAAACCCTCTTGTCACTCGAAAGAAGTAGAGTGGTGCGACGATGTCCAAAAGGTGGCTTCTGCCGGAACACCAATCGCTTATCCCCGTTTAGGTGCCATGAACAGGCACCGCCGCCGACTGCGCTTCCTCGTCGGGGCAGCTCGCCGTTGTACTTCTTCCGTGCTGGCGTCGCCGATCTTCCTCCGTAGTTCGTTTTCTCCGTCTCGTCCGAGGCGGAACACTACGAGGGGGCATCGGCAGCAGCTTCGGCGCGGGGATCTGATGGCGTGGAGGTGTGGCGAACCAAAGAGCGGATCTTCAGCGGTCTGTCATCCTCAGTCCGGATGATTCCTCTTTCCAGCAGTGGCCCAAGTGACCGGATCACATGTTCCGGCCGGTAGACGGTCTCGAAGAGCGTGAAGGTGCGCAGGTCCTGGACGCTAGTTGGTCCGTTTTCCCGCAACTTCCGTTCGAGTAGACGCGTCAGGGGGCCGAGGATCGGTTCGTCGATGTCGAAGAGGGTTTCGGCTTGTTCGTCTCGCGGGTCGCGGAAGCCGACGCCTTGGACGGGGTCGACTTCCCACAGGCTGTCTTTCATCTTCTGCACGCCGAGGGGGTGCCCTGTGCCGAAGACGAGGTAGAGCGGCTGGCCGTGCCGGGGAACCAGCTCGAAGTCCAGCAGGTATTTGAATCCAGCGGTCTTGAGGGTCTGGCGGTAGCAGGTCAGGATGTGTCGACTCTTGGCCGCTGGCGCCAGGTCGGTCACGGTTCGCCAGGTTGGGTCACCTCCGAAGAGCTCGTCGCCAGCCTCACCCATGTCGCTAACGAACCGGACGAAGTGCTGAGGGAAGAAGGTGACGATGACTTCGCTGGACACGTTCGTCGCGAGACGCTTGAGGAGACGGTAGGGAATCGGGGCATTTCCCCATGAATCAAGATTGGCGAAGATCGGCTTGCCCCAGGCGTGCATCCCGTCCAGGGCTGCTTCGAGATGGTCCTTGCAGGTACCGGTGACGACTTTGACCGGCATCGCATCCTCGGAACGTGGCCGCTTCGGGAAGGCCCTGATCAGCGTCTCGTTGAGCAAGTCGGTGCATCGCTTGTCGTCATCGACGAAGATGAACCGCGCGACCCCTTTGTCCGCTGGGACTTGGCTGGTGAGGGCTTTGATGGCGACGATGGGAGAGCCGAACTCTCCGCCGCTGTAGATGCCGGGGCCGGAGAAGCCCTCGGCATACGTCACTGACGGCCACGGCTTCGATCGGCGGTTCAGGAGGATGGGGAACCATCGCTCCAGATAGCGACGGTAGATGTCGTGCTTGGCGCCTGTGTGCTCATCGCGTTTCCACGGCACGTCGCCCTTGACCGGCATACACCCTCCTGGCTACAAATAGTCAGGAGCCAGTCTCTCACCGCTACTTAGGCAAGGGAACCCGTCAGGCAGCGACCGGTGTTGCTGGATTCATGCCGGCGCGGTGGAGACGAGGCTGGGCATAGCTGAGTGTTCGCGCCCGTCGAGGTCACGTCCACCGGCCTTCGGCGTCCGCCCGCCCCATTGCTTGAAGAAGAATGCAGTTCCAGAGGCTTCACATTGATCGCGGATCCCTCGTACCCAATCCGGATCCATCGGCCGGCAGTTGCTCCCGGACTCGCCGCCGACGATCAGCCAGTCGATCCCAGTCAGGTTGAGAGCGGGAAGGGGGCCGAGCAGAGGTTCGGCGGAGACGAACAGTACAGCTGCGGGTACACGCCGCAGCTCATCGACTCTGCTCAACTGGTCGACGCTCTCGACGCTGACCCCCATCCAGACGTTCGGCGGCCAGTCGAGAAGCGGTGCGAGCTTGGCGAGTCGGGCCGCGCGCTTGGTGAGTACCTGGTAGGTATGCCGGGGCGTCTCGCGCATGACATCGAATACCTGACTGACATAGGCCAGCGGAACCCGCGCATGGAACAGGTCGGACATGGAGTTGACGAAGACGACGCGTGGCTCCCGCCAGCGGCGCGGGATATCCAAGGCGTCGTGGTGAACTGTGACTCCGAAGCCTGGACCCGAGGTTCGGGGGTCGCCGTCAGCTTGGTACTTAGCGGACCCCATGGCCTTCAGCCTCTTCGCAAGGGAGAGGGCGTAGCAGTTGTCGCACCCGGGTGAGACACGGTCACATCCGGTTGTCGGGTTCCATGTCGCCTCGGTCCACTCGATGCTGCTGCGGTCCGCCATAAAATCACCTCCCCTGAGGTACCAATACTGTCGAACATTTGTTCTGCAAGGAAGAGATCACGCAATGTTGTACCCGACTGGTATGTGCGACGGACCGTAGAGCGTGGGGCACATGCAATCCGCTGCGGCTTCACTCCACTACAGCTGATCCACACCCTTGGCCGCCTCCAGAGCGGCAGCGACAGCTTCGAACTCGACCAGGGCGGCGGTGAGGTCATCGACGATCTCGCGGGCAAGGACCTCGGGGGCGGGAAGATTGTCCATGTCTTCGAGAGACTCGTCCCGAAGCCAGGTGATGTCGAGGTTGGTCTTGTCGCGAGCGATCAACTCGTCGTACGTGAAAGGCTTGAACCGTTCGGTCTCGACCCGCTCGGAGCGGAGTTTTCCCGGCAGGTAGCTGGCGACGAAGTCGTCCAGGTTAGTACGGCTGAGCGGGTTCTGTTTCAGGGTGAAGTGCTGGTTGGTCCGCAGGTCGTAGATCCACAGCCGGTCGGTCCAGGGGCGTTCCGCGGCGGGTTTCTTGTCGAAGAACAGCACATTGGCCTTGACGCCCTGGGCGTAGAAGATCCCGGTGGGCAGCCGCAGCATGGTGTGTAGGTCGAAGTCGTGGAGCAGGCGACGGCGCAGAGTCTCCCCCGCACCGCCTTCAAACAACACGTTGTCGGGAAGAACCACAGCAGCACGACCGTGGATAGCGAGGATGGTGGCGATGTGCTGCACGAAGTTGAGCTGCTTGTTGGCGGTGGTGACCCGGAAGTCGGTTCGGGAGATGGCCCGCTCCTCGTCGGCCTCCCGACCGTCCGCGCCGACCATCGTCAGGGACGACTTACGGCCGAACGGCGGGTTCGACAGCACTACTGAATAGCGGTTACCGGGGTCGGCGATCAAGGCGTCCTTGACGTCGATGAGGCTTTCCCCTGTGGGGGTGCCGATGCCATGCAGCAGCAGGTTCATCGCAGCGAGCCGGGCAGTGCCGTCGACCAGCTCGACGCCGTGCACAAATCCGTCACGCAGGTGAGTGCGCTCGGCCGGGGTCAGAGTTTCGGCGTTGCGGGCAGCGTGGTCATGAGCCGCGAGCAAGAACCCACCAGTCCCCGCTGCTGGGTCGACCACGGTGTCACGAACGGTCGGGCGTACGCAGTCAACCATCGCCTGGATTACCGCGCGCGGCGTGAAGTA
Source organism: Actinoplanes sp. NPDC049316 (assembly GCF_040677315.1). NCBI lineage: Bacteria > Bacillati > Actinomycetota > Actinomycetes > Micromonosporales > Micromonosporaceae > Actinoplanes > Actinoplanes sp. NPDC049316. Next base: position 50,959 of record NZ_JBFAQM010000032.1, on the reverse strand, counting down.
CTGCCCAGCGCCGGACTTGATGTCCTCGGCACCCTTGGACAACAGCTCCTCGTACGCGTCGCCCTTGACGTCCGTGCCGGTCGCCGACCAATTCTCCTTGTCGATCAAGTCCTTGATCAGGCGCTTAAGCTTGGACGGGTCCTGGATGCGGTTTTGCGCTTTGCGGTAAATCGTGCCCAGCGTGCCTGGCTGTCGCGCCAGCTCCTCCAGGATGTGACGGTAGGCGACTTCCAGGTCATCACCCTCGGCGTCGAGAAGCCGCTGCCACGAGCAACTCTCGGGGACGATGCGTTCCGGTCGCAGCGGACGAGTTTCCCGCTCATGAGCCATCTTCAGGAACAGCAGGTAAGTCAGCTGCTCGGTGTACTCAATCGTTCCGACGCCATCATCTCGAAGGACGTGACAGTAGGACCACAGTTTATCGACCAGCCGCCGCGTCTCAGACACCCGACAACTCCTCAACCATTTCTTCGTCGCTCGCTCGCCCAGTCAGCCGTCCCGAGTACGCTGCATCGAGAAGGGACCGCCTCAGGGCAGCATATTTGGGATTGACGGAATCGAGCGCGTCATTAAGTCGTGCAAGATTGTCGAAATGCGTAAAGAGGGAACTCGCGTCGGCGCGCTGCTCCTCGATGGAAATGTCAGGGACCTCGACGGCCAGAAGGTTCGCCTGGGATATATTTCGCATCGATTCCTTGGTTCCAGTGGCCATGGCAGAAATCTGAGACCTGCTCCGTGGTGACGAAAGAGCAAACCACAGCCAAGCTGGATCCACGTGACTGCGAGGGACGAGCCGAAGGCTCTTGTCGCTGAGTAGTAGCCGCCGACGAACGTCGCCGACCAAAACCGATGCACCCACGTAATCACTCGTGTTCGCTCTACTGACAAGAAGGTCACCCGGTCGGATCTCGTAGCGCGGGTCGACGCTCTCATCAGCAACCGTCTTGTTCTCACCTGGCCTGAACTCACCCCAGGTCATTGCGCTGACCTTGATGATTCCCCACTGATCAGCTGATGCAGGTCCGGAAGATCCACCGAATGACTTTCCGGCCTCAATCCGATCGATGAGATGCCGCAACAAAATCGTCGATCGTCCTGCACGATTGATCACCGAATCAAGTGCGGATCTACGCAGTGCCACCGCCTTTTTCTTTGAAATGGCGACAAGCCGGTTCGCAGCACCGAGACGGGAGAGGTAGTCTTCGACAATGGCAACGATTCGCCCTTGTTCACCTAGCGGTGGAACAGGGAACTCGACTGTCTTGAGACGAGCTGCCGAAAGGTGTGCGATGTTTGTGGTGATTCGCGATTCGCGTACAAAGCGGCGGGCATGCATGTGCCGCCGGAACACGATGAGCGCCCACTCAGGGGTAACTTCTGGGCCGGCGCGGAATCTGATCAGGGTATTGGTGAAGGCAACGTTTTCCGGAACTCCACGGTAAATCGCAGGCCTGCCCAGAAATTCGGGGCTCTGCCCTTCGTTGAGGAGGACATCGCCGGGTTTCAGCTTGTAGCGTTCGAAAACTCCGGAGAAATCCATCTCCTTGACGTCCGACGTGTCGATGCGGTCCTCGAAGACGTTCGCCACACGAAGGTAGGGCCGCATCTCGGGTCCGGTGTGCCAATCGGGGTGCCGCTGGCGACCGAGGTCGAGGCGGCCGACGTCTTGGACGGTTGACCAGCGCCAGCCTGCGGGGAGCTTGGAGAGGCCGTTCATGCGGTGAGTTCGGCGTTGAGCTGGTCGACTAGTTCTGCGGTGGCAGGGCCGAGGTCACGGATGGCGCCGTCGATTCCGCCACGTTCGGTGAACGGGGCATTGTCGAGGTCGTCGGGGGTGATGCCGGCGGATGCAGCGATCACTTGGGCCATGCGGTCGAGCCACCACCTTTGTGTGTCAGTCAGGCGCACGCCTGCTTGTTCCTGCTGGCGCAGCCAGCCCGCGTACCGTTCCCGGACCTTGTCGGCGTAAGGCACGAGGTGATCATCTTGCCCGACGGTGTATCGGATCAACGAGACCAGGTCGGTCAGGGTACGCCGGTCGTTGTGCCAACGGACCCGGGTGGTGTCGATCGCGGCGTACGCAGCCCAGATCAGGTCAGGGGTCCAGTTACGGGGTGGTCGCTGGATGCGGTCGGCAAGTTCCTGGATGTCGGCGAAGGAGATCTTCCGATCCCGAGCCTCGGTAAGCAGCTGAATCGCGGTGATCTCGTCTCGGTGTTCGGTGAGGTAGTCACGCCAGGAGTCGACGATGGATTGGGCGCGGGAGGTATCGACCACCCCGTAGGCATCTTCCAGGGTGTCAACGCTGACTTCGTCGATGATCCGGTCGTGAGCTCGGCGCAGCTCGAGGATCCGGGCGCGGAGGTCGGGGTTGGCGGCGATCGGGCGAACCGCCGCATCGAGCAGGTCTTGGACGGCGGCGGCAGGGTCGGCCGCAGTCGCGGTGATGCGCGCTTGAGTGTCGGGATCGACCGCATCGACCAGCCCGCGGACGATGTCGCGGACCGGGGCCCCGGCGACCTGGTCGAGTTCGATACGTTCAGCCTGTGTGAGTTGTAATTCCAGCGCGGCCAGCCGGGACGCCAGGGTCGCCGTCTCCGCCTCGGTCAGAGTCAGGGTGGCGGCCTTATCCAGGAGCTTTTGCAGGCTGACGCTTTTGTCACGGTTCAGGGGTGGGTCCACGAAGTCGTGTTCGGTGACCCCGACCGCATCCACAATCACGAACCGGGTCTTCTCCGCGGCATCCGGAGTGACAGCCTGGAAGTCGGCGGAGGCGATAGTGCGAGCGCCGCGGCCCTTCATCTGCTCGAAGTACGCAGCGGAGCGCACGTCACGCAAGAAGAACACGCACTCCAGCGGCTTGACGTCCGTGCCGGTGGCGATCATGTCGACGGTCACCGCGATCCGCAGAGTCGCCGACGTGCGGAAGGCCTGAAGGTGACCTTTAGGATCTTTCGCCTGATAGGTAATTTTCGCCGCGAAGTCGTTTCCCTTGCCGAAGACTTCCCGCACGGTCGTGACGACCTCCTCGGCGTGCGCGTCGTCCTTGCAGAAAATCAGAGTCTTCGGAACGGTGCTACGGCCAGGGAAGATCTCGGTGAACAGCCGATCGCGGAACGTTTCGAGCACGAGCCGGATCTGCGAGGTCGCGGTGACCGCCCGATCGAGCTGACGTTTGGTGTATTCGAGGTCATCGTCGAGGGTTTGCAGGCGCTGCACCCGGGTGCGACGGTCGACGGCCGGCACCACGGTCCCGGCTTCGATGGTGGAGCCCTGCTCGCTGATCTGCGTGCGGATGCGGTATAGGTCGAAGTCGACGTTGACGTTGTCGGCTACTGACTGCGGGTAGGTGTACTCCGAGACCAGGTTCTGCCGGAAAAACCCGAAGGTCTGTTTGCCGGGTGTCGCGGTCAGCCCGACGATGTGTGCATCGAAGTACTCCAGAACGCGGCGCCATACGCCGTAGATCGAGCGGTGGGCTTCGTCGACGATCACCAGGTCGAACGTCTCCGGCGGAATCTGCCGCTGATAAGTGACGGTCACCGGCTCGTCCGGGACAAAACCGTCCAGCCCGGGATCGTCGTCGGCAGAAACAGCATCGCCGCAGAGCGCCTTGTAAACCCGCTGGATGGTCGAGACGACCACACTGGAACTGGCCAGCATGCCCGCCCCGGTCAACTTGTCGACGTTGTACAGCTCAGTGAAGCGGCGCCCATCGCCCGGGGTCCGATAGTTCTGGAACTCCGCCACCGTTTGATCAGCGAGGTTGTTGCGGTCAACCAGGAACAGCACCCGTCCAAAGCCGCCGTACTTGAGCAGCCGGTAACTTTCGGTCACGGCGGTGAACGTCTTACCCGCGCCCGTAGCCATTTGCACCAGCGACCGGTCAAAACGCTGCTCCGCCAAGGAGCGCTCAATTCCACTGATCGCGGTGATCTGCGCCGGCCGCAAACCGTCCGCAGGCAGGGCCGGGAGGTGACGGACCTTCGCCCGCCACGTCGGGCGGTCCGGAGTGGCCTGTGCGTCGCGCACGAACCGGGCGAGCGTCTCCGGACGCGGGAACGTGAACACGAGCCGGGCGCGCGGCTGAGGGTCGTAGCCGTTGGTGAAATGGGTCTCGGAGCCGCTCGCTTCGAACACGAACGGCAACCGGTCGTCTCGGGTCAACGCCCGCAGGCGCACGGCCGCGGGCAGGCCTGTGGCGTACATGGCCGACTGCCACTCGACCCCGGACAAGGCCGTTCCGACAGGCTTGGCTTCGATCACCCCGACGACCTGCTGGTTCACGTACAGCAGGTAGTCGACTCGGCCGTGCCCTGCCGCCATGATCGATTCGCGGACCGCGACGCCTGGCCCGGCGAACAGGTTCAGCGCAGATTTGTCCTGCACCAGCCACCCGGCCTCGGTGAGCTGCCGATCGATCATGACCCGGGCCTTCTGCTCGGCCTGAAGCCGAATCTCACTCACCGAATCCGCCACGTGACTACGCTAGCGGACCGAGTCGAATGCCGGGAGCCCAAGGCGCTGGCTCGGGGAATGGCTGAACGATGCTGTTGGCAAGGCGGCAGTCACCGATCGGCTCCTGCTGCGGATCGGTGTTTCTCCATCGCGTCCCCGCCGAGGACGGCGGCGACAGCTCGCGCGTGCACGACTCCTTCGCGAGCTATTCCCGTACCGTCGGCGGTGCAGCGGACGATGGTGAGGTGGTTGGCGATGGGGCATACGCCGCCGTCAACCACGATCGGGAGGTCGGCCTCCGTGCTGGCGACGAAGGTGAGTACCTCCTCAAGGGTGATCGACGGCGCAGTACCATCTGTTCCGGAAACATTCGCGGACGTGGCTGCGATTGGGACGGCGGTGAGGGTTGCCAGCTCACCAAGAATGCCCGGCGCGACGGTGACGAGCGCTTCCGGCGTACCTACCGCTTGGCGGCGTTCCCCTTCGGCTGGGTCACGCCAGGGCAGGAGCAGGGCGAGGTCGCCTGGCCAGAATGCCGCGGCGAGGAACTCCGCCTCCTTGCTCACGTGGAAACGCTGACGCACGGCTTCCGGGGATTGCGCGACGAACAGGAGAGACTTGTCCGGCGGCCTTCTCTTGGTGGTGAAAATGCGGGCGCAGGCATCGGGGTTCGACGCGTCGCAGCAGAGCATGTACCAGCGTTGGGTGGGGACGACCACGAGTTCGCCAGCTTCAATGGCGTGCGCCGCGAGAGCAAGGTCATTTGGCGTCACTATTTGCATTAATAGCCTCCGGCTGGGTTGAATTGCGTGATCGATACGAAGTTCTTGTCGGCGAGGCATGAACGAGCGATGCTCAGCCAAGCTGCTGGATCAGACGCACGTAAGGCCGATTCGGTCAGCGTTTCTTGAATGCTGCTATGCCTCCCGTCCCACAGGCGGATCAACGGTGTTTGAATGCGGCGCAGTGCGGTAGCGAGTTGCTCGAGTTGGACCATGAGAGGGTGGCTTTTTGTTGGCTGCCTCTCTCGAACCACGAGGTCGACCGCAGCGAGGGGGATAAAGTCCTGGCAAATGCTGTCCAGGAGTGCGAATCCCGCGCAGATTCGCGGGTTTATTTCGTGGACGGAATATGCAGTGGCTGAGACGGCACCGTCGGTGCCGAATGCGCCGGTATAGTCGATTCGTTGCTGCACCTGTCGTGTGGCTGCGCGGACGGCCGAGCGGCAGGCCGCCTCCTGGCCACCGAGACGTACTGGACGGATGACACCGGGAGCGTAAAGACGCCAGCTTCGGCGGTCCCAGTACACAAGGGCTTCGAAAGGGCCGAAGTCGACCACGTGATCCGACGTGAGGAATCCGTAGTAGGTACACGGAAGACCGGCGTGAAGGGGCCCCACGATGAGATCGGCGCAATCCTCCGCGATGCTGGCAAGCAGTTGGCCGATCCTGACGGCTGACGCATCCTCCGGGAGGAGGTACGTATGGCTAGCGCCGATCGCGAGTAGCCCACGCGGTACGCCTTGGATAACAGTTGGGCCGTGCATTACCTGAGCGATGATCGCCTCACGAATGTCGGTATGGTCCTCGATCCTGAGCAGTCGACGGTCTGAGGTGGCGAGTCCGAGTAGTCGGTATTGGACGTCTTTTCGCTCGGCGGCGAAGTGTGACTCAAGTCGGGAGCCGAGCACCCGCCGTCCGCAGAAGCTGCGGACGGCCGTGTAGGAGCCGGCGTACACCAGTCCTCGGCCGTCATGGTCGAGTTCGTCGACCTTCCGGACGAGGGCTTCGGAAGGATCCGCCAGTAGTTGTTCCGCTGCGGCCAGGCGTGACGCGAGCGTCCCTGTAGCCTCAGGAAGTTCGACGCGGTGTATGGCAGCAGCGCCGGCGTCGGCGAAGAAGTCCTTCATCCCCCGGCTGGTGGCGGCGTTGCCCGTGAGGAGCACGACGTGGCCGGAGACCAAGGGCCGCGCCATATCCAGCGCTGCATTCCGCACAGCGCGACTCGCCTGGCCCATGGGGTGATCAGGCCGTGACGGTGCGGATGGCCGGGTATTCCAGCCAGGGGTCTCGGAGGGCCTCCAATCGTTGGCGTGCGTGCTGGGCGTGGCTGACCCGGAAGTAGGCCATGATGCGGGGCGTTGGTGAGGTGTTGCGGCCGACGGCATGGGGCACGAGGTGGTGCATGAGCAGGACGTCTCCGGGCGAGCCGAGCAGCGGGGTGCCCTGTTCGGCGTCGATGCGCGGGGGTACCTGGTCGGTCATACCGATCGACCATTCGGTCCGGAACCATTCCGCCATGTCCAGGTGGCCACCGGGTACGTACCGCAACGCGCCGCCGTCGGAGTCGGCGATCTCGGAGAGCACGACGCCGACCAGAAGCGTGAAGGTCCGCAGTTCGCTGGGGTCGAGATGCGGGCAGGCTACGCCGTCGACGTGCATTGCCTTCTCGGGCTGGGTGACGCCGGTGTCTGACTCGGGGACGCGGATCTGGATCTGCGCCGTGACGACCGGCTCGATCTCGGGTACGAGCGAGGTCACCAGATCCGCGACGCCGGATTCGTGGAACAGGGCGAGGACGTCGTGGTCATTGCCGAGGTCGGGGGCGAATGTGCGCTGGGTATAGGAGCCGATGAGGGCTGGATCCATCTCGGTGCGGTACCAGCCGTCAACACTCGATCGGACGCGGTCGAAGAGGCTGCCGGGGACGAAGGCACGGCGAACGACGGCGCCGTCTCTGACGAAGGTGGCCCTCTCCTGCGGGGTCAGTGCGGTCTGCATGGGTCCTCCAGGGGGCGCGGATTACGGATCAGGCTTGTTCAGGCGAGCCAGGATGTCGGGGCACCGGTCGAGGGCGCTGGCGATGATCTGTTCGCCGAGTTCGGCGGTCGCTCTCCTCGCGTTGCCGCCGATGATGCCGAGCTGGGACATGGCGGGGTTGTCGGAGTTCCAGGGCCACGTGGTGCCTCGGTCGAGCACCAGCCGGCGCGTGCCCTCGGCATGGTCGGGGTCCGGCTCGTAGCTGTCCGGCAGACGTTCCAGGTGGACGTCGTCGGGGGCGAGCGCCAGCATCACCGATGTCTCGCGGAGGCCGGCGTGGACTTCGGGTAGTTCGCTGTCCGCGCGTACGGTGGCCAGCGAGCTGGGGTGGATCACGCAGACGTTGACGTCGTGCCGTCGGTGCAGTTCGTAGATGACGGCTTCGAGGATGCCGCGGTTGCCTCCGTGCCCGTTGACGATGAGCAGGTTGCGGGCGGGCGTGGATCGGGCGTATTCGCCGCAGGTGGCGTCGATGAGTTCCGTGAGCACTCTGACGGGGAGGGTGATGGTGCCCGGTGCCCAGTCGTGCTCGGGAGATAGGCCGTACGGGATGGTGGGCAGCATCCACAGGTCGTGGCTGTCGCCGTACTGGTGGACGAGTCGGGTGGTGAATTGCTCGGCGATCACCGTGTCGGTGTGCAGGGGCAGGTGGGGTCCGTGCTGTTCGTACGAGCCGATCGGCAGGCAGAGAACCGACGTCGAGGTCAGCGCTTCGGTGATCTTGTTAGTGGTGAGCCGGCCGACATGCCGGTCGAGGACATGGCTCACGCCTGGCTCCGGCGGCCGATGCGAATGAGGAACTCGTTCTCCTCGTCGAAGGTGTTGTCGCTGCTGAATTCGGTCAGCGTGCGGGTGACGGTTGCCTCGAAGTCGGCGAGCCGATCCCCGAACAGGTGGGGAGCGGCGAATGAGGTGGAGTAGAGGTAGCCGAGGATGCTCTCGGTAGACCACACCCGGTGGACGGGTACGCGGAACTCTTCGACCTGGTTGAATGCGGACTCTTCCATGATTTCGCTGTAGGGGCGGTTGTGGTGGTTGAAGACGCCCGCGCCGGCCCGGCGTTGTTCTCCCAGGAAGTCCTGGATGACGGAGCGGACGGCGGTTTTCCAGGGGCTGGAGGCCACCCAGAAGCTGTTGTCGCCGAAGATCGCCACCGCGCCGTCTTCGGCCACCTGGGCTTCGAGGCGTTGTAGCACCGCAGCCTGGTCGAGCCAGTGGAACGCGCGGCAGATGGTGACCAGGTCGGCGTGCCAGTCCTGCGGTGGGGTGAATTCCTCAGCGGAGAAGCGCTGTAGAACCATTCGTGTTCCGTCCGGAACCATGGGGCGCATGGCCGTCTCGGCGGACGCCAGCATGTCGGCGTCGTTGTCGATCGCGATGATGTCGTCGAATCTGGTGAGCAGCGCCTCAACGACCAGCCCGGTCCCGGTGCCGATGTCGAGCAGACGCCGGGGGTGCCTGTCTGGCACGGCAGCAGCGAGGATGTCGGCGACCTCCTCGGGGATTCCGGGGCGGTACTTGCGGTAGTGCTCGACGGTTCCAGCAAAGGTGCTCATCGGTATCTCCCTGCGCAGATTTCCCTGACGTGTCCAGTGGCAGCGGCAAGGTCCGTTGCCACCAGAACATTGGATTTGACTGCCTCGGTCGCTTCGGGCAGGGGACGGCCCCCGGAGATCCAGATGGCGCGTGCCCCGACCCGAGTAGCCCCGAGGATGTCGCACTCCCAATCATCCCCAATATGCACCATCTGCGTAGTATCGATGCACCGCTGGGCGGCAACAGCCTCGAACGCGCGGGGGTCGGGCTTGGCGTACCCGATTCTGCAGGACGGGAAGTGGTCGTCCACCCATGGCGCTAGGAGCTGCCTCAGCTGCGGCAGGTCCGCCTCCACGCACGTGACGTTCGACAGCGTCACCACCGGCAGCAGGACACTGATCTGTTCGAGTGCGGCAGCTGCGAACGTGAACAGACGCAGCGGCGTGGCGGTCGCATGGCGCGGAAACGCCGTGACCGGGATCCGTAGTGTCCGGCACACCTCTTCGACTACCTGATCGGTAATAGCGGGTGCCGTGTGCAGTCGTTCGCGCAGCAACTGTACGGCGGCGCGGCGTGCCAGCGGCGACGCGGCGACCAGGGCGGCCGTGATTCCGGGGCGATCCGTGGTGCCGATCGTGCCTCCGACGTCCACCGTGACGAGCGCTGGTGCCGCGGCCGAATGATCGCCGTCGTTGCTCCCAGGTGCTTCGGCGGCAGGGCTGGCCACTGAGGCGACGGCGTCCGCGATGACGGCAATGCGGGCTTGGCGGATAGTTTCGGTGGTGGCTTCTTCCAGGAACGTCAGCGCGTAGCGCAACTCTGCCTCGTCGAGTAGGTCGAGCGTGCGGTGGCGCCGTGCGACCTCCAAGGCGAGGTCTTCAGGAATCGTGCGGCGCCGCGACCCGTGCGACAGGTGCAGAACCCCCGAGTACGTGTCCGTGGCGCCGGCCAGGGCTGTTGCTTCCACCGGGCGCAAGACGGTCACGTCGTCGAGAGTGATGATTCGTACGGGGACTCGCTGCTGACCGATGTCCAGAACGCCGGTAAGGAAGGTGTCGTATCCGACGAGTCGTTCGGTGAGTACGACCTGCGGGGTCCCGTCGCCGTCGCTGATGGATCCTCTGATCGGCAGGCTGTGGGCGGTCGCGGGCATCAGCGTCTCCGTGGGGTCGGGCCAAGCCCAGGTGCGCTCGGCACTACTACCTGCCCGCCCTCGCATTCGAGCGGGTCGGTGAACAGGACCTGTCGGTGGGGCTCCCATTGCAGCTGGTATTCGACGGCGGCAATCGCCTCGGGGAACGCCGCCGCGAGGTGCACAGCCGGAAGTAGCGTCCGACCGTGCGGGTACACCGGCACGCTGGCCGCTGCTGCCTCGGCCACCAGCTCAGCCGCGACGGTGAGACCGCCGCAGCCGACGACATCGATGGTGAGCGCGCCGAGGTTGGGCAACGCCAGCAGCTCCTTCAGGTCGTCGCCAAGATGAAGTCGCTCGCCGAGTGCCAGGGCCGGGAATGCTGTCGCGATATCGCTGTATCCGGTGCCGTCGTAAGACGCGAGAGGTTCTTCCAGCCAGATCATCTTCGTGGGGTCGACTTGTTCGCTGAATCCGAGCGCGAGTGTCGGGTCCCAGGTCCAGAGAGCGTCGAAAGCGGCAGGTGATCCCGTTGCCTCGGCGACTTGGTGGACGACGCCGGCCATGCGCTTGGCGTCGTCTGCGACGGGAAGGCCATGGCTACGGCGCAGGCTCCATTTGGTGAACTGCCAGTCCTGGCTGGCTATCCGCCGGATCGTCTCTGCGTCAGCGAGTTGTACGTCCAAGGTGAGCCAGGACGCGTACGCCGGGACGTGGTTCCGGGCCGTGGTGGAGAGCAGGGCTGCGACGGGTCGTTGCTCGATGCGTGCATGTAGGTCCCATATCGCGCAGTCGAGGGCACCGATGGCCCAGGACGTGACGGCATCGCCTGGCTTCGCGGAAGCTCCGTGGAGCGCGGACAGCAGGCCCGAGTGGTCGGTAACGTCCGTGCCGATAGCCGAGGCCGCCAGGCTGCCGTCGAGCGCGGTGGCGGCGGCCACACTGACTGGTCCGTACCAGCCGATCTGCCCGGCAGCGTGAACAGCGACGAGGTGGCCGTCGTCTCCGGGCCCCACCAAATCTGTGCAGTCGATGATCTCGACCTTGTCGATGGTCAAGTCGTTCATGTCCGCACCGCCTGGAGGCGGTCTGCCGCAGCGCACACACCGGCGACGTCCATCCCCATCGTCGCAGCCAACTCTCGCTGGCTCATCGGCCGCTCAGGCTCGTGCCATCCGATGACCTCGACCGGTCGCCGGAGCCGATTCTCGATCAGCCCCCAGACGGCGGCCGGGTGGCCGAGCGTGACGATCAGTAGCGGCGTACCGGAGCCGAAGTAGCGATCCATCTCCTCGGTCGCCAGACCCGCCGGCCATCTGCTGGGTTGGCCGAGGACCGTCAGGTCGTGGACGGCCACGACGCGAACTCGTGTCCCGTTACGGCGGCGTATCTCCGGGACAGCCTCGCTGATCACGGCGGCTGGTAGATCGCCGACTATCACCAGGGTCAGGTCGGGTTCGTCGAGGTCGCTCAGGTGTGGCCAGATGGCGAGGCCGCGTTCGAGTTCTTCGTCGATCGTCTCCATCGGTTGATTCGTGGCGGTGTGTTTGCCCGCGAGGATGACGTTCAGCTTTCCGGTCGAGCAGAGTGCGTCGTCGACGGCCGCGGCCAGCCTGCTCGGGTCGGCGGGCGTCAGCACCCGCACCGCCGGGTCACCGGTTGCGAGCAGTGCGGTGATCAAGGAGGGGTCGCCGTGGGTGTAGACGTTGTTCCAGCCGTACGAGGTCAACAGCAGGTTCAGGCTTGGTCGGCTGGGCGATGATCCGTTGATGAGGCGGCGCTGTTTGAGTAGTTGGACGAGCCCGGTAGTCAGCAGGGGCGCGAACGCTTCGTAGGAGATGAGCAGACCGCGTCGGCCCGTGGCGGTCCATCCGGCCAGCCATCCCAGGAGAACCTCTTCGGCGAGGATTTCGCTGACCCATGGTTGGTCAACGACTTCACCGAGCCGGTTGGATGCCATCTCGTCGGGACTGAATACGCGGAGATCACCGGTGGCAGCATGCCGCCGCAGGACCGTGGTCACCGCCTCGGAGAAGTTGCGGCCGTCCTGAAGGCTTACCGACCTGGCTCTCGATACCCGGGGGTGACCGACGCGAGGGTGGGCGTCACGCCGAATCAGGTTGAGGGCGTCGGCCAGCATTCCCTTTGGCGTGCCGTCCGTGTTGAACAGTTCAGCGGGCCGGTATGAGGACAGCCAAGCGGTAAGCGCAGCGAACTGCTCGGGACGGTGTTGCGGGTCGGTGATAGGCGTCTTGTGGGCATTCGGTGAGTTCAGGACGGGACGTCCGGATACTTCTGACGGCCCGCTCCATCCCTTGGCGCATCGCAGGAAGATCACCGTGCGTGTGCCTGCGGTGGTGGCTGCCGCGGCGGCCTGGAGTACGCGATGAAACTCTTGGTGCTCGTCGTAGCTGGCCGCGTCGACTCTCACTACGGCAGGTTTCCAGCCCAGCGCGTCCGCGTATGCGCATAGACCGGCATCATCGATGCGGCCGAGTTGCGACCTCCCGCCCATCCGATAGCCGTTGACGTGCACCACCGGCAGGACGGGGCATGGTCCGGGCAATGCCTGCGCGGCCAGCCAGGAGGCTGCGGTCGTCGGCGTCTCGCATTCGCCGTCGCCCAGAATCGGCATCACTACCCGGTCGGGAATGTCGAGCGCCATGCCCTGCGCGAACGCGAGTGCGCCTCCAAGCTGTCCGCCGAGATAGGACCCGGCCGGCAACAGCGGCGACACCTCGGCGCCAAGTCCGCCGACCTCGGGGAAGGAGCGCACCAACCGGCTGAGGCCATCGGCGTCAGGTGAGAACTGGGGCCGGATGGCGGCCAGTTCTCCGGTCAGCCAGGCCATCGCGATCTGGACGATACCCGCGTGGCCTGCGCCGAGAATGGGCATGATCTCGGCGGAACCGCCGAGTGAGCCGATGGCGGCATGGCTCAGTGCGAAGGCGGTCCCGGGGACCGTTCCCCAGTGGCCAGCAGGACGGGGCTTGACCTGTTCAGGTGCCAAGGGCTCCAGCGACAACGGGTTGGAGTTCAGATGAAGCTGAGCGACGCTTACGTAGGCGACGGCGCGCCACAGAACGTCCGCGAACCGGGCGGAATCCCTCATCTCGCGCTACCGGCTACAGTGTCGGTGATCAGCGCCTCGTCGCCGAACGTGAAGTACCACAAGGGCCGGTAGCACTCCCACGCTACGGGGCGCAGGCCGGTCGGTCCGACACTCGTCTCGATGGCTCGGCGAGCCTCCAGGTAGAAGGCGAGGTCATCGGCGGCCGGCGCCCGCAGGCCCGCCATGATCGAGTTGTGAGCCTGGTAAACCTGGAAGTTCGGGAACTCGGTGATGTGCGGCGCAAGGGCGTCGATGCCTTCTCTCATAGTCGGCAACGAATCCAGTCCGACGATGTAGGTGTAGGAAGTATCCAGGCCTGCACGGCGGGCCAGCGCCAACAGATCCGGCATCTGTTCCACGAGCAGGGTGGCTTTGGTCGCCTTCAGCATTAGGTCGCGTCGGGTAAAGCACTCGGCGGTCAGCCGCAGGACGAACGGCGCGACCTGTGCGGCGATCTGCTCGAATGCCTCGCCACTGCGGATGACCGAGGTGAGGAATCCGATCCGGGCCGTGATCTGATGACGAGAGCAGGCGGCCCGCAGCGCGACCAGGTGCTCGACAGCTGCCTGCTCCCGCTCGAAGCAGCCAGTAGACACCGTCACCTCCGCCAGTTCGGCGAGGCTCCGCCGAGGGTGCTGCTCAACAAGCGCCGCGAATAGTTCATCCAAAGCTCTGTCCTCGGCCAGGCGCGGATCAGCTGCGGCTTCGAGCGTATTGGGGCAGAAAGCACAGCCTGTGCAACGACTGCGCGCGTTCGGGTTGAGCGTGGCCGCCCGCCCACCGTCGCGGAAATAGCCGCCTACCGCCTCGTCGGCATCGACACGCTCGACGTGCCCGATCAGCCGGCCCTGGATGACCAGGTCTTCGCCGGACAGTTCGAACGGTGACTCCTGAGCGTTGAGCGGCACGATGACCTGCCAGGCGACGCTGGGCTCGCTGACGAGGCGCACCGCGACCCTCGCTCGGTGCCGATCCTGATCTGATGAGATTCCGTACAGGTTGATGGCGATCAGTAGCACGTCCTCAATGGGCACCCGGTGCTCCATAGCGAGCCGTTCGATGTTTCGGATGTCAGCCACCGGGTTCCCGAGCGGTCGGAAGTTGCGTGTTACGGACGCCATCGCTGCTCCTCATCTAATCGCGAACCGGCCGATTTCCTCGTAGATCCAGCCGGGATTTTTCTGGCGCCGGGAGGACGATCCTAGGTCCAGGCGACGCGAGGCTTGCAGGACAATTCATTTCGCTTTCGTGGCATCGTTCCCTTCGCTGAATTGACTGCGTGGTCAAATAATCCGAGCTATCGCCCCGTACATTGCGGTGTCCACCACCGAAGCAACGGCTTGTGGTGATCTATCGGGACGCCATCGCACGATCGGAACCACGCCGGGATCTATCAGGTCCAGTCCATCAACGAAGCGCGCAACGTCAACTCGCTTACGTGGCCGGAAAGTTCCTTGGTCGCCGCCGGCGCCTATGAACGCGGTCAGTTGCTTGATGACGTCTTCGGGAAGTGGATCCAAGGTGGCGTGAGACAACGCGATGTAGCTGCCGCTAGGCAGGGCATCGACAAGCCGAGCTACGAGGTCGTATGGGTTCTCGTTGTCGTCGAGGAAGTGAAGGACGGCGAAAAGCAGCAGCCCAACCGGTTTGGTCAGATCGATGGTCGCTCGAACGGCCGGGTCGGCGAGGATCGCGTCGGGTGTACGCAGATCCGCTTGTATGCAGGTGGTGGTGCCCTGCGGGGAGCTGGTCATCAACCCCCGGGCGTGACTTACTACCATGGGCTCGTTGTCCACGTATACAACCCGAGAAGCTGGAATTATTCTCTGGGTTACTTCGTGAACGTTGGGCGACACAGGAAGACCAGCGCCGATGTCAAGGAACTGTTTTACACCGGCTTCGGCGGACAGAAAGGCGACGGCTCGGCGCAGAAATCTGCGGTTCTCCTGCGCTGCTGTGCGGATCTGAGGAAATGCCTTGGCAATCCGATCGGCGGATTCGCGGTCGGCGGCGAAGTTGTCTTTCCCTCCGAGCCAGTAGTCGTACCTTCTGGCAGGATGAGGTCGCGAGGTGTCTATCGCCGTCTGCGGCGTGCCGCCGTTGGCCAGAGTGCCGGACTCTCGCATCGTCATCTGGTTCTTCCTACGATCTCGTTGGTGCCGTTCCGGTGGAGATATCCAGCGGTTCTGAGCAACGGGTGTTGCGAGCTGTGGTGTGGACGTCAGTGCATTGCGGCCACGGCCAGGTCACCGCGGCCTGCGTCAACGGCGCGTACTACGGCGCTGATGGCCCGGTTGTCGTTGTTGTCGGCAACGTGCTCGAGCCATGGGTTCAGCTCGCGGACGGGCATGGCGTCGTACAGGAATTCGGCCAACTCCAGGGCTGCGACCAGGCCGCACAGGGCAGCGCACTCATCACCGGGAGGGGTGGGCCGGTAGCGGGCCGTCTCGGCGTAGTGGGCGACAGCGTCACGGATGTGAGCGCGTGCCCGTACGGCGAAGCCGTAGTGCACGGGTAGATGGGTTTCGGTTTTGACCAGTCCGGCCAGTCGGCGCCGCGTGGTTCGTTGAAGCAGGCCCACGGTGACCAGTGCGGCCCGGACCCTCTCATACAGGTCAGCGGCAGCGAAGGACCGGAGGACGGCGCGTAGCTGATCGGCGTCCCGCTGGGTGCGGATGACCCGCTCGACGGTGGTCAGCGCGGCATCCCACAGGGTGTTGGCGGTGGGGCCGGTCTGACAAAGCGTCAACCGGCCGGGCTGGCGTTGCCATTGACGGCGGAAGTCGTCGTAGTGATAGCCGACCGCGACGTACTCCTTGAACGTCAGTTCAAGCAGGAGAGCGCCGGCCAGACCGAGTTCGAGGGACTGCTGGTTGATCAGCAGGTCGCCGGTGTCATCGTCGTGGGCGAGGAGATACAGCTCAGCGTGCAGGGGGAGGACGCCGCGTGGGTCGAGTCGGAAGGTGGTGGGCACGGGGTTGGCCTTGTCAGCAGTCACGAACATGGTCATGCCGCGCCGGTCCCAGCAGCAGCGGGGTGCGGGGTGGCGCGGAGCCGCTCATGGGTGCCGCCGTAGAGATCAGCGCCTCGAAGAAGGTGCTTGGGCAAGCTGGCAAGCATGGTGTAGTTCGGATCGACGACGTTGCCGACCGGCGCGGTGCCGGCCTGCGCGACGAGTTGGTACGCGTCGAGGGTGTCGAGGCCGGTCAGCTGTGCGGTCCAGCTGACCAGATCGTGTTGGCTGATCCGGAACGCATCTTCCAGCGGGCGGGCGCAGCCGACGGACATGATCGCGCTATCGGACTCGATCCGTGGCCACAGCGTCGGCACGCCCTTGATCACTTCGACGGCGATGGTGGTCGTCATGGCGACCTCGACCGCGACCCCGCTGGACTCTCCTTGTCCCTGGCGGGCGTGGCCGTCGCCGAGGCCGAGCATCGCTCCATGCATGTTGACGCCGAGGTAAAGGGTCGTGCCGGCGCGTAGCTCCGGGGTATCCATGTTCCCGCCGTGGGCGTCGCAGGTAATGGTGCTGCGGGCTTCGAAGGCGGCCGGGGCGACACCGACAGTGCCGTGCATCGCGTCCAACGGCAGGTCCGCTGTGAAGTCTGAGTTGCGGGCGCGGTAGCGCACCAGTCCGGCCTTGGCGTCGATGTCGTAGAGCCAGACCCGCTCCTCCAACGGCGGTTGCAGGGTGGCCGTGTGAGAAGTAGACGTGAGCGCCCCGAAGTGCGGGAATGTGCTTGAGACCCCGGCCTTGCGGGCAGGCACGATCGACAGGAAATGGACGGCGATGGTGTCGCCGGGCTCGGCGTCCTCGATGAAAAACGGCCCGGTGACCGGGTTCAGGTACGGGAACGTGCAGACCTGGCTCGGAAGGTCGTCGACTGTGGTGACGGCGCCGCCGAAGCAGTCCTCGGTGAACAGCGTCAGCACGTCGCCGGAGCGTACGCTCGCCACCGGCGGGACTCCGCCGAACGTGTAGGCCAGGTCCTTTACCGTCGGGGTGTACGTGTGTTCTCCCATGGGCGTCACACCTCCTGACGTGCCGGAGCCGCCGGCTGTGATACAGGCGCGAAGCCGGATAGCTCGGGTCGACGGCCGGTCAGGTAGAGACCGATGAGCACCAGGACGCCGAGGCCGATCCACACAAACCCGAGGCGCTGGGCGGCGACGTTCGCGTTCCACACCACGAACCCGAGGATCGTCGCGCCAACCAGCGGCATCAGCAGATGGGCGACCAGGTTGCGGCTGCGCTTCCGGATGACGTGGTAGACGATCACCGACAGGTGCAGCAGCAGGAACGCGGTCAACGCCCCGAAGTTGATCAGACTCGACAGCAGGGCGATCCCGTCACCGCGCTGGTTCATGTAGAGGCCGAGGGCGAGCGAGACGACGGCGACGAGCCAAATCGCATTGCGCGGAACGTTGCGCTTACGCGATACCTTCCCGAGGAACGCCGGGAGTTGCTTGTCGCGGGCCATCGCGTACAGCAGCCGGGAGATCGCGACCTGCGCCACCATCGAGTCCGGCAAACCCCAGGCGATGGCGGTCGCGACCGCACACACGGTGGCCAGCCATGGTCCAGACGCCACCTCGGCGGCTGTGTAGAACGCCGTCCCCGCCGGATCGCCGTTGGTGATCAGCCCTTGGGGGTCGGGAGTCAGGATCGCCGCCACCCAGGTTTGGGCGATGAACAGCAGGCCGGTGACGAACAAGGCTCCGGCCATTGCCCGGCCGATCGCTTTCGAGCCGCCCTTGGCTTCCTCGGCGAGCATCGCGATGCCGTCGAAACCCAGGAACGACAGCACTGCCACCGAGGTCGCGCCGAGTAGCAGTGCCCAGCCGAAGGTGTTCGGGTTGTACAGCGGTTCCCAGGTCCACTGGCCGGCCCCGGTGATGATCGCCCACACCCCGAAGCCGAGGAAGACGAACAGGACGACCAGTTCGCCGATGAGCATGACCCAGGTGAACCGGGCGGTCATCCGGATCCCCATCGAGTTCACGATCGTGTTCGCCGCGACGAAGCCGATCAGCCACAGCCACACCGGGATAGCGGGCAGGGTGGCGTTCATCGCGACGGCGGCGACCAGGTACAGCAGCGAGGGCACCAGGATGTAGTCGAGCATGATCGCCCACCCGGCCACGAACCCGACCGGCGCGCCGATGCCGCGGCCGACGTAGTTGTAGACCGACCCGGATAGCGGGAACGCCTTCACCATCTGCGCGTATGAGAACGCGGTGAACACCAGGGCAATCACGCCGATGGCGTACGCGCCGACGACCATGCCGCCGGAGGCGGAGAACACCGCCCCGAAGATCGCCATCGGCGCAATCGGGACCATGAAGATGAGGCCGTAGGCAAGCAGGTCACGGAACCGCAGCGCCCGCCGCAACTCCTGCTGATAACCGAACCGCTGTAACTCCTCGACCGGATACGACACCGGGGATGTCCCTTCATCAACTTTTGTATGGGGGTTTCGAGTCCGCCCTCGGGAAAGACGGCGAACGCAGATTCAGGGGGAAGGGGGCGAGTCACACCAGGTGGGCCGCGCTACCCGCCGCCGCGCTCCGCTGGCAGCGACGGCGGGCGCGGCCTACATGCGGCGGACGAATCGCACGTCTTCGACCGTCCCGCCGACCTCGATCCGGGAATACAGGTGGAACAGCACCTCGGGCGTTTTGACCGACCTGCCCAGCGTCGCTGCGCCCAGAGCGCGAGAAACCGCCTCCGCATGCACGAGCCGCTCGATGTTGTCCGCGTCGAGCGGCCGGAGGCGACATCCGCATACCGACAGGTACTCACGCTTCGACGCCGGCGAACTCGAGCGACAAAACCGGGCACCACAGCGGCAGAAGAGCAGGCCACACAGCGGATACGACAAGGTCGACCCGGCTACCCGCGTGATCTCGTCATTGGTCGCGCGCACAGTCGACTCCTTCGCTGCCTGCGCCAGTGAGTACCTATAAGGCACCTGAGGTTCACGGCCGCGCGGCTGATCACGCCGTGAAAGGGCGGACCAACCGCGCGACCGGGTCCGGCCATCGCGCTCGGGGGAAGGCTGTGACCGGACTAGAGGGGAGAACGCGGCCCCTACCGCTGTGCACCGGCCGACTACCGCAACGTGCGGGCTGTCATTGCCGAAGCGCTGGGGCTTGTCATCGCCAGCCGGGTTGACGTCGGGTACGGCGGCACCGTTACGACATACGGTCGGCGCCGGTGACCCGCTGGCAGTCATCACGTCCTCCTCGGTGGCATCCGGATCTTGGTTTGCGGTGCTGCGACTGTCCGACGACTACTCACTCAACAAGCCATCGATATGTCGCGTGTGGTGTGCCTACGATCACCGACAGTCGGCAGACTCGGAACCCCGAATTACCGGGAGTTTTAGTAGGAGAGTTACCGGGAGAACGGTCTCTGAGCTGCTCTTTTACGGCATGGGTCAGACCCGCTTAGCGCTCCTGCTCGCGAATCCGGGGTTACGCTCTGGCCACACCGGACGATGCCGCACGGCCCCGACAGTCGCGGTGTTGTTCACGTTGCTCAGTCCGCGCCGGAGGAATCCTCGATGGTCAGCCCTTATGTTCGACGGCGTCGCCTCGCAGCTGAGCTGATCCAATTGCGCGAGGAACACGGCTACTCGACGGTCCGGCTTGCCACGGCCGTCCGAATGTCTCGGCAACGCATCAGCCAGCTCCAGAACGGGCACGTCCGCCCGGCTGACGACGAGATCGCACGCATCCTCGACGTCCTCCGAGTCGGCGACCGCCGCCGGGAACAAATCATGTCCATAGCCAGGGACGCCCGGGAACGTGGCTGGTGGGAGAAGTTCCGCGACGAGATGGGACCGCAGCAGGCCCTGTACGCCGACTTGGAAGCTGGCGCCCGCTCGATCGCCGAGTACCACCTGACGCTGCTGCCCGGCCTACTCCAGATTCCGGAGTTCACCGAGGTTCGCGCTCGCGCCAATCGCGGCATCCGCCCCGAGGCGTTCGATCCGAGCCGCGCATTGGAAGCTCGCGCTGTCCGGCAACGCATCCTCGATCGAGCGGACGGACCCAGCTACGAGGTCATCATCGATGAGCTTGCGATACGCCGGCCTGCGGCACCGCCGGGTGTGACCAGAGCCCAGCTTCTTCATCTCGTTCGGGCCGGACGTGAACGGCGGAAGATAACCATCCGGGTCCTGCCGCTGTCGGCCCTTTTGCCGGGTTACGTCGTGCCCAAGTCGGCCTTCTTCACGTATCGCTTCCCCGACCCGAAAGATCCGACCGTTGTCGCCGTCGATACCGACGGCGAGGATCTGGTCCTCACGACACCGGCCCAGACCGGCCACTACGTTGACCTGTACCAGCGCCTTCAACAGGCGGCGCTGGACCCCACCAGCAGCCTTGATCTCCTCGCCGCAGCGGCCGAGGATCTGTCCGACCATGCAGGGAGCAGACCGTGAGTCTCAGCAAGTTCGCGAACTGGTTCAAGAGCAGCTACAGCGACGGCGCCAGCAACTGCGTCGAGGTGGCCTTCGCCGATGACAGGACGGTCGGCCTGCGCGACAGCAAGGACCGCGAGGGCCCCGTCCTCGAGTTCAACCGAGGCGAGTGGACCGCATTCATCAAAGGAGTCCAATCAGGAGAGTTTGAGCGCTGACGGTCCGCAGAACGGAGAAATGGTGCGTCATCTCGTCGAAAGGTGAGACGTTGTGGACGACGGCAGCGGCCCCAACACCAAACTAATCGATGCTCGGGGACGTACGAAGTCCCCAACTGGCTCAGGCCGTCCCATGTCGCGGCAGGAGTTGGCGGAGGCAGTCAATGCCTGGCAGTGGTCCAGATACGAACGCGACGATCGGCTGGACGAAACCGACATCGGCAAGCTCGAACGGGGTGAGATCCGCTGGCCTGGCCGGACCCGCAGGGAAGGCTTCCGAGCCGTCCTCGGCGCGACGACCGACGCAGAACTGGGCTTCTTCCGAACCAGACGCATCCGCTCGTCGGATGCGGTCATCTCGGTGGCCCAAGTTCCGCTGCTGCCGCCTCTTATGACCAGCACAGCGCTGACCCAGCATGTGCCCGGATCGTCCTCGGCCATGGGGAACGTACTGCGGTCCGCCGGTGGGCAGTTCTTCGACGGAGAGTCGATCGACACCCAGACCTACCCCGCCGTGGATGACGGACGGATTTTGGCAGCAGTCCCGGCCGACTTCGCGGCAAGCCGATTTCTCACCCGAGCCCGACGGGGCCTGGTGGTGGGAGCCATTGCGGATGACGGCGGCGCGACGGGCTACGGCCTTGACACCCGTCAGGCTCGTCGACGCTTGGCGAAGGCCGGTCCTGGATCACGCCTGTTGATCCCGCCCGCATATGTTCTGGATGACGTGACAGTCGGGATTCTCTGGGCGGTAGTCAACCTGGACGAGCCACTACTAAATGACGACTCGCTGCTTCATGATCTTCAGCAGGATCTCCTGCCCTACGAGTCGATGCCGAGCTCGTCGCTTGGGCGGGATCTCGCCTCGGAGTTGACCGCGGTGTCCCAGATGTGGATGGGCAGCTTCTTCTGCGCTCACCACATCCTTCGCCACCTCGATGGCCTCGCCGACGCACCGGAGTTCTGGACACGCGAGCAGCGCGGCGAAGAGGCCAGTACCTGGCTCCTGTTCAGGCACAAGTACGACTATTTGCGGGCGATAGCGGAGCGGTTCGCCGACGGACCGATGACCCGCGCGTTCTGCATCCCGCCGGACGCGGTCGCGGCCTCGCCGCCCGGTGAACGCATCCTGCTCCTTCTCAGCGCCGCCCTGATGGAGTCGTTCGGCATCCAGGTCAACGTCTGTACTGAGACGGAGTACTCGGCGATCGAGGGTTTCGTTCTCGACCGGGGCCACGAGGCCATCGTGGCGAACTGGGTCGGTGCCGACGGGATCTGGCAGGTCGGCGTGACCACCGACCGCCCCTCCGTACGCGACTATGGCGAGATCGCCGCTTACACCGGAGCGCACTCCGCCATCACAGGCCCGTCCGCCGGCCGTCGACTCCGGATGCTGGCCGACTACCTGGAACTGGACTGGGCGTGGCTCGTCGAGCGCTGCCGACAGCTGGGCGAGCACGGATGCAGCGGATTTGCCGCGCCCCGAAGCCGACTACTTTCTGTCGCAGGCGTTGACCGTGCCTGCCAGTACGTGGGCGAAGTCGGCATGATCAGCCGATAGGCTCCGATTATCCGTTCCTTGAGGTGGAGGACAGCCACTGTGGGTGTTGAGATGCCCAAGCCACGCCGAGTCCTGGTGGTCAGCCTGGGCGGCACGATCACGATGACCGCCGCAGCGAGTGGCGGTGTCGTCCCCGCTCTTGCAGCACATGACCTGCTGGCGGCAGTTCCGGGACTTGCGGACCTAGATGTCGCTGTCGAGACCGGCGACTTCCGGCGACTACCGGGGGCGTCACTGTCCCTGGCGGACGTCACGGCGCTGTCCCGGCTGGTGCGCCAGCACCTCGCCGATGGTGTCGACGGCGTGGTCGTGGTGCAGGGCACCGACACCATCGAGGAGACCGCCTACCTGCTCGACCTGTACCACCCCGGGCCGGAACCGGTCGTGGTCACCGGCGCGATGCGCAACCCGACCCTGGCCGGGGCTGATGGCCCGGCGAACCTGCTCGCCGCCGTCCAGACCGCCGCCAGCCAGAACGCCCGCGGCCTGGGCTGTCTGGTCGTGTTCGCCGACGAGATCCACGCTGCCCGGCGCGTCCGCAAGACCCACTCGACAGCAGGGTCCACGTTCCAGTCCCCGAACGGCGGGCCGCTCGGCTACCTGGTCGAAGGCCAACCCCGGCTCCTCAACCGGCTCGGCTCTCGTCATGTCGTCCCGCTGCCCGGCGACGGGCCGCGCCCCCGGGTGGTGCTGCTGACGATCAGCCTCGGCGACGACGGCGTCCTGCTGGACGGCCTCGCTGACCGGGCCGACGGTGTGGTGATCGCCGGGTTCGGCGTGGGCCACGTCCCACAGGATCTCGTTCCGACGCTGGCGGATCTTGCCGACCGGATTCCGGTTGTGCTGGCCAGCCGGACCGGCGCCGGACCGGTACTGACCACGACCTACGGCTTCCCCGGCTCGGAACGGGACCTACTGAGCCGAGGGCTCGTCCCCGCCGGATTCCTCGACCCGTACAAGGCCCGCATCCTGCTGAACGCGTTGCTTGCCACTGGAACCGATCAGAAGACGGTCACCGCGGCGATCACCGCAGCCGGCGGCTGCGGCGACCCCGAGGCATGGCCGTGGCCGACCGGCGCCGACAGCGCACCGGCGAAGCCGGAGGTTCAGGATGCGTAGTCAGCAGGTCGACATCGGCCGGAGCTTCGTCGTCGTGTTCGACCACGGCGACGACTTCTACACCGCCCTCGACGATTTCTGCCGCGCCAACAACGTCCGGCACGGGATCATCCCCACCTTCATCGCCGGATTCTCGCAGGTCGAGGTCGTCGGCACCTGCGCGAAACTCGACAACCCACAGGCCCCGGTCTGGTCCGCCGTCCACCTGAGCAACGTCGAGGCCCTCGGCGGCGGCACCATCGCCTACGACGAAACCGAGCAGCGGATCCTGCCGCACCTCCACGTATCCGTCGGGCTCAAGGAGCACAGCGCGACCGCGCACACCAGCCACCTGCTCTCGGCCACCGTCCAGTTCCTCACCGAGATGTACCTCGTCGAAGTCTCCCGGCCGGCCCTACACCGGGAGCGCGATCCCAACCTCTACGACGTCCCGCTCCTGCGTTTCGGCACCGCCAAAAATTGAGAAGCGACAATCTCTTGGGTCGGCTCAAGCAGCCACGGACCAGAGACCTGCCCCGCCAATCAAACATTGGCAGATGGGCCATCATGGGGTGGGCCGTATGAGGCGCCACCCTGTGGCCAGCCAGGCCAGAACCACCCGAACAATCCATCGGCTACTTTCCGACGCGCGGAGGATGGTGCCACGGTGAACCAAGGCAAGCCGGAGCCCAATTCGCTACTGATGCAGGCACGACGCCGGCGGCCGTCTCCGTCCGGGTCAGGGCGGCCGATGTCGCGGCAGGAACTCGCCGAGGCCATCAACCTCTACCTCTGGCAGCACCACCAGATCGTTCACCAGTGGGACGAGACAGACATCGGCCGACTAGAGCGCGGCGAGAATCGCTGGCCCGGCAGACGACGCCGGGAAGCATTCCGCGCGGTCCTGCAGGTGGCAGCCGACCATGAGATCGGCTTCTACATCAGCCGCTCATCAACCGCCACATCCGATGCCACAGCGGTCGACCAACTCGTCCTGGCGCAACTGGAGCCGTCCGCCGAGGAACTACTGCACGGGAGCGGCGTGGGACGCGGCGAGTGGAGCAGTTTCGCCCTGGTGACCAGCATGCTGGCTCAACAGCGCCAGGCAGTCCCGCCCTCGGCCTTGCTGAGTCTCGTTGAAGCGCACCGCGACTGTCTGCTGACGCTGTACCGCAAAGCAGGCTCCGACTCAATCAAAGCTGATATCGGCGCCATGCTCGGCGAGGCATCGATCGTCGCGAGCCGACTGTGGAGCGCACAGGGCAACCACACCATGGCTCTCGCCCACTGCGGCTACGCCCGCACGCTCGCCGACCGATCTGGGGACGTCCGCCTCGCCGCTGTCGCCCGGATCTTCGAAAGCAACCTGCACTCCGGCGCCTCCACGCTGATTCACGCCGACGGCGACGTCATGACCGGCCTGCGCCTGCTCGACGAGGCCAGCACCGCCGGCCCGCAGTTGACGGCGGCAGCGCGAGCAAGAATCTCCGCGGAACAAGCCCAGGCGTACGCGGCCCTGCACCTCCCGCGCCAGGCCCAGGCAGCCCTCGACCAGGCACGACAGCATGCCGCCGCGATCACCAACGACGACCGCACTGGACTGTTCAGCGATTGGAATACCACCCGCGTCCAGGTCTACGAAGGCACCTGCTACCTGCTGCTTGACGAACCCACAGTCGCCATCGAACAGCTTGAAAGCGTCGCCGCCGCCCTCGGCGAGGACGAAGGGAATCTCAACGTCGCCCTCGCCGCCCGTGTCGACCTCGCCGCCGCCTACGGACTTACCGGCCAGCTCGACGCCGCATGCACCACTCTCGGCGACGCCTATGAACAGCTACGCCGCATCGGCAACCTTCGTGGGATCGCCCGCGCTCAGCGAGCCCGCGAAAGCCTCAGCCCCTGGAACAAGGAACCGGCAGTACGCGAAATGGATCAGCGCATCGCCGCAGCCTGAATCACGAAAGGTCGGTTCTCCTCAATCAGCCGACGTGAGGCCGGCGATCGTCGACACCAGCAAGTCAGGGTCCAATCGGTCGAGCACCGCGTCCGGCTCGTAGCCAGCCAGTTCCTCCCGGCTGGCCCGGTGAGCAACCACTACAGCCCGGAACCCCGCGTTCCGAGCGCAGGCGATGTCGTTCGGCGCGTCCCCCACTACTACGGTCCGCGCCGGAAGCAGCGGCGTGCCGTACTTGTCGCGGTAGCGACGCGCCACGACCGCCGTCAGCTGGAAGCGGTCTCGATCATCCGATCCGTACGCGCCGATGTCGAGGTCCAACTCGTCGCCCACACCCAGTGAGGCGACCTTGACCTCGGCCGCGGCCCGCAGGTTCCCGGTCAGCACCGTCTGCACGAAACCACGCCGATGCAGCGCGGCGATACTCTCGACGACCCCGGGATACGGCGGCTGAACCCGGGCCAGCTCGTCGCGGCCGGCATCCATGACCTCAGCCAAGACCACACCGAACCGAGGGACACCGGCTTCCGCGTCCGCCGCGTTGATGCCGGACGTGACAGCGGTATCGACCACGATCGACTCGTCGGTGTAGCCGTGAACCTTCTTCTCCGGGAACGTCACAGCCGACTCGTCGATCCCGTACGTCCGGGCGATAGCACGCCGCAACCAGCGAAGATCCGCCGGAATCAGCGTGCCATCGACATCCCACACCACCACGCCTGCATCCCGACTATCCACCAAGCCATCGTGCCACGTCGACGGAGACCTGGGCTCAGGACCGCAGCAGAGCCTTACAATCTGATCCCGCGTCTGTACGCCTCGTGCGGTATCCCTGTTTCCGGTTGGGGTTGATTCATGGTGGATCGCGGAAAATCCACGCCGAACAGGCTGCTCGTGGAGGCGCGCCGACGGCGCCTATCTCCTTCCGGCTCCGGCCGTCCGATGTCTCGGCAGGAGCTTGCAGAAGCGGTCAACACATACCTGGCGGATAGGTATAGCGCCATAACCAGTCTTGACGAGAACGACATCGGGAAGCTGGAGCGCGGCGAATACCGGTGGCCCCGTGAGCAACGACGCGAGGCGTTGCGAGCTGTGTTGCACGCGCAGAGCGATCAGGATCTCGGGTTCTACATCGTCCGCGGGCCGCGAACGGCACCGATCGACGAACACAGGAACGAGCGGAGTCCCGACGCCTCACAGGCCGTTGCTGCCCGTCTACAGGAGATCGGCAGTGGTGCCGTCGAAAACAAGACCGATGTCGGCCTGGTGCGGCGAGCGGGCGCAGCGTGGTTCGGGATGCTGCCCGACGACCTGTTGGACCTGCCGGGCCCTTGGTCAACGCAGATGGAGGCACCTCCCAAGATCGAGCAAGCGCATGTCGAAGCACTCCGTCGCAGCACGGTCCTGTTCGAGCAATGGGACCATCAGTACGGCGGCGGGCTCGCGCGGGCCGCGATGAGCGGCCAGCTGGAGTGGGTTTGCCGTGCAGCCCGCACGTCGATCATGTCTGGCGCCACACGGCGCAGTTGGCAGGCTTCCGCCGCCCGCCTCGGTGACCTCGCTGGTTGGGCGTGCTTCGACGCCGGTGACGCGCCCCAGCTGGTAGAGCGCTTCTTCCTGAAGGCAATCCAGCTCGCGGGAGAGGCCGACGACGTCCAGCAACGTACCCACACGGCTACGTCCATGAGTCGGCATCTGACGTATCTCGGCCGAACGGACGAGGCGCTGGAGATGTCCAGCCTCGCCCGCCTCGGATGGCGACATCTGCCGCCGCTCGGCCGTGCGGTGATCGGCATTGTCGAAGCCCGCGCATACGGCAAGATCGGCAACACTGCCGCATGCCGGGAGGCGGTGGAGCTTTGCGATCACCATTTCGCGACCAGCGCTCCGGACGGGCCGCATGACGAAACGTGGGGCTATTACGCCGATGAGGGCCAGATTCTCGGCGATGCCGGCCACGGCTTGTTCGACCTGGCCCTTCGGAGCGATGACCACATCCAGGCGGAGATCACCATCGGCCGACTTGAAGCTGCCTACGCGCTGCATCCTGCCGATGTTGTTCGTTCGCGAGCGCTCACGATGATCAGGATCGCATCGTTGAAGGCCCGTCACCGGGACATCGACGAAGCGTTGGCTGCGGCCGAAATCGCCGTTGCTGAGGCCGGTCAGCTCCAGTCACATCGCGTCACCGATGACCTCCGGCTCCTGAGCAGGATCCTTGGCCGCGCCGTCACCAGTCGTGGCGATCAGGAACGGGTCGAGACGGTACGAACCGACATTGCGACCCTGGTCAATACCTCCGCCTAAAACCCGGTCCACCCCGCTGGCGCGGTTCCATCTCGAAGGCTGGCCAGGCGATGCCGCAACTGCCGTTCCCGTTCGGGATAGTCCCCGGCCGACTGTGCGAGCCAGGTTGTCATTCGCAGCATGCGAACTCCCCGCAGAATCGGCCACGCGGAGCCCGTTCGCACGTCGTAGCCATAGGCGTCGGCGAACTGACGGTACTGGTCGAGCGAGAACCACCCGCATTCGTGATAGAGCGCGGTCAAGGTCAGATCCCACTCCGGTGGACCGACGGCCACGGTCTCCAGGTCGATGAAAGCGACCCGCCCTCCAGGGCTCTGAAGAAGGTTGTCCATGTGCGCATCGCCGTGAACCACGGCCAGGTCCAGCGTGAAACTGGCCCGACTCCACTGGTCAGCGAGCCGACTGCGGAACTCGCTGAGGAATTCCCGATCCTCCGCCCTGAGGGCGTCGCCGAGGGCCAGTCGATCTTCGAAACCACTGAACGGATCGACTTTGGGAAGCAGGTTGTCTACCGGCATGGGAATGCCATGCAGCTTGCGCAAGCAGTGGGCGAGTGTGACGAGGTCAGCCGGCTGACCGTCGGCCAGATACTCCCAGAACGACACTACGAATCGGTCGACGACGACCGGGACCGGCACCATCGGCCGGGCGATCGGTACCCCCCGCGACTGCAGCCAATCAGCGGTGCGCAGTTCTGCGGCGACTCGCTCCACCGCGTCCCGGCCTCGGACGATCCGCGCCAGGGCGGCGGCGGCGGGAAACACCACGACGCCATTCTCGCCTACCCGAAGGACACGGGCGCCGCTGACGGAGAGGCCCTGTTCAGTGGCCGCTGCTACGGCAGCATCAGTCGCCTCGTCCGTCCGCACTCGTCTATCCTGCCGCACCCGGGCGAAAGCTGCCTGCTCCAGCCATCAAGCGACCAGACCTCTCCGTGAGTAGGGCGCACCAGATCTGGATCACCTCGATCATGAATCCCATAAAGCAAAAAAGGCCCACCTCCTGCGATGTTGCGGCTGCTGGTGGGGGCGGAGCGAGCCGTCTTGGCTCGCTCCGCCGAGGCGGCCGACGGGTCGGCGCGGTCCCGATCTACCGGCTATCCATGATCTGTAGCAGCTTCTCGGCCAGCCACTGTTGCCCGTGCGGGAGGGCGACGATGTGGGGTGCGTTGATCCTGGTGGCGTGGTCGATGGCGCGTCGGTCGTCGGGGGCGAGTGCGGTCACGACGACGATGCCGCCGCAGTACAGGGGCTTGCGGACGCGTCCGACGAGGTCCGCGCCGATGATGATCATCGGGCGGTGGCGGGCATTCCTGCGACTGTCGGGCAGGGATTCCGTGACGTCGATGTCGCATCCCGCTTGCTGCTCGACCTGTTCTACTTCCTGGCGGATCCAGGAACTGGCGGTGACGGCGATGGCCGGATACCAGAGGGGCCGGGACCTACTTGCCATGGTCGTCCTCCGAGTCTCCTGCCGTTTCCGGGTGGGTGATCGACCGTTCGATCTCTGCCGGGCTAATTCCGGACCTCACCGCCCAGAGAACGGCGGTGGCGTTCTCGTTCGCCGGGTCGGCCCTCAGCGCGCGGCGTGCAGCCAGCTCGGCGAGCATGCCGTCGCCGAATCCCCACGCAGTGATGGCGAGCAGCGTGGCGGGGGCGGGGATGAACGGTTCGGGTGCTCTGCGGGTGACTTCGATCCAGAACGCCAGGTGTTGCGGACTCGGCTCGGTGCGGCTCAGGACCAGGCTCCAGACCGATGGGCGCGCAAGCAGGACCAGAAGCCAAGCCAGTTCGGTCTCGTCGGGTGAGACGCCGCCAGAATGCCGGCGGAAAGCCTCGGCAAGGGCCGATGCCGCAGTCGCGCGGACATCGTCAGCCTGTATGTCGAGGCGAGCGGTTGCCTCGATGATCGCTCTCTGGATCGTTTCGCCGGTGGCGGTGGGGTCCGGTTTGAGTAGGGCGGCCTTGGCGTCCCGGCTGGGTAGGGCGACCACGCCGGCGTACGTTGCCTCGGCCGGGATCGGCGAGGCGCAGGGGTCGAAGGGTGTGCCGTTCTCCGGGCAGTTGGGGTGGGTGCAGCCGAGGTGGTGGATGCGGTTGTCGTTCACGCGCAGCGGCGGACGCACGGGGAGTCCGTCGATGGCGAACACGGCGGCGACAGTGTGTAGTGCCGGGTCGAGGTCGGCGGCGGGGCCGTAGCCGATGAGGACCATGGCGGGGTCCGGGTGGGCTCGGCGGGCGACATCGGCGATGTGGTGGCTCATGTCGAGCAGCGCCGCGGTGGGATCGTCGGGTCCGGGAAGGTCCAGGCGTGCGCCGAAGACGACGAGGTTGTCGGCGACGGCCATGACGACGATGCTGCCGTCGCCCGGTTGGAAGCCGAGCAGGTAAGGCACGACGGCGACGAGGTCGACGTCGCTTCGGATTCGTAGTTGGAGTACGTCATCGGACATGAAAGGGCTCCTTGGCCAGGGTCTGGTTTCACTGCTAATGGGTGTTCGAGTCGGGCTGGCCGCCGAGGCAGCACGCAGGGCGGCGTGGCGCTGTGCGTACCGGGGCAGTTCGGCCCGGTGAGGCGCGCACCGGTAGGGCGGCGTTTGTCCGGCGGGACAGCCGCCGTCATGCACGGGATCGGCTACGCCGTGGTGGGTGAGGTCGGGCCTCACCCACCACGGGCCGGATCACTCGGGAGTGCCGGTGCCGGTGTCGGGGCGTCCGCGCAGGACGCGGACGGTGGTGCTCAACTTGATGGGCAGGTGTTCATCGCCCTTGAGAAACGGCTGTATGTCGACGGGCCGGCGCAGGCTCCGGCCGGGACCGTACGCCTGTTGGCGTTCGTGGCCGGAGACCCAGAACCGGTGGTCGGGCTTGGCCCGTGTCCGCGTGCTGCCCCGCCGCTGATCCGGTTCAGCCGTGGTGGCGGTGCGGGGTTTGATCCGTATGGTCTTGACCTCGGGTGCCGGGCGTCGGCTGCGCTGGTAGGCGCGGATCGTGCCGGTGGGCAGTTTCGTGTCCACGGTGTCGGCCATCTGCTGGTGGATCAGCAGCCAGGTGGTGACCAGCGGGCTGAGCGGGTGGTCACCGTCAATGGCGGCCCGTCGGGTGAGGTGTGCGGTGTGGATGGGCAGGAGCCAGCCGATCTCGTGCCGCATCTGCGGCATGAGGGCGTCGGGGACGGCGGTGCCGATGCTGCGGTAGCCGATGAGCTGCCAGCCGTCGCCGGTCTGGGTCCAGGAGACGGCGGCGAGTTCCTCGGTGGTGCCGACCGGCTCGGCCCAGACGATCAGGCCGTCCGGGGTGGGGGCGATCTCGTCAGTGAGTCGGGCGGTGGGCTGTTCGATGCTGACGGCGTTGACCAGGCCGGTGAACTCGTCGTTGACCCAGTACATCGGGGCGACGTCGAGTTGGTCGGCCAGGCGCCGTCGCCAGCCCGGCTCGTTGATCGGGTCGGGTAGCCGCACGCTGCCGCGCAGCAGTCCGGTGAACCGGTCGCGGACTTTCGGCAGCATGTCGGCGGTGATCCGGGCCGGTGGCCACGGTGTGGTGGCTAGCAGGGTCCGGTCTTCGCGTCCGAGGACGATGCCGCGGTGCAGCAGGTTGAGTTGGGTGTACTCGATGCTGCCGGGCCGCCATCCGACCAGGCTCGCGCACCGGGTGGTGAGCGCGTCGATGTCGTCGGCCTCGATGAGCTGGGCGCACGGGTAGCAGATCTGCCATTGGTCGTTGTAGGTCTGCACGACACCGGCGTCCATGGCCAGGAGTTGGATGAGCCCGGTCCGGTAGTCCCAGACAGGCAGGCCGGTGGAGCAGGTGTGGCAGCGGTGGAAGACGTCGCGCAGCAGGGCGGCACTGATCGGGGTGACCGGGTGGTCCTTCTCCGCGACCGGGTGCCGGTAGCTGACGCTTGCGCCGTCGTGGTGTTCGGTCAGGGCTTCGCGGCAGAGGGCACAGGCCATCAGGGTGGCGAGGTTCATGCCTCACCGCCGGAGTGGCTGCGGCGCTGGTCGCGCAGGCGGGGTCCGCGGCGCGGCGGGCGGGTGGGCATCGTCATACCGGCCCGGTAGAGGACGTGCTGGTTCCCGCCTTGCTTTTTGGCGTGGTACATGGCCAAGTCGGCGTGGTGCAGGGCGACGCCTTCGAGCAGGTCGGTGCTGGAGGCGACGGCGATGCCGAGGCTCGCGGTAACCGTGAGGAGGGCGGGCCCGTCGTCGGTGCGAATCTCGACGGGTTCGGCGATCACGTTGGTGAACAGCAGTGCCATGTGAACGAGGCGGGTTGCGTCCAGCGGCGCGATGACGGCGAACTCGTCGCCGGAAAGCCGGGCGGCGTGCCCGTTGTAGAGGGCGGCGAGCCGGGTGAGCCGGCTGGCGGTCGCCTTGAGTAGGTCGTCTCCGGCGTCGTGGCCGTACGCGTCGTTGACCTCTTTGAACAGGTCGAGGTCGATGAGCACGGTGACGATCTGCCGGTACTCGGAGGCGGCGATGGCGGTGTGGATGGCGCGTAGACCGGCGCGGTTGTTCAGCCTGGTGAGCGGGTCATGGGTGAGTTGCCAAACCTTGTCGGCCAGGTCGTCGCGCAGCCGGGCGATGATCAGCCGTGTAGTTCTCCGGCTGGTGAGGAAGCCGATGACGGCTCCGAGCGTGACGGCCACGAGGGTGGCGATCACGAGGGGTGTGGTGAACACTGGGTTCCTCCATTTCTGGTGGAGACCCGGGACGCACGTTTTCCAGGCGGAGCGTCCCGGGTTCCGGATACGACGACGGCCCGCCTTCTGGCGGGCCGCATTTGGTGCTTCGGGCGCCGTGTACGGCGGCCCGGGTCAGGTGGTCTCGGGCTTCGCGATCGAGCCGTCCCAGCTGAAGGTGGCGCCGACACGAGCCGGGTATCGCCCGGCGGAGCCCTTCAGGCCGAGCCGGTCGGGCGGGCGTGGCTCGTCGGTGCGGGGCAGCCGGCCGATCACCTGGGTGGCGCCGGGCGGAGTCCCCTCGGGGCGCAGTTCGTAGCGCTCGTGCACGCCCCTGACGTAGTCGATGTCAGAGTCCCGTGGGTGGTAGTCGCCGCGCAGGATGGTGCCGCCGAGCCGGTCGCAGCAGGCCACCGTGACGGGGTACCAGCCGGTCAGGGCGACGAAGACCGTGTGGCCGCAGGACAGGTCGAACTCGAACACGCACAACCGGTACTCCACGAGTTCCCCGGTGGCCGAGCTGGCGGACGCGGACGGCGTGCAGGGCTGGCAGATCGGGCCGAGGTCGGCCTGGTATCCGCTGTCACAGTGTTCGCAGACGATCCGGAGGCAGGCGCGGCATTCACCGGAGGCGACGTCGGTGAGGCTGGTGCAGCAGAATCCGCAGTCGCCGGTGAGGCATGCGTCGGTGTGCTGGCCAGGCCGGTGCTGGTGGCAGGGATGCTCACGCACGGTGGCTCCGGCGCAGGTGCTGGTAGACGGTGTCGGCGGTCAGTGCCTGGCCGGTGCGGTTGTCCGGGCTGTCGATGCGTCGCCATCCGGCGACCTCGCACGCCAGGAAGGTGGTGGTCTGCTCGGTGGTGATCCCGAGGACGTCGCCGGCCGACAGTGAGCGCAGTTTCAGCAGCCGGTAGGTGCAGGCGAGCAGGAAGTCCAGTTCGCCGCCGTCGGGGTATCCGCGGCGGCCCTGCAGGGTGTCGAGGTCGGCGTTGAACAGGGTGAAAGCCCAGTCGGCGATGGTCTCCGGGCTGGTGTCGGCGGGCAGGTCCCGCCAGTGGGAGATGACCTTGGTGAGGGTGTGGCCGGGCTCGTACGGGAAGAACCGGCTGTCGGTGTTGTGGTAGACGGCGATGTAGAACAGCGTCATGATCGTGCCTTTCACAGGTGTGGGAGCGGGATTCATGCCGTGACCGGCGCAGTGGCCAGGGCTGCTTGGAGGTGGCGCAGACCGCGCCGTTCCAGGTCGCGGACGGCATCGGTGCTGCGGTCCATGAGCCGGGCCGCGGCGTCGCGGGGGTAGCCGTCCACATAGCGCAGCTGGATCGCGCGGCGCTGGGCGGCGGTCAGCCTCGCCATCGCGTGGGCAAAGGTGATCCGCCCGAGCCGGTCAGGCGGTACGACGACGGCCGAGGCGGCGGGCACGGGCTCGTGGTCACGGACGGCGTACGCGGCGCGGACGTAGCGGCGCCGCGACCAGTCATGCTGGTTGCACGCCTTCGCCGCATGCCAGATGAACCAGCCGCGCACGTCGAGCAACGCGGCGTTCAGGTCCGCCAGGGCCCCGGTGAACGTCTCCTGCACGAGGTCGGGGATCGCGTCGCGGTCGCGGCCTCGCAGGCGCACGGCCACATACCGGGTAACCGGTTCCCGGAAGGTGAGGTAAAGCTGCGCGAACGCGTCACGGTCGCCGTGCTGGGCGCGGTCGAGCAGCGCGAGAACGTGCGGGGCTACGTCCGGACGCCGGCGGTGCGAAGGCACGGCGGGGTGGTGGCGTGGCGTACCGAGGTCGGGGTACGGCATGGGATTCCTCCATCCATCAGGGGGAATCCGGGCACGCCAGATCGGCCGTGCCCGGAAAAGGTGCGCGGGATTCGCGCGGTCGGCCGGGCACGGCCGAAGAGGTGAGGCGAGCGGTCAGACGGGAATCGGCTACTGCGTGAGTCCGTTGAGCCGCAGGTGCGCCTCTTTGAGGTGTCCCGCGACCAGCTCGCTGTTGGCGCCGGCTGCGCTGAGACTGTCGACAACGGCTCGCAGCGCCGCGGCCGGTGCATCGACGGAGCCGGGGAAGGCGCGGGCATCGGTGTTCGCGGCGATGCGCTGGATCGCCTGGGTCAGGTGCGCCTGCATCAGGTTGAGACCGCACACCAGCCGGGCCAGTTCGCCGAGATCGTGCAGTTCGGCGGCGTGAGTCATGATGTCGCCGAGGTGTTCAACAGCGAGCAGGCTGATGTAGGTCATTGCGACGGTGACCGGCGGATCCAGGCGCGCATTATCGCCGAGCATCTGCGCGAGCATGTTCACGACGTCTTGGCCGTCATCGTCGATCCCGGGACGATCCGGGACCTGCGCGTACCAGTCGGCACCAGGCAGGTACCAGGCGGGTTTGAGCATGTCGTCCTCCTACGGACAGCAGGAAGGCGGCCATCGGGTGATGGCCGCCGCTGGAAAATTGGGTGTGCGCTACCGCGCCCCGGCCGTGTCAGCGGAGGGCGTCAGCAGATGGGTGCCAGATCCGAGGCTGGCGGCGGCGGCCGACCGTGATGGTGGGCGCGATGCCGTCGCGCGGGGCAAGGGATCGGGACACAGAAAGAAGAAGGAGAACCTTCAGCGTATGAGGGACCGGGGGTCCCGGTGCTGGGCTGTCAGATCGGCCGACCTGGCAGAACCTGTCAGCCGGGCAGTCCCGCAGTCCCGGTCAGGTCCCTCGATCGGGCGGGACTGTGCGGGACATCGGCGAAGTCCCGCTCGACGGGACTCCTCCAGCCGGTGGGTCCCGCTTCGGTCGCCGAAGCGGAGCGGGACCCGCCGTCGGGACTCGTTCGGCGGCGGCCGATACGGCAGAGTCCCGCTCCGTAGGGACGTGCCGGGTAGCCTCACCGGTCACCGGCTATCGGCCAGTGACCGGTGAGACCGGGACCCTGACACGGGGCAGCAAACGGCGGGCAGGACAGCGCCGGGTCGCCCCTGTCAGGTTCCCGGTTCTGACCGGGTAGCACCTGTCAGGTTCCGGCTGCGCCGCCGTGCGGACCTGTCAGGTTGGGCACGGCGGCCAGCAACAGCCCGACGACCCCGGATGATGGCGATGCATTCCCGAACGCCCGCCCCGAAGCCGTGTCAGGCCGGTCAACGATGACAAGGCTTGCTCCGAGAAACAGAGCCTAAACTGCAAGAACTCCGGGATTGGCCGGACGAACCCCTTGGGTTGCTACGGAACTTCAGGATCTCTAGCAGCGGCGCAGGACCAGGACGTCCTCGTGCGCGATGAGGTGGACGGGGACGCCTTCGGCGCGGGCGCGGCGTACGGCCATGAGCCCGAACATGGAGGCGCGGTGCACGATCTGGCCGTCGCGGACGGCGGCGAGCATCGCCGCGCACCGCTGCACCGGGACCAGGCCGACCGACCGGGCGACGGCGAGTAGTTCGCCGGGCAGGTCGATCAGGTCGTCCCGCTGGCGGCGTACCGGGCGGCAGGTGATCACCACGGTCCCGCCGGGACGCAGGAGTTGATACGAGGCGGCCAGGATGGTGGCGAACCCGTCGAGTAAGCGGGACCATCCCGCGTAGGCGAGGTTCCCGCGTTCCCGGTCCCCGTACAGATGGTCCCGCTTGCGTACCCCGGTACTGTCCGCCCGTACGAGGCCGTGAGTCCCGCGCCCGTACGGCGGTGAGGTGAGCACGAGTCCCACCTGACCGACCGCAGACGCGGGGACCAGATCGAGCAGTCCGGTGGCGTCCCCGGTGATGACCTTCGCGGTGCCGGCGGCGCCCTGCGACGCGGCCAGAGTGATGTTCTGCTCGGCCATCGCAGTGAAGCGGGGCTCGATGTCGATGCCGATCGCGTCCCGGCCCAGATGCATGGCCTCGACCAGGGTGGTGCCGGACCCTGCCATCGGGTCGAACACGAGATCACCGGGCGCGGTGAATGAGCTGATCGCCTGGGCGGCCAGGTGCGGCAGCATCTTGCCCGGGTGGGTCGAGGTGGCCGGAACGTAGCGGCCCCGGCGCTGGTCACGTGCCGGTTGCTGGCAGGTCAGCCAGACCGAGGTGACCGGGAGAGTGTCGTCAGCCATCGCTGCCTCCGTTCTCCGCCGCGCTGCGGGTCATGATCAGCACGTCGGTGTGGATGTCGAGTTGGGTCTGCTGACCCCGTCGGGGAGGCCGGTCGGCCGCCACGACGTGCTGCAGGTACGCGAGCCCGGCCTTCTTGGCCGCGGTGATGACGTCGACGGGGAGGACGACGTCGCCGTGCGGCAGCAGGACGGCTACGCAGCCGCCCGGCAGCAGACTGGTACGGCACCGGTCGAAGAACTCGCCCGATGTGGTGGGCTCGCTCGGGGGCCAGCCGGTGACGATCAGGGTCGCGGTGTGCCAGTCCCAGCTGACCGTTCGGTTGTTCTGAAGGTGGCTGCGGCGCCGGGCGGCGATGATCGCGCGGGCCAGCTGCGGCCCGGCGGTGAGGTCGGTGATCAGGTCGGTCGGGTGGGTGAGGTTGTGGACGAGCCGCACGCCCATCGCGTTGGACATGGTCTCGCCCTGCATGGGGGCGGGAACCGGCCACACGGTGATCGGTACGGGCGGGTCGCCGGACACCATGTCCCCGACGGGAACCGGTGCCTGCTGGTGTTTTCTCTCGGTCATGGGCTTGGG
Organism: Actinoplanes sp. NPDC049316; assembly: GCF_040677315.1. Classification (NCBI taxonomy): domain Bacteria; kingdom Bacillati; phylum Actinomycetota; class Actinomycetes; order Micromonosporales; family Micromonosporaceae; genus Actinoplanes; species Actinoplanes sp. NPDC049316. Next base: position 14,004 of record NZ_JBFAQM010000032.1, on the reverse strand, counting down.
TGGCCCCCGGACCGGCGGGCGCACTGACGATGCACAGATCCCGGTTGTCAGGCTGATCGAACTCGGCCTCGTCCTGTCAGGACCGGTCACCCCGACGACCCGACAGCCGCTCGGCGGGCGGCGAATCTGTCCGGAACGGTCACGACCTGTCTCGATCTGACAATCGCTTCCGGTGTCAGGCCGGGCTGTCCCAATCGGTGCCTCGGAGCGTTCGCACCGGGCGACGCGCTCCCGACCGAGGAGACACCGATCATGGCGACGACCCGCACGAAAACGGCCGACACCGCGTTGACCAGCGCGGAGAAGGCGTTCGAGTTGCTGACTTGTGAACCGGCTCCGCTGGTGTTCGACGCCCGGCCGGTGCCGGGCCTACCGGACACGACGATGCCGCTGGACCGGCTGCGCACCCTGCTGGTGTACGAGCGGTATGACAGCGACACCACCGACATCCTGTGGCGGCAACTCGCCCGCCACGCCCGTGAATGGGGACCGGCCTGGGTCGTCGGCGCGATCGGGGTCGCGCTGCCCGCCCTGACCCACCTCGCGGCGAAGATCAGCACCGGGCGGCCCCGGCTCGCCGACGACGTCGACTCCGAGGTCCTGGCTGGTTTCCTGGAGGCGCTGCGCACCACGGATCTCGACAAGCCGCGACTGTGGCTGCGGATGTGCTGGACGGCTTGGCGCGCCGGGGCCACCGTGATCAAGGACCAGGACAGTGAGGAACTACCGCTGGATCTGTCCACCGGCTCCCGTACCCCGCGCATGCCCTACGGCCACCCGGACCTGTTGCTCGGCCGGGCCGCCGCCGCCGGCCTGATCACCGACGAAGCCGCCGAGCTGATCAGCGCCACCCGCTTCGGCGACGCGCTGATCGAACAACTCGCCGCCGAACAAGGCACCACGGCCCCGGCGCTGCGGATGCGGCGCCGCCGCGCCGAACGAGTAGTCGCGGCCGCGGTCAGGAGCGGCGACCTGTCCGGCCCCTTCGCGCCGAGCGACCGCAGCACCAGCACGACGGCAGCATGAGGCGCTGCTGACATCAGCCAATCGAGGCCGCACCGAGCATCCGCTCGGTGCGGCCTCGATCCATTTCAGCCGACCGTCATCACCGGGCCGCTCACGATGGTGCGGCGATCAGGCGCACGGTGATGTCGTTACCGGAATGCCCTGCGGTGGCAACCCGGTGCGGCAGGCGGTTGAGAAAGTCGCGGAAGGTACGGCAGCCGTAGTTGGCCTGGTCGAACGACGGGTCCAGCACGAGCATCTTGTTCTTGACGGTGCCGGCGGTGGGAGTGTCGGTGGGGATCTGCTCGAAGGCGCGCACCAGCAGGGCTTCGGCCGCCGAGATGTCGAAGACGGCGGTCACAGCGGGCCTGGCGGCCGGTTCTACCTCGGCGACGACCGTGCCCCAGAACTTGTACTCCGAGCACACCGACACCAGCCGCTGGCTGGCGGTGGCTTGCGTGCCGACACCGACGACGTGTTTGCCGAACTCGCGCAGCCGGTGAACCAGTGGCGAGTAGTCGCTGTCTCCGGTGACCAGGATGAACACGTCCACATCAGGGTGGCTGATGAGGACTTCCATCGCGTCAACGGCCATGCGAATGTCTGCGGCGTTCTTCCCGGCGATGCCGTGGTGGGCGATTTGGACAAGGTCGACGCCGTTGTTGGCCAATGCGGGCTGGTAGCGGCCGAAGCCGGTGTTGGCCCAGTCGGCGTACGCCTTGCGGATCGAGGCGTTGCCGTAGAACCCGCGGCACAGGTGGGTCAGCGCCTTCGCGGGGATCGGCTCGCTCTGTCCGGGGAGGCCCTTGCCTGCGCCGCAGACCAGGTTCTCGAAGTCGATGAACACCGCCACCCGAGCCTCGGGCGAGTACCGCGTCAACGGCGGTGTCCGCATCCACCGCTCAAGCGATCTCTGCCTGGGGGTCACGTCGTCCATAAGCGCGCCTTCCCGTGCGTTCCGGATGTCTATCCGTCCTGACCGATCGTGTCAGCTCGTGACAGGAGTGGCACGAGTTCGATCTACCTGACAGCACGGATCTGGGCGGTGCATGTCATCCACGGCATGCCCGCCCGGTGGGGACCACCCCAGCGGCGAAGCTCCGATGGTCCGGCACGGCTGGCGCGGCGCACTGACACCGCAACCCTTCGCGACACGCGAGGAGGAGCGCCCCCACCGGACCTCACACGACCTTCGCCCCGGTCCCCATCGCGGCGGCCCCGCAGAACTCCTGTGGAGCCTCGCGATGCACACCAGTCTCACCCTTCTGTCCCTCGCCGCAGCAGCCGACGTGCCGCTAGCGGCGGCCAAGACCATCCCGCAGGTCATCGACGGCATCACCGGCTGGATCATGGGCATCATCGCTGTCGTCGCGACGATGTTCCTGGTCATCGGCGGCCTGCGCTACATGGCCGCCGGAGGCGATCCCGCCCAGGTCGAGCAGGCCAAGGGCAACTTCAAGTCCGCGCTGATCGGCTACGCGCTGGCGGTCTTGTCCCCGGTGGTCCTCGATGTGCTGCAAAGCATCCTCGGCGGCTGACCGATCATGACCGACTGGCTGATGGACGGCCTGGTCACCTGGCTCGCTGAGCAGGTCGTCGACCTGCTCAGCGGGCTACTGGCCCTGCTGGCCTCAACACTGTTCGCCTCCCCGGACGTCACCGTCCTGCCGCAGGTCACGTCGATCGCCGACAAGAGCGCGCTGGTCGTCGACTCCTGCTTCGTTCTCGCCATCATCGCCGTGGGCATCGCGACCATGACCGGTGACTCGGTCCAGATGCGCTACGGCATCAAAGAGTTGATCCCGCGCCTGGTAGTCGGTTTCTTGCTCTCCGCGTTCTCCGTGCCACTGACCGGACAGCTCATCACCATCGCCAACGCGCTCACGACCTCCATGAGCGGCACCACGGCACCGACCACGGAGACCGTCGACTTCGTCAAGGCCCGCATCAACGCGGCGTTGGACGACGACGGCAGCGCGCTGCTGATCGCCATCATCGGCCTGCTGATCGTCGTGCTGATGGCCATGCTCATCGGGAGCTGGTTCGTGCGTGTCGGCGTGCTGCTGGTCCTCGCCGGGATCGCGCCGGTGGCGCTGGCCTGCTACGCCACCCCGTGGACCCAGGGCGCGGCCGACCTGTGGTGGCGTTCGCTCGGCGGCTGCCTGGCCACCCCGGCGCTGCAAGCCGTCGCATTCACCACCGGCATCGACATGGTGATCAACCCGGACTCGAACCTGCCGATCGTCCTGGGAGTCAAGGGTTCGGACACGTTCAACCTGGTGCTGGTCGTCGTGATGCTCTGGCTCACGATCAAGATCCCGTCGCTGGTAGGCCGCTACATAACCCGTAAGGGCTCGCCCAACATCGGCGGCTTCCTGCTGCGGGTCGTGGTCATGCAGGGCGTCGCCCGCCGTATTCCCCTGCTGCGGGGTGGGCGATGAGCAACGAGGACACCACGCCGCGCGCGGTGGTACCGGCGAACGTCTCCGAACCGGACCGCATTGCCTTCGGGCTGACCTTCCGGCAACTCGCCATCATCGGCGGTCCCGCCCTGGCCGGGTTCAGCGCCTACCGCACCTACGGCCCGCTCCTGCCGCCTGCGGCCTGGATCGCCGCCGGGATCATCGTGTTCGCCGTCGCTGTGGCGCTGGCCATCGGCCGCCGCGACGGACTGCCGCTGAACGTGTGGCTGAAGCACGGCTTCACGATGTCGCACAGCCCGCGCACTCTCGCCCCCGGCCAGCCGAGAGCCAGCTCGGTCGCCGCCGTGGCCGGCAAGCCGAGCATCCCGGCGCCGCTGCGCTCCCCGGTTACCAGCATCAGCCCGGCCGGAGTGCTCACCAGCGAAGGCACCGCGAAGGTGCTCATCGCCTGCGGCACCACGAACATCCATCTGCGCACCGGCGGCGAGCAAGGCGCGCTGCTGGACGGGTTCGGCCGGTTCCTCAACTCGCTGACCGGCCCGGCGCAACTACTCGTCGCAGCACAACGGCACGACCTGAGCGGGTACGCGCAGGCGACCGCCGACGTCGCGCCGCGCCTGCCGCACCCGGCACTGGCGTCCGCCGCCGACGACTACGCCGCATTCCTGCTCGATCTGGACGCCGAGCGGGATCCGCTGCGCCGCCAGGTCCTCGCCGTGGTCACCGGCGAGCACGCGGCCGACGCCGCGGTACGCGCGCTGTCCGGCCTCGGTGTCGAAGCCGCCGCGCTGGACGGGCCGGCCGTCGCCTCGGCCATGGCCGCCGCCGTCGATCCCTTCAACCCTCCGGTGCCTGGCCCGCGTGCGGTGCCCGGCGCCCCGATCACCGTACGGAGCATGTCGTGAACCTGCTGAAGACGAACAAGAACCTCGCGGCCGGGGCGGACATGCCGTCCCCGGCCGCGCTGACGGTCACCCCGGCACACGTACGCGTCGGGGACGGCTACGCCGCCACGTTCGTCGTGTGCGGCTACCCGGCCGAGGTCGGCCCGGCCTGGCTCGACCCGTTGCTGTCCTACCCGGGCCGGGTCGATGTCGCGGTCCACATCAGCCCGGTCGCGCCGCAGCTGGCCGCGCCGATGCTCAAACGCCAGCGTGCCCGCCTGGAATCGTCGCGTCGTCTGGACGCTGGTAAAGGCGGCCTCGGCGACCCGATGACCGACGCCGCAGCCGCCGACGCCGCTGACCTCGCCGAACGGGTCGCCCGTGGGGCGGCGAAGCTGTTCGAGACCGGCATCTACGTCACGATCCATGCCCGTGATCTGGACGAGTTGCGCACTGTCACCGCGGGGGTGAAGTCGGCCGCCGCGTCCGTCCTTCTGGACCTGCAACCGGCCACGTTCCGCCACCAGCAGGGCTGGATCTCGACCCTGCCGATGGGCGTGGACCCGCTACGGCAGCGGCGCATCCTCGACACCACCGCCCTGGCCGCGGCGTTCCCGCTTGCCTCGGCCGACCTCGCCGCCCCGGCCCCCGGCACCGTCACCGCCCCGGACGGTGTGCTCTACGGACTGAACACCACCAGCAACGGCGTCCTGCTGTGGAACCGGTGGACGCAGGACAACCACAACAGCGTGGTCCTGGCCCGCAGCGGTGCGGGCAAGAGCTACTTCGTCAAACTCGAAGTCCTGCGCAACCTCTACCAGGGCACCACGGTCTCAGTCATCGACCCGGAGGACGAGTACACGCCCCTCGCGGAACACGTCGGCGGCACGGTCGTGCAGCTCGGTGTGCCCGGGGTACGGGTCAACCCCTTCGATCTACCCGATGACGACCGGCCCGACACACTCACCAGACGCGGCCTCTACCTACACACGCTGATCGCGGTAATGCTCGGCGCAGCGCCGCCGCCGGCCGAACGAGCCGCCCTGGACCGGGCCATCACCGCCACCTACGCGACGGCCGGGATCAACGCCGACCCGGCCACCTGGAGCAGACCCGCCCCGCTGCTGCGCGACCTCGCCGCGACGCTAGCCACCGACACCGATCCGGCCGCCGTGCAGCTCGCCGCCCGGCTCGCGCCGTGGACAGTCGGGAACTTCTCCAGCTTGTTCGACGGCCCCACCACCGCCGTCCCGGGCGGTCACCTCGTGGTCTGGTCACTGCGGCACCTGCCAGACGAACTGCGCACGGTCGGCACGCTGCTCGCGCTGGATTCCATCTGGTCGAGCATCGACGCTCCGGCCACCGGTTCGCGCCGGCGGCGGCAACTCGTCGTGGTCGACGAAGCCTGGCTGCTGATGCGCGACGGCGAAGGCGCACGGTTCTTGTTCCGCATGTCCAAGGCCGCCCGCAAGCGCCTCGCCGGGCTGTGCGTGATCACCCAGGACGCCGCCGACGTCCTGTCAACCGATCTCGGCCTGGCCGTGGTCTCCAACGCCGCGACCCAGGTGCTGATGCGCCAGTCCACCCAGTCGATCGACGCGGTCACCGACGCATTCGGGCTCACGGCCGGGGAGGGCCGGATGCTGCTGGCGGCATCACGCGGAGAGGGCCTTCTGGTTGCCGGCCGGTCGCGGATTCCGTTTCGCAGCGTCGGCTCCGCCGCCGAACACAAGATCGCTGTGACGGGGATCGGGGAGGTGGGCGCATGACCACCGCACCGACCTGGCCCGCCGACCTCGGCCACTGGGTAGTCGCCCGGCCGTGGCTCGGCCTTATCGCCGCCGCGCTGGTCGTGGCTGCCGTGTTCGGTCACGACCAGGTGCTCAACTGGCGGCACCGCCGGTTCGTCACCGGCGCGCGCTGGGTGACGATCGCCGCGCCGCCGGAGGTCACCGCTGAGGCCGCCGCCGCGTTCTGGACCACCCTGATGGGCGTGCTCACGCCCTCGGTGTGGCGACGCCGGATCTACGGCTACCCGCACGTCGGCTGGGAATACATCTGGACCGGCCGCGCCCTGGCCATCCGGGTGTGGGTGCCCGGCACCGTCCCGCCCGGCGCGGTCGAAGCCGCCGTCCGCGCGGCCTGGCCCGCCGCGACCCTGACCGTCGCCGACGCGGGCGCGCCGATCCCGGCGAAGGTGGGTGAGCAGGCGGGCGGGGCGCACTGGCCGCAGCACGCCGACGTCCTGCCGCTGCGCGTCGAGCACGACGCGGACCCGTTGCGGGCGCTGCTGTCGGCCGGGGCCGAGGTCTGGCACCGCGAGTACGCGTGCGTTCAGGTCCTCGCCCGGCCCGCGTCCGCACGGCGCGTGCGGGCGGCCCGCCGGTCGGCGTCCACCTCCACCAGCGATCCGCATGGGCGGCCCGACCCGGCGACCCGCGTCGCCGCAGGTGCGGCCCGGCTGGCGATCGAACCGCTGTTGTGGTTGCTCGAGGTATTCCTTCCCGGCCCCTCCCGGACTACCACCACCGCCCGCACGGTCTCCCGACCGGAGGTCAGGGATCCGGTCGCCGGGGCTGAGGCGCGCACCGTAGTGGAGAAGGCGGTGCGGGTGCCGCACTTCGAGATCGCGATCAGGTTCGCGGTCGCCGCGCAGGCGGACAGGACGCCGCCCACGCCGCAACGGGCCGAAGAGGTCCGGCGGCGGCTGATCGGGCTCGGGCACACGATCGCGTCGGCCGCAGCGGCGTACACCGGCCCGAACCGGCTGCGCCGGATGAAGATGCCGCACCCGGTCGCCACCCTCTCCGGGCGGCGCCTGAGGCGCGGGTTCCTGGCCACTGTGCCGGAGCTCGCGGGAATCGCCGCGCTGCCGCAGGACTTGGCGGTGCCCGGATTGGATCGGGCTCGGGCCAAGGCGGTGCCGGCGCCGGTGCAGGTCCCGAGTGGTGGCCGGGGTGTGAAGATGCTGGGTCGCTCGCAGGTCGGCAACCATAAGGTCGGGCTCAAGGTGGTCGACTCGCGGCAGCACATGCACATCGTCGGCAAGACCGGCGTCGGCAAGTCGACCTTGCTGCTGAATCTGATCCTCGGCGACATCAAGGCCGGGCGCGGGACCGTGGTCATCGACCCACGTGGGGATCTGATCAACGACGTCCTCGACCGGCTCCCGGCCTCCTACGCCGACCGCATCCACATCATCGACCCGGACCAGGAGAACCCGGCGTGCTTCAACCCCCTCGATGACCAGGGCGATCCGCATCTGGCGGTGGACAACCTGGTGGGGATCTTCGCGAAGATTTTCCAAGGGCAGTGGGGGCCGCGGATGGACGACACGATGCGCGTCGCCTGTTTGACTCTGATGCGGCACGCCAAACCCACGTTGAGTCTGGTGCCGTCGCTGCTGCAGGACCGGCAATTCCGCGGCCGGTTCACCCAGGGCCTCGACGACCCGGACGGGCTCGGCGGGTTCTGGCTCTGGTACGACGGCATCAACGAGCAGTTCCGCGGGCAGGTCATCGCACCGGTCCTCGCGAGGCTCAGAGCGTTCCTACTGCGGGATTTCGTCAAGAACGTGATCGGCAACGCCCACTCGTCGTTCGACATGGGCCGTGTTCTCGACGGTGGGGTGCTGCTGTGCCGGCTGCCGAAAGGCCAACTCGGTGAGGAGACCAGCCGGATCCTCGGCTCGCTGATCGTCGCCCGGGTGTGGCAGGCCGCCATCGCCCGCGCCGCGATCGGTGAGGACCAGCGCAAGGACGCCACGCTGTACGTGGACGAGGTGCAGAATTTCCTCACCCTGCCGGGTTCGGTCGGGGACATGCTGGCCGAGGCGCGCGGGTACCGGCTGGGCCTGGTGATGGCCCACCAGGACCTCGCTCAGCTGCCGAAGGACGTCGCCGCGGCGATCAGCGCGAACGCCCGCACCAAGGCGATCTTCAACGTCGACCCGGCCGACGCGCGGGAACTGTCGCGGCACACCAAACCCGAGGTGGACGAGCACGACCTCGCCCACCTCGACGTGTTCACCGCCGTGGCCCGGGTGCTGGTGGACAACCGGGAACTCCCGGCATTCACCTTCGTCACCAACCCGCCGCCGGAACCCGACGGGGAACCGACGGCGATCCGGCAAGCGTGCGCCGCCGCGAACACGCCCGCCGGGGAGGAGCCGCCGATGCAGCAGCTGGCGCGCACGGTCATGAAGCGGCGTATGACCGACCGGGACCGCTGACCACCGGCTGCGTCCGGGGGCTCGTCCGGGTGCGGCATCGGGGGCTCGTCTGGGGGTGTCTGCGACACGAGGCCCCAGACGAGCCCCCTACCCGTCGCCTGTCAGGTTCCTGAGCTGGGCAAACAGACCTGACGGCCATCCGGAATCCAAGATCCACACGTCCAGACTCCCTACAGGGTGTCCTTCTCCCACCGGGGTGACGTCTATGCCGCTCTCTCGTACGGCCAGCCTGCTGGCCATCTATCCCCACATCACCAGCCGTGACCGGCTCCTGCTCCAGCTCCTCGACGGCCACCAGGTCCTGACCACCGGCCAGATCCACCGCATGCTGTTCACCGCGCGGCGAACCTGCCAGATCCGGCTCAACGAGCTGGCCGCCCTCGGCCTGATCGAACGGTTCCGGTTCCCCCGCGACGGCGGCGGCAGCCAGCCATGGCACTGGACGCTCGGCCACAACGGACAACGCTTCCAAGCCGCCGCCCACCAACGGCCCGAGCCCACCACCCGATCAAGCAACCAGACCGTGCAACGGCTGTCGGCCAACCCGCACCTGACCCACCTCGTGCTGACCAACGAGTTCTTCGTGCGTCTGATCGAGCATGCCCGCCGGCACGACGAAGCCCGCCTCGACCGGTGGTGGTCCGAGCAGGTCACCCACAAGCAGTTCCGGACCATCACCGCCGACGGGCACGGCCTCTGGACCGCCGGCGCCGTCACAGTCGGCTTCTTCCTGGAGGCCGACACCGGCAGCGAAGCCCTCGGTAGCCGGGTCGTGGCGAAACTCGACAAGTACGCGACGTTCATCCGCGACAGCGGCGGCACCCGATACCCGGTGCTGTTCTGGCTCGGCAGCGAGCAACGCGAAGAACACCTGCACCGGCTTCTACCCGGCCAGCACACCGGCGTCCCGGTCGCCACCGCCACCCACGCCGCCGATCCCGCCGCCCGCGTCTGGCTCCCGCGCGGCTCCACCAGCCGGGTCTCCCTGGCCGAGCTGCCCAGCGACCACGGCCAGCCCATAGCGGGCAACCCGAACCTCGCAGGCGGCGTCTTCCGCGCCTGACAGCCGCTGACAGCTGCACGGCTCGACCTGTCAGCCCAGGTCACGGGCATGATCGCGAATCCTGACAGCGGCGGCGCTGTCAGATCACGAAGCTACGGTGCAGCTTCTTCTCTTATCTCTTTTGTTCGCACCGCCGCCCGTCTCGACCCGCCTCGCGGGACTGCCCGTGCCCGGCCCAGCTCACCCATAGCCCACCTTCTCCGGTCGGCTCGTGATCTGCGCCCCGCGCATTCCTTTCGGCAGCTTCCCGCCGGTCCAGACGCCGCGATCCGGTGGCACCACCGCGCATCACCACCCCCAACCCGCTTCGCGAAGGGAGCACCGCCATGCCCACATCCGCCCCGCTGACCGACCAGATCGTCACCGTCTGCTTCAACCCCGGCGAGGACGCCGACTGGTTCGCCGCCAGTGAGAAGGTCAACGACCTCATGAACGCCAACGGCACCCCCGCCCGCCGGTTCCGCGTGCGGCACCGCAAGTTCATCGGCTGGCTGACCCGATTCCTCGGCTACTACCTGCTCGACGCCGCCCGCAAGTTCGGCGCCATCACCCTCGCCGCCGGAGGCCGTAAGAGCCGACTCGATCTGTCCGGCATGTCCATGATCGCCGCGAACGAAGCCGTCGCCCGCTGGCGAGCCTGGAACTACCACATCAACGCCACCACGAAGCCCGCCCGGCTCTGGGAGGACTTCCTCGCCCAGCACCACGCCGAACCGGCCAAGGTCAGCCTGGCCGAGGCCCGTCGCCGCTTCGAGCAGCAGCCCCGCGTCCTGGCGATGCTCGCCTTCAACGGCGGCCACGTCTTCGACCCGTACGAGTTGTCGCTCTACCAGGCCGGCGAGGCCACCTACGCGGGCCTCTACTGGCGAGCCGCACTCGTCGGCGACGCGCTGATCACCACCGACGGACGCATCATGCGGCCCGCCACCACCACCGCAGCCGACCGGCTCCGGTTCCTCAACGAGGCGTGCATGTACCTGCGCACCCTGCACAACCGCGCACGCCTGTGCGCCGTCGCCATCGCCTGACACACCCCCTCCACCACACCTCGAAGACCGGCCGCAACGCAACTGCGGCCGGTCTTCGGCGTGCCCGACCCATGTGAAAGGAGACCCGTGATGTACCTCGACCTGGTGGAGAGGTGGATTGTCCGGACCACCGGGCGGACCCTCGACCAGCACGCCGCCGATCCCGTCCCGGCCGCCGCAGCGTTCCCGGCATCCGCCGATCAGCTTCGCCTCGCCCGCGAGGTGCTGCTCACGGCGGTGGACGAGTTGCGGACTCTGCTCATCAACGGCGACGACCTGAACAGTTCGCCCACGGTGCTGGCCGGCAGGCTCGACGAGATCAGCGGCCACGTCAGCGACTACCACGGTGCGCGCATTCACCTCGACCGGCTCATCACCGATCCCGACCGCACCGGACACGTCGCGACGAACCCGGTGCAGCCGGTCCGGCGACGCTACGTCAACCCCGGCGACACCGTCCTGATCGTCCTGCCGCACCACGACTACCTGCGCAAGCAGAAGATCGCCGGACGAGCCGTACGGGCTCAGATCAACACGGCCGACGTCGAACTCGACCCCGCAGAGTTCCCCGGCCCCGTTCGCCTGGCCCACGGCATCGCCGGAATCTACCGCGACCGCGTCGAGGACCGCCTCTACCACCTGCGCGCGTCCGGCGAACGCCGGATCTCCCGCCGCTGATCACCCCGGCCCATTCACGCCGGGCGTTCACCCCTCGATTCGCGTGTGGCCACCCGTTGGTCGCACGTGCCGTCGAGAACCATCCCCAGCGCCGTCCGGTGCCGGGGCGTCACCCCTTATTCCCGAGGAGGGAAACCCCATGCAATTGCAGTCCCTGACGCCTGCCACACAGGCCGTCCTCACCGCGCTGGCCGAACTCGGCCAGGGCAACGTCCACGAGCTGGCCGAGAAATCGGGCAAGGCCCGGTCCACCACCGACAAGGCCATCCGGACCCTGGCCGACGCCGGTCTGATCGTCGAGATCGACCTCGGCGGCGACGCGGCCGAGGGCACACCCGCCCGCTGGACCCTGTCGGACGACACCGCCGCCGCGCTGGACGCGGCCGACATCGCCGACGAGAACACCGCCGGCCCGGACGAGACGTCAGACGAGCCGGATTCCGACCCGGCCGACGAGGCAGCCAGCGACGAGATTTCGCCGACCGGCGACGACACCCCGTCCCCGGGAACCGGTGATCCCGGCGACGAGGCCACCGGTAAGCAGGACACGCCCGACGGCGACGGCCACACCGACGAGGACGACGCTGATGAGGCCGAGGACCAGGACGACGAGGAGGAGGACACGGACGCCCCGGCCAGGGGCGAACCGCGTGCGGTCGTCGCGCCGCCCCGCCCTGGCGACCGCAAGGTCATGGCCATCAAGGGTGTCCTGGCCGAATTCGGCGACGACGGCGCGACCGTCGACATGATCGTCGCCGAGAGTGGCATCAGTCACCCCACCACCGTCCGGCTGCTCGACGCGATGCAGCAGGCCGATGCTGCCCGCCGCCTGCCGCCCAAGACCGGCCAGCCTGGGCGGTGGATCGCCGGACCGACCAAGGCCAGCGAGGTCGATCCGAACCCGGAGCCGCCGCGCTGCGCCCTGTGCTTCCAAGTGATCCGCGGTGTCACGAGCACCCCGACCGCCGTCGCCGCGGTGCAAAGCCTGATCCGCACCGACGGAACCCTGCACATCCTCGGCCCGGACGACGAGGTCCACGCCGTGAAACTGCCGACCCGGCTGGCACCGCGCACGCTGAACAACACCCCGAGCACCCTGGGGCACCGCAACGACGCGACCGCCAACACCGACGGCAACCAGCCTTTCCAGCGCGGCGAGTTGGAGAAGCTGACCGTCGCCGAACTGGTCGCCCGCCCCGGCCGGCCGATGACTCCGCAGGAGATCGCCACCGCGATCAGCGCGAAGCTGGGCGGTCGCAACGTCAGCTCCGGCGCCGTGCGCAACAACTGCACCAAGGCCGCCGCCGCGGGCAACATCCTGCTGGTCTCCGAAGCGCCGCTGACCTTCGTCTTCCCGAAACCCGTCGTCAACGACGACACCGCCGAGGACAAGACGGAAACCGAGCACACCGACACCGGCGACACCGACGACGCAGGCGACGACCAGGCCGAGCAGACCGACAACGACCAGGAGACCAGCGACACCCAGCAGTCCTGACCGATTCCCATCCTCGCGGGGCCGAGCGCACATGCGCCCGGCCCCGCACCCGTTTACGAAAGAAGGAGAACCCTGTGCCACACGAACTCGAGCAATTCGCCGACGGCAGCACCGCGTTCGCCAGCGCCCGCCTGTCGGCCTGGCACCGGCTCGGCACCGTCACCCAGAAGACCATGAAGGCCGAAGAGATCATGGCCGCCGCCAAGCTCGGCGACTGGGGCGTACGGACCATCCCTACGGTCGGCATCGACATCGTCAACGGCGTCGAGGTGCAGATCCCCGCCGACGACAGGCGGATGACCGTGCGCCGCAACCCGGTCACCGGGGCCACGGAGTATCTGGGCATCGTCGGCACCGACTACACCGTGGTCCAGAACGAGCAGTGCGCCGAAATGCTAGACCAGCTCGTGGACCAGGTCGGCGGCGCCCACTTCGAAACCGCCGGCAGCCTACGCCGCGGCAAAAGCGTGTTCGTCACGATGAAGCTGCCGGACGCAATGACCATCGCCGGAGTCGACCGGATGGACCTATATCTGATCGGCACCACGTCGCATGACGGGACCGCCGCGCTGCGGGTGGACGCCAGCCCGATCCGGGTCGTGTGCGCCAATACCCAGCGAGCCGCGTTCGCGTCAGCGGTCGGGCACTACACCTTCCGGCACACCAGCAACGTCGGCTCCCAGATCAGCCAGGCCCGGGAGGCGCTCGGGCTGATGTGGAAGTACATGGACACCTTCGAGCAGGCCGCCGAGCGGATGCTGAACACGACGCTGACCATGCGCGAGTTCGAGAAGGTCGTCGGACAGGTGTTCCCGGTCAAGGACAACGCGTCGGAGACCACCAAGCGCAACGCCAAGCAGCGGCTCGGCACGTTGAAGTACCTGATCACCGAGGCCGATACGCAGAAGGCCATCAAGGGCAGCCGGTGGGCCGGATACCAGGCCATCACCGAGTACCTGGACCACTACCAGCCCGCCAAGGACGACCTCGTGCGCGCCAACCGCGTGCTGACCGGCGCCACCGGCGATCTCAAGCTCGTCGCCTTTGACCTGCTGAAGGTCTGAGTACCGCCACCTTTCCACCCGCCCGGGGCGGGGGGGTGGGCCGGGGGGGGGACGCCCCCCCGCGCCCCCCCCCAACAAACCACGCAGGTACGCCCGCGACCCACACCACCACCAAAACCGCCCCCCCCCC